>JAEDHF010000040.1 GCA_016297165.1 Oscillospiraceae bacterium | reverse complement strand
AAGCAATACTTCGCCTTAAGACGGTTGAAGAGTGCGAAGCCTTCTTTGAGGATTTATGTACTGTTCAGGAGCTCGCTTCCATTTCGCAGCGCCTTGTAGTTGCAAAGCTTCTTATCGAGGATAAGGTTTACGCCGATATCGTTGATTATACAGGTGCAAGCACCGCAACAATCAGTCGTGTAAACCGTACTCTCCAGTGTGGTAAGGACGGCTACAATATCGTATTCAACCGCCTTCGTGAGGATAAGGTTATTTAATGGGATATGAAGCTTTTGCAGGATATTATGATTTCCTGACGAAGAATATAGATTATAAGGAATTAGCGGAGTATTATGACGGGCTGAACGTTAAATTCGGCGGTGAAAGAGGAATTATGCTCGATCTCGCCTGCGGAACGGGCAGCCTTTCCGTTGTATTGAGAGATATGGGCTATGACGTTATCGGAACGGATATATCCCCCGAAATGCTTAGTATTGCCGTAACAAAGTCCCACGAGGGTATCGAATATCTTTGCCAGGATATGACCGAGCTGGACCTTTACGGCACTATAGACGGGACTATATGCTCCCTCGACAGCATAAATCACCTTGAAAGTCTTGATGATGTAAAGGAAGCCTTCGCAAGGGTTTCGCTGTTTTCAAATCCCGGGGCTTTATTTATGTTTGATGTAAATACTCCCTATAAGCACGAGAAAATCCTTGGCGATAATACCTTTGTCTATGATACCGAAGAGGTTTACTGCGTGTGGCAGAATGAATACCGGGGCGACGGAGTTACCGACATTTATCTCGACTTCTTTGAGGAAAGGGAAGGGGTATATTACCGCTACAGCGACGATTTTACCGAAACCGCCTATAAAAAAGAGGACATAGAAAAGCTACTCATTGAAACAGGCTTCGAGGTATTGGCTTGTTACGAATACCTTACGGAAAACGAGCCCACCGATTTAAGCGAAAAGCTTACCTTTATAGCCCGTAAGAAGTAGTACGAAAAAGAAAGGAAGATATTTTTGGGAAAGATTGTAAGAGCCTTATCTGCCGACGGAAGCGTACTTTGTTCGGCGATAAATTCTACAGATATAGTTAACGAAATTTTCAGGATTCATAAAACTACCCCTGTAGCCTCTGCGGCTATGGGACGTCTCGCTACTGCAGGCTGCATTATGGGCGCTATGCTTAAAGGGGAGGACGATAAGCTTACACTTCGGATAAACGGCGGCGGTCCTTCGGGAACTATAGTTGTAGCGGCGGATTATATGGGAAATGTAAAATGCTACGCCGAAAATCCACAAGTTGACCTGCCCCTTAAGCCAAACGGAAAGCTTGATGTTTCGGGCTATGTGGGAAAGGACGGTTTTCTCGGCGTTGTAAAGGATTTGGGACTGAAGGAGCCCTACGCTACACAGACTCCCATTGTTTCGGGGGAAATTGCCGAGGATATTACGAGCTATTATGCAGTAAGTGAGCAGATTCCTACCGTTTGCGCCCTTGGCGTCCTTGTTGACCGTGACTGGTCTATTAAGTCGGCAGGCGGCTATATTATCCAGCTTGTACCTCCTATTAACGAATCCGCCATTGATATAATCGAGAGAAATATACGTGATATGCAGAGTGTTACTGCTATGATAGAAAGCGGTATGACCAGCGAGGATATAGCTCTTAAGGGTCTCGAGGGTCTTGGCGGAGATATTCTCGATAGCTGGGAAACCTCCTATAAATGCGGCTGCAGCAGGGAGCGTACCGAGGAAATTCTTATGAGCCTCGGAAACGAGGAGCTTAACCGTCTTGCAAAAGAGCAGGAAATAACCGAGGTCTGCTGCCATTTCTGCGATAAAAAATACTGCTTCACAAGAGAAGAGATAAAAAATCTTATAAAGACAGGCAACAAATAATATAGCCATACATTAAAAGACTGCCGAAGCCGCAGAATGATAACGGTATATCGACGGTCTGAACTTTATTTCAGAGGTAATAATGCTTAAATCCGATTTCTATTATGACTTACCCGAGGAGCTAATAGCACAGACTCCCTTAGAGCCCCGAGACAGCTCCAGACTTATGAAAATAGACCGTAAAAGCGGCGAAATTATTCATGACAGGTTTTACAACATAGCTGATTATCTCCGTGAGGGAGATTTATTGGTTATGAATGATTCAAAGGTATTTCCTGCCAGGATCCTCGGTGTTAAGGAGGATACGGGAGTACCCTGTGAATTTTTGCTTATTAATCAGAAAACAGGGAACACATGGGAAACTCTTGTACGCCCCGGAAGACGCCTTAAGGTCGGGGCAAGAGTTAAATTTTCTGACGAGCTTTCCGCCGAGGTTATAGAGGTTATAGACGATGGAAACAGAATTGTAAGATTCGATTTCGACGGCGTTTTCTTCGATATTCTTGACAGGATAGGACAGATGCCCTTACCGCCCTATATAACGGAAAAGCTTAAGGATAAGGACAGATACAATACTATCTACTGCCATGAAACAGGCTCAGCCGCAGCACCTACCGCAGGACTTCATTTCACCGACAATGTGTTCGGAAAGCTGAAGGAAAAGGGCGTGGATACCGCCTTCGTAACTCTTCACGTCGGACTCGGTACCTTCCGACCCGTTAAGGAAGAAAATATTCTCGACCATAAAATGCACGTTGAGCAGTATAGCGTTCCCGAGGAAACAGCAAAAAAGATTGCTGAATGTAAAAAGCGGGGAGGAAGAGTAATTGCGGTCGGAACTACGAGCTGCCGTACTCTTGAAGCAACTGCACAGGCTCATGGAGAGGTAGTGGCTTGTACCGAAAGTACAGGGATTTTTATCTATCCCGGCTATGAATTCAAGGTTATCGACGGACTTATTACGAATTTCCACCTGCCCGAAAGTACGCTTATTATGCTCGTAAGCGCCTTCCTCGGTAAGGAAAAGACCTTTAACGCCTACGAGACAGCAATAAAGGAGCGTTATCGCTTCTTCAGCTTCGGCGATAGTATGGCGATATTATGATCTATAAGAATACGATTAAGGCGAAGTTTCTGAACCGCCCCAACCGCTTTATAGCCAACGTAGAGCTTGACGGAAGGATAGAAACCGTCCATGTCAAGAATACAGGACGCTGTAAGGAGCTTTTAATCCCCGGGAGGAGCGTTATTCTTGAGGCTTCGGATAATCCCGTCCGAAAAACGAAGTACGACCTTATCGCAGTAGAAAAAGGCTCTCTCGGCTGGATAAATATTGATAGTATGGCTCCAAATAAGGTGGCGCTTGAATGGCTGATGGGGCAGGGCTACGATCTCATAAAGCCTGAATTTACCTATGGAAAATCTCGTTTTGATTTCTATATGGAAAAGGGCGGTAAGCGTTATCTTACCGAGATAAAGGGCTGTACTCTTGAAATTGACGGAATCGGATATTTTCCCGATGCGCCGACCGAAAGAGGCGTAAAGCACCTTAACGAGCTTTCAAGGGCGGCGGAAAATGGTTTTATCTGCTCCGTCGGCTTTGTGATACAAATGAACGGTATAAGGGAGGTAAGACCGAATATAAATACCCATAAGGAATTCGGCGAAGCTCTTATAAATGCCGAAAAAAACGGGGTAGAGGTAGTTTTCTATCTTTGTGAGGTTACGGAAAACAGCCTTAGAATAACCGAAGAAATAAGAACAAGCAAGGAGAATATATAATGGGAAACAGCGAATTTCAGCTGCTAAAAACCGAGGGAAACGCTCGCCGAGGTATTTTTAAAACACCTCATGGCGAAATTCAGTCCCCCTTTTTTATGAATGTAGGTACTTCCGCCGCTATAAAGGGTGGAATTTCATCCCCCGACCTGAAGGATTTAAAATGTCAGGTTGAGCTTTGCAACACCTATCATCTCCACGTCCGTCCCGGAGACGACGTGGTATATAAAATGGGCGGTCTCCATAAGTTTATGAACTGGGACAAGCCTATTCTTACCGATAGCGGCGGATTTCAGGTTTTCTCCCTGGCTAAGCTTCGTAAAATAAAGGAAGAGGGCGTATATTTCAACTCTCACGTTGACGGGCGCAAGATTTTTATGGGACCCGAGGAGAGTATGCAGATTCAGTCCCATCTTGCTTCAACTATAGCTATGGCTTTCGACGAATGCGTTGAAAACCCTGCTACCTATGAATATGCAAAGAATTCCGTTGCCCGTACAACACGCTGGCTTAAGCGCTGTATTGCTGAAATGGAGCGGCTTAACTCTCTCCCCGAAACTATAAATAAAAAACAGCTCCTTTTCGCAATAAATCAGGGCGCTACCTTCGACGATTTGCGTGTTGCTCACATGAAGGAGATTGCGGAGCTTGACCTTGACGGTTACGCTATCGGAGGTCTTGCAGTAGGCGAACCTACCGAGGTTATGTATCATATTCTTGATACGGTTCTGCCTTATGCTCCTGTAAACAAGCCCCGTTATCTTATGGGCGTAGGTACTCCTTCCAACATAATCGAGGGCGTTTATCGCGGTGTTGATATGTTTGACTGCGTAATGCCAAGCAGAAATGCACGACACGGTACTATTTTTACCTGGAGCGGTATTACCCATATCACAAACGAAAAATACCTTACCGACGATAAGCCTATTGATGAGCAGTGTGATTGTCCTACCTGCCGCAATTTTTCAAGAGCATACGTCCGTCATCTTTTTAAGGCAGGAGAACAGCTTGGTGGCAGGCTTGCTGTCCAGCATAATCTTTATTTCTATAATACTCTTATGGAGAAAATCAGAGAGGCTCTTGACAACGACAGCTTCACCGAATTCAGAAATCATTATTCGTCCCTTCTTGCACAGAAGGCATAATATATAGGCTTTTGAGGAAATATATCTGTAGGATATGAAAGTCGGTACTCATTCGGTTTCTTCAAAGGCTAAAATGAAGTGATATATGAAGAAAATCATTTCGTTCTACCGATATTACAGAACAACCCCCTTAGTTATGAAAACTAAGGGGGTTATCATATATGTGCTTGTAAAATCAATATGCCTTGCCCCAGTAAACCTCATACTTCGCAGGCTTACCGCAGCAAACGCAGGTATCGCTTAAATGCTCCTGTTCGAGAGGAATACATCTTGAACCAACGCCCGTTTCTTCCTTAACCTTATCCTCACAGGCTTCATCGCCGCACCACATAGCCTTAATAAAGCCGTCGCCCTTTTCGGTTAATGCATTATTTATTTCGTCGATAGTCTTGCATGCATAGGTACGCTTTTCACGGTTCTCGAGAGCCTTAGCGTAAAGTCCGTCGTGTACCTCCCTAAGCTTAGCTTCAACGGAAGCTTCAAGCTCGTCAAGAGAAACAAATGCCTTTTCGCCGTTATGACGGGTTGCGATAACGCACTGGTTGCTTTCCATATCCTTAGGGCCTATTTCAACTCGTACGGGAATACCCTTCATTTCGTATTCGGAGAACTTCCAGCCGGGGGAGTTGTCGCTATCGTCGAGCTTAACTCTTAAGCCCATTTTTACAAGTCTCTCCTTAAGCTCGTTTGCCTTTTCGAGTACGCCTTCCTTATGCTGTGCGATAGGGATGATAACTACCTGAATGGGAGCAACTGCAGGAGGTAAAACAAGACCGTTATCGTCGCCGTGGGTCATAATGATTGCGCCGATAAGTCTTGTGGTAACGCCCCAGCTTGTCTGATGGGGGTAAGTAAGCTTGTTGTCCTTGCCTGCATACTGGATATCGAAGGCCTTTGCGAAGCCGTCGCCGAAATAGTGGGAGGTGCCTGCCTGTAAAGCCTTACCGTCGTGCATAAGAGCCTCGATAGCGTAGGTGGAAACTGCACCTGCGAACTTGTCGCTTTCTGTTTTCTTACCCTTTATTACGGGCATAGCAAGGGATTCTTCGCAGAACTGCGCATATACGTTAAGCATCTTTTCGGTTTCTTCGATAGCTTCCTCAGCAGTAGCGTGGATAGTGTGACCCTCCTGCCAGAGGAATTCTCTTGAACGGAGGAAGGGACGGGTTGTCTTTTCCCAGCGTACAACGCTAACCCACTGGTTATAAAGCTTAGGGAGGTCACGGTAGGAATGAACGATATTTGCGTAATGCTCACAGAAAAGGGTTTCGGAGGTAGGTCTTACACAAAGCCTGTCCTCGAGCTTTTCGTTGCCGCCCATTGTTACCCATGCAACCTCGGGAGCAAAGCCCTCAACATGGTCCTTTTCCTTCTGGAGCAGGCTTTCAGGGATAAACATAGGCATACAAACGTTTTCGTGCCCCGTAGCCTTGAACATACCGTCAAGAATACGCTGAATATTCTCCCATATTGCGTAGCCGTAGGGACGGATAACCATGCAGCCCTTAACGCTTGTATATTCGATAAGCTCTGCCTTTTTTACAATATCGGTGTACCACTGTGCAAAATCCTCATCCATAGAGGTAATTGCGCTTACCTTCTTTTTATTATCAGCCATTTTTATTATTCCTTTCATAGCGATATTCATACTTATTTATTATATAACATTTTTACCAATTTTGCAATAGTCAAAAATCAAAAAAGAGAAAAACTTGGAAATATTTGGACTGCAATATATGAATTAACAGGCGGATATGAAAAAACTAATTATATCCGGTTGAAAAAATCCCAAAAATGTGTTATTATAATACCATAATCGGAAAAGGAAGTACAGTATATGAAGCTATTAGTTATAGACGGAAACAGTATCATCAACAGAGCCTTTTATGGCATCAGACTGCTTTCAAATAAAAAAGGCGTATTTACCAATGCCTTAACCGGTTTTTTCAATATTTATCTTAAGCTTTTGGGAGGCTTTAAGCCCGACTGTGTTGCGGTAGCCTTCGATTTAAAGGCGCCTACCTTCCGACATAAGGAGTACGGCGAGTATAAGGCGGGGCGAAAGGGTATGCCCGAGGAGCTTTATATGCAGATGCCCTATTTAAAGGCTATCCTTAAAGCGCTGAATATTGAAATAATCGAGTGCGAGGGCTTTGAAGCCGACGATATTATCGGAACCCTAAGTGCAGTATGCCACGAAAAGGGCGACGAATGCATAATCGCCACAGGCGACAGGGACTCCTTCCAGCTCATAACCGACAGGGTTTTTGTGAATCTTGCGGGAAATAGGGAGGACACGCTCTATACCCCCGATAAGATTATGGAGGTTTACGGCGTAACTCCGCCAGAAATGATAGAGGTAAAGGCGCTTATGGGAGACAGCAGCGATAATATCCCCGGCGTTCCCGGAATAGGCGAGAAAACCGCTCTTTCTCTTATTGGTAAATACCATTCTATTGATGAAATATACAAGAATATAGAAGGTATAGAAGTAACAAAATCAGTACGAGAAAAGCTTATTAAGGGCGAGGAAAGCGCAAGGCTGAGCCATTTTCTCGGTACTATATCGAAATCTGCGCCTATTGATACCGATATCGAGCATTATAAGCTTAAGGCTCCCAATGAAACAGAATTGGCAGAAATACTTACCGAATTGGAAATGTTCACATTGTTAAAGAAGCTGAACGTTTCCTTGGAAGCTATAAACAATGCCGCAGTTTCTGCCGCTAAAGCCGAAAATGAAAAGGCTGAAAAAGAGGAAGTTCCCGAGCTTTCGAAGGAAATACCCGATTTTATCTATGCTGATAATAGGCTTTTATGCTATAAGAATGGTATTTCCGAGGAAATACCCCGTGAAAGATACAGCGAGGTATTAACGGACAACTCTCCGAAAAGAACCTTTGACCTAAAGGCTATGCTTACAGAAACAGGAGTGGAAATTAAGAATGTGGTGTTTGATACGACTCTTGCGGCGTATCTTCTTAATGTTAGCTCTTCGGAATACAGCCTGGAGCGCCTTTGTAATGAATACGGTACAATCTATGACCCCGAAAAACAGGCTGAAACGGTATATGCACTTAACTGCCGACTAAGCGGAAGGCTACACGAGGAAGAGATGGAAGGCGTACTAAGCGAAATCGAAATCCCTCTTTCCTATGTTCTTGTTTCTATGGAAAGGGATGGCGTAAGGCTTGATAAAGAGGCACTTGAAGCCTTCGGAAAAAAGCTTACCGCTGAGGCTGATGAGCTTGAACAGCAAATCTACATCTGCGCAGGCGAGCCCTTCAATATTTCATCTCCCAAGCAATTAGGAACAATTCTTTTCGATAAGTTGGGACTACCCTACGGAAAGAAAACGAAAACGGGTTACTCGACAAATGCCGAGGTACTTGAAAGCCTTATCGGAAAAGACCCGATAATCGAGCTTGTGCTGAATTACAGGGCTGTTACAAAGCTGAATTCAACCTATGCCGCAGGACTTCTTAAGGAAATCGGCGAGGACGGACGGGTCCATACCACCTATAAGCAGACCGAAACCCGAACAGGTCGCATTTCCTCCGCAGAGCCCAATATTCAGAATATCCCCGTAAGAACCGAAAGGGGCAGGGAGTTCCGCCGCTTTTTTACTGCGAAGGAGGGCTATGTCCTTGTGGACGCAGACTATTCACAGATTGAACTTCGGATTCTTGCGCATATATCCGATGATAAGAATATGATTGATGCATTTAAGAGCGGCGAGGATATCCATACCGTTACCGCTTCACAGGTTTTCAATCAGCCTGTTGAATGGGTAACGCCTGAAATGAGAAGAAGCGCAAAGGCGGTCAATTTCGGCATTGTTTACGGTATCGGCGCATTTTCTCTTTCAAAGGATATAGGTGTTTCCGTTGCTGAAGCGGACAGGTATATTAAGGCATATCTTGCAAAATATTCAGGTGTTGACCGATATATGAACGAAACTGTTGAGTTTGCTAAGAAAAACGGCTATGTTTCAACAATGAAGGGGCGCCGACGTTATATTCCCGAGCTTTCCGCAAGCAACAAGAATATTCAGGCTGTCGGAAAAAGAATTGCGATGAATACCCCTGTTCAGGGTACTGCCGCCGATATAATAAAGCTTGCTATGATTAAGGTGTATGAGAGGCTAAAAAGGAAAATCTTGACGCAAGGCTTATACTACAGGTTCACGACGAGCTTATCGTTGAAGCGAGAAGGGATATTGCCGTAAGGGTTGCGGAAATTCTTCGGGAGGAAATGGAAAATGCAGTACAGCTTTCCGTTCCTCTTACTGTTGACGCAAAGTGTGGAGAAAGCTGGTATGAGGCGCACTGATGGAAATTTATGAAAGGATATACGAGCTTGAGAAGGCTTGCTTCGAAGACCCGTGGACCGAGGAATCGGTTAAGAATCAGCTGTTGAATGAAAACTGTGCCTGTACGGTTTCTGAGGATAACGGCGAGATAACCGGCTACGCCTTCGGAACAGTAATTATTGACGAGGGCGAGCTGTACAGAATTGCTGTTTCTCCCGAAAAAAGGGGACAAGGCTACGGAGAAAGGCTTCTGCTTGATTTTATTGGAAAATGTCGTGAAAAAGGAGCTATAAAGCTGTTTCTTGAGGTAAGGTCAAAAAATGTTCCTGCCCGTCGGCTTTATGAAAAAACAGGCTTTAAGGAGATCTCTGTGAGAAAGGGCTATTACGGCGATGATGACGCAGTAATATTTTTTTTAGAAATAGTTTAAAAAACTATAGACAAATTTTTAAAAATATGTTAAAATATTACAAAGATGTACTTGCGGAGGTATGACCGTGAAAAAGAAACTGAATGGCGTAATGCTGAAATATGTTATTTTAATGGCGTGCGCAGGCGCTGTTCCTGCCCTCATAGTGCTTGTTATGAGCCTTTTATCAGTAAGCGGAGCACCCTTGATTATTGCTGCTGTTCTCGGAATAGCTCTTTCCTGCGGTGCAGCAGGCTACATATACTCTCTTTTGCAGAAAAATGTCACTAAGCCTATTGAAAGCTTTCTGAATGATACTTCTGCCGCTTCTTTGTCTGACGGCGAAACCGAAGAAATGAGCCTCTTAAAGAAGAAAATGGATTCAGCTCTTCAGCGTGAGAGAAAGAATAAGGAAATAGTTGACAGAATTCTTGCCGCCGATATAGGTGCAGTGAATGAATTCGACGATAAGGACGAGCTCGCAAGTAGTATCAAGCGGTTCGTGCTGACAATGACAGGTGCGATAAATTCCCTTTCAAAGGATATCGACGAAGTAAGTCGCGGAAGCGAGGTTGTTTCATCGGCAACGATTACGCTTACACAGGGCACTACCGAGCAGGCAGGAACCTTAGAGGAGCTTTCCGCTTCTATTAACGAGATTAAGTCCGCTGTTGACGAAAACGCAAAGAATGCACAGCACGCCTCCGAAAACGCAGAGGCTGCCATGAAGCAGGTTGAGAGCGGTACCCTTAAAATGGATGAGCTTCTTAAGGCTATGGACGAAATCAGCAGCTCTACCGACGAAATAGCCAAGTTTATTAAGGTAATCGAGGATATCGCTTTCCAGACGAATATACTCGCTCTCAATTCCTCTGTTGAAGCGGCTCGTGCAGGAGAAGCAGGTAAGGGCTTTGCGGTTGTAGCCGGAGAAGTCAAGAACCTTGCTACGAAATCTCAGGAAGCAGCAAAGAAAACCAACAATCTTATTATGAGCTGCGTCGAAAGCGTACGGGTAGGCTCAGCAAAAACAAGGGAAACAGCCCTTACATTTAAGAATATCGCAGAAATCAACGGCGAGATAAATAAGGGATTGTTCACAATTTCAAGCGCCTGTGAACAGCAGTCCAGCTCTATTTCACAGGTTAATATAGGTATTGAACAGATAAGCTCGGTAGTTATGAATTCCAGCTCTGTTGCAAAGGAATGCTCCGACTCGGCAGCCAAGCTCAGCGAGTCCTCCGAAATGCTTCAGAAGAAGATAAATATGCTCAAGGAGGATAAATCCTCGAAGAAAAGCGTTGTAAAAGCCGAAAAGAAGGATACTCCTGCTGAAAAGCCTCAGCCTGTAATAAAAAGTAGTCCCGAACGTACAGTAAAGGGCTTCGAAACAAAGAAGCAGACTATTGCCGAACCGACCACCGCAAAGCCTCAAACCGAGCCGGTTAAGCGTACTACACCGGTCAGAAGCGAGTCTAAGCCGACTGCTCCTTCCGTAAGCGAAGTTAAACCGAAGCCCGTGCCGCCTGTTAAGAGTGAGCCTGTGCACACTGCTGCAGCTGCGAAGCCTGTCGCTTCGTCTAATCCTCCGGTAAGCTACGACAGTGCTGAATTTGTTGATGTTCGTGATGATAAATATTGATTTTTCTGCCGCAGGAATTTTCCTGCGGCGGATTTAGTGTAGGGAGTATTTATGGATTATATTCTGACGCGAAAAAGAGGTATGAAGAATATACGCATAAGAATAAGCGACGAAGGAAATGTTCTCGTCAGCGCCCCCTATTATGTATCAAAAAGAGATATCGACTTCTTTGTGTCAGAAAAAGCCGCATGGATTAAGGAGAATGTTGCAAAGCGAATCAAGGAGAATTCTGAAAATAAGATCGACGATTGTCTGATATTTCTGGGAAAAGAGAGAAAACTGCATTTTGAAAAGGGAAAAAGCGGGGATTATAAAATTGCCGATGATTCAATCGTATTGTTCACAGATGGCGATTTAGATGAACAAACGAAGAAGAGCCTTATTTACAGTTTTTTGGGCTCGGAGGGAGTTAAGCTTTTCCCGGATTTGCTTAATAAATATCTGAAAAAACTGAGCTATGACGGGAAACCTTTTTCTGTATCCATAAAGCTGCTTAAAAGTCAGTGGGGAAACTGTAACCTGAAGAGCAGGCGTTTTACCTTCAATATACTGCTGTTAAAACTTCCTTTGGAATTCGTGGAATATACGGTAGCTCATGAAGTCACACACCTTTATATAAAGGGGCACGGAAAGGATTTCTATGCAAAAGGCGAAAGCATCTACGACGGCTTTTATACAACAGACAGACTTATGAACAGAATCAAAAATGTCAATATATTTGATTGAGAGGCAGGAGTATGGTTTTAAACGAAAGCTTTGAAAAGACGATTACAACCGAAAAAATCGAAAGGTGGAGATATCCTCGCTTTTTTACGGATAATATTGGTGAAAGAGCCGTAGTTTCGGGATCGGACGCTGTTCACATATTCCAGGTTCTTCGGATGAAGCCGGGTGATCTTGCGGTTATATGCGACGGAAAGGGCACGGATTATCTCGGTAGGATAGTATTCTGTGATAAGAATGGGGTTGAGCTTGAAATTCTTGATAAACAGCCTAATGAAGCTGAGCCCGATGTTGATGTAAGACTGTTTCAGTGTGTGCCGAAATCCGATAAGCTTGATTTTATAGTGCAGAAGGCGGTTGAGCTCGGGGCAAATTCAGTTATACCCGTTCTTTCAAAGAGATGCGTTTCAAGACCTGACCCGAAAAGTGCAGCTAAAAAG
>JAEDHF010000195.1 GCA_016297165.1 Oscillospiraceae bacterium | reverse complement strand
TCTTACAACTAAATTCACAGCACATATAAACGACATAGGTTTTTAGAGGCGACCTACAATTATTTTTGCAGGCATATCATCATGGCTATACAGGCTCGCAAGAACAATCTCAAACATAAAGAAAGGATATACAATATGACAGGAAATGAACAAAGCGGTCATGAGCTGATACTTGTTATTGACTTCGGCGGACAGTATAATCAGCTTATTGCCCGAAGAGTCAGAGAACAGAATATCTACTGTGAGGTAATCCCCTACACAACGCCTATCGAAAAAATCAGAGGCAAAAACCCTAAGGGCATCATTTTTACCGGCGGACCCAACAGCGTTTATCTCGACGACGCTCCTCGTATGTCGGAAGAAATCTTTACCCTCGGAGTACCGATTTTAGGTATATGCTACGGCGCACAGTTCATGGTTTACGGGCTTCACGGAGTAATCGGAAAGGCGAACGCAAACAAAAGCGCCGAATTCGGAAGAACGGAATGCACCTTCGATAACTCCTCTCCACTTTTCGACGGCCTTAAAAAGGATTCTATCGTATGGATGAGCCATAACGACTATATAGAAGAGCTTCCCGAAGGCTTCCGTACTACTGCGCACAGCGATAAATGTCCCTACGCCGCAATCGAAAATCCCGAAAAGAAATTCTACGGCACTCAATTCCACCCCGAGGTTAATCACACCGAGGAAGGCGTTGATATGCTCCGCAATTTCCTTTTAAAGGTATGCGGCTGCAAACAAGACTGGACAATGAAGGGCTACGCAGAAACCACAATTCAGGAAATACGCAGCAAGGTCGGCGACGGTAAGGTTCTTCTTGCACTTTCAGGCGGCGTTGACAGCTCCGTTGCCTGCGCACTCCTCGCAAAAGCTGTAGGAAAACAGCTGACCTGCGTTTTCGTGGATCATGGCTTTATGAGAAAGAACGAGGGCGACGAGGTTGAGGCTGCATTCAGCGATATGGGCATCAACTTCATAAGAGTTAACGCAGCAGACCGCTTCATCGGCAAGCTTGAGGGCGTTTCTGATACGGAAGTAAAGCGTAAGACTATCGGCGAAGAATTTATCCGCGTTTTCGAAGAAGAGGCAAAGAAAATCGGTAAGGTTGACTACCTTGTGCAGGGTACTATCTACCCCGACGTAATCGAAAGCGGAACTGGAAATGCCGCCGTTATAAAATCCCATCACAACGTAGGAGGACTGCCTGACTACGTGGATTTCAAGGAGATTATCGAGCCGCTGAGACTGCTCTTTAAGGATGAGGTGAGAAAGCTCGGAACAGAGCTCGGACTCCCCGACTATCTCGTCTGGAGGCAGCCCTTCCCCGGTCCCGGTCTCGCCATCAGAATTATCGGTCAGATTACAAGAGAAAAGCTCGAAATTCTCAGAGATGCCGACCTTATTTTCAGAGAAGAAATCGCTAACGCTAAGCTCGACAGAAGCATAAATCAGTATTTCGCAGTGCTCACCGATATGCGCTCCGTGGGCGTTATGGGCGACGGCAGAACCTACGATTATGTGCTGGCGCTGAGAGCTGTAACAACAAGCGATTTTATGACCGCCGACTTCGCAAGAATTCCCTACGATGTTCTTGAAAAGGCAAGCGTAAGAATAATAAACGAGGTTAACGGAATTAACAGAATCTGTTATGATATTACGAGTAAGCCTCCGGCAACGATTGAGTGGGAATAATCGCTGCCCTCGAAATATCCGCATAACAATGCGGTTTTACGAGCTTTAATCGGCTCTCTGATACCGTTTTGATACCGAAATCTGTTTCGGAAGAGTAATAAACAAGCGGTTTTGAGCTGCTATCTCACGAAAATTAACAGGACAGCAATTACTATGGTTGCCGTCCTGTTTTTGCATATTGGATTAAAAAAGTGTAGCCGATTTGTAGCCAAATAATTGCTTTAGATAATACAAGGATTATTATGTCTTTTCTTTTATATAAATCTCCATTTTATTGTCGGGGTCTATCTTCCCGCTATCACTAAATCTTACTGCTTTCAAAAATTGTTTACCTGTTACAACATCAGGATTAAGATATAGCATAAAGGTAAAGCCGCACTCGATGGTGGGTGCGGCTGTATGTGAATATGTGAACTGCTCGACCTATGGGAATTGCGGGGCGACCCCGCTGTCGGTTCCACCTTTAAATAATTTCATCTATATGCAATTCTTATTAACGGCGGAGCTCAACAAAGTGCAGATTACACGCTTGAAATATATACGCACCTCGACAAGGAACACAAAAAGAACAGCACCGCAAAACTTGACACTTTTATTTCCGATGAGGTAGGATAACGGCATTAGTTTGACAACTTTTTTGACAACCTGAAATGCATTTTTTATCCTTATTTATCCTTGTTTATCCAATCCAACAGTTAGAAATCAGCAAAGCAAAAACCCCGATATGCCGCATTACTATGCGGTTTATCGGGGTTTGATATTTGGTACGCCTGATGCGATTCTGAACCCGGTGCGTTCGAATCTCTACGCCGTATGCCACAAAAAAACACCGACCACGGTAAGGGTGTGGTAGGCATTCAGACTTTATATATATGATTACTTTTCTCGGAAGAAATATACTATAGATTACACGGAGCTTGTTATCGGGCTGTTTTGGGTGCCGGGCTTCCCGGCTGGTACG
>JAEDHF010000194.1 GCA_016297165.1 Oscillospiraceae bacterium | reverse complement strand
GAGGGGGTAGAAAGAAGACGTTCGTCGAGAAGTGCGAAAACTTCGTCCTTGGGGTTCTTGTCGTCCCGTACGATAAGACCGGCAAGCTTTTCGAGATACTTCGAAAAAGGGAATTCAACGATAATGGAGAACAGTATTGTTGAAGTATGGATTACTGCGATGGATAAGGGGGTAACAGAACTGTTAATGAGCTCAGACATATTGACTAAAGAGGTTACTATAAGATATAAGCTTATACAGAGTATAGTACTGATAATATTGAACAGCAGATGAACAACGGCTGCTCTCTTTGCATTCTTGTTTGCGCCGAAGGAGGAGATAAGGGCTGTGATACAGGTACCGATATGCTGACCCATAATAATAGGGAAAGCGGTAGCATAGCTTACCTTACCCGTCATTGAAAGCGCCTGTAGAATGCCGACGGAGGCGGAGGAGGACTGGATAATTGCCGTAAGGACAACACCAATCAGTACGCCGAGGAAAGGATTGGAGAAGAAGAGAAGGATTTCGGTAAATTCAGGTACGTCCTTAAGCCCCGAAACAGAGGAGGACATAAATTCCATACCGTACATAAGTATAGCGAAGCCGATAAAAATAGTTGCGGTATCCTGCTTTTTGGAGTTGTTCTTGAAGGCAACCAGCATAATTATCGCAACAAAAGCGAAAACAGGGGTAAAGGTTTCGGGCTTTAAAAGCTTAAGCCAGAAAATATCGCCTCCCGATATTCCCGTAAGGGAGAGAATCCACGAGGTAACGCAGGTGCCGAGGTTTGCGCCCATGATAACGCCGACTGCCTGTCCCAGCGTCATAAGACCGGAGTTTACGAAGCCTACAACCATAACCGTAGTTGCGGAGGAGGACTGAATAACAGCAGTTACGGCGAAGCCGAGAAGAAAGCCTTTAAACTTGTTGGAGGTAAAGTTGGCGAGAATGGTTTTAAGCTTTCCGCCCGCCTTTTTTTCCAGAGCCTTGCCCATAAGGTCCATACCGTAAAGGAACAGCGCAAGACCGCCAAGAAGCGACAGTAAATTGAAAATATCCATTTTTTACTCCTGAAATTTTCCTGATTGTTCTTTTTTAATTCTTTTTCATCACTTTTACACATCTTAGATTATAACCGCTTTTAGGACTAATTTCAAGTAGTAAATCGACTTAAAAAACCATTTTTGTAAAATTTGTAGCAGTGACATAAGCGGAGCAAAAAGTTTCAAAAAACCTCGTGCAACTTTACCAATAAAGGGTATTTCCCTGCTTTCTTCAGGGAAAATCCTCCTGCATTCGGCAAGTGTGCCTGTAAAATCCTTGCAAATTTCCTCAACAGCGCTGCATTTTACGAAATAACAGCCGCATTCAAGAGTTTCGGACATCGAGCGGTAGTCGAGGTTTACTGTTCCTGCCACCGCTTTATCCTCGTCGGTTACAATAGTTTTGGAATGGATAAAGCCCTCGCTATACTCATAGATTTCTACGCCGCTTTCCATAAGGGTAGGGTAACAGCTTTTCGTTATTATATTTATAAGCTTTTTATCGGGAATGCCGGGGAGAATAAGCTTTACGTCAATTCCCGAAGCGGCGGCGGTTTTAAGGGCATTAAGCACCTCGTCGTCGCATACCAGATAGGGAGTAGTAATATAAATACTTTTACCGGCATTATATATAAGAGAGAGGTAGAGGCTCAGACTAAGCTTTATATCGTCGAAGGGACTGTCGAAAAAGGGAATACAGAAGGACTTATCGGGCAGGATAACGGCTTCTCTTTCCTTACGCTGTTCATAATGGCGGTTTTCCCCTATAGCCTTCCACATATCCTCGAACATAACAGAAAAGGCTTTTGCGGCTTTACTGCATACCATAGCTCCCGTATCCTTCCAGATTCCGAAACGAAGCTTATAATTCATATATTCGTCGGCTATATTTATGCCACCGGTAAAAGCGTATTCCCCGTCAACAACGAGGATTTTCCTATGGTCACGGAGATTGAGCCTGTTAAGCTTAAGGGGATTTATCGGGTTAAATTGTCTGCATTCGATTCCACAGCCCATCATTTCCTTAATGAAATTCTTCGGTTTTACGAAAAGGGAGCCCATGTGGTCAATTATGATTTTTACCTTAACGCCTTCCGAAGCTTTTATCTTAAGCGCTTCAATCAGCCTGTCAAGAGCCTTTCCCTCGGCTATTATGAAAAATTCGATATAGATGTAGTCTTTTGCAGTATTTATTCTATCCAGCATTTCCTCAAAAAGCGACTCTCCGTCGGGAAAATAGCGGCTGCCCTCGGGGGAAAAGGCTTTAAAGCCCATATTTATAAGGTAAGAAGCGGTAATATCCTTGTCTCTTTTTCTGTAAAGGGCAGTATTTCTAACGGGACGCTTTTTCCTGATAATAAAGTATATAACGCCGCCGTAAACAGGAAAAATAATGATAGATACTATCTTCGAAAGCTTAAAGGAGGGGGATTCCTCGGAGTCGGAAATAAGGAGTACTTCTATAACCGAAAGAGCTATAAGCAGTATTTTTATAAATACTATTTTTGAAAGAAAAAATATTGCAATCAGTATAAAAGCTATTTCGGAAAGAATAAGAACAGGATAGAATATTTCTTTTCGCAGCAGGTTTTTCATATCATATCTCCCTGATGAATATAATTAATGTCTGCTCATCAACTT
>JAEDHF010000039.1 GCA_016297165.1 Oscillospiraceae bacterium | reverse complement strand
AACGGATATTAACGAGGGCGGAGGCGAAGTCGTAGGGAGCAGAAACCTTTTCAACACCCTCTATTGTTGCGAATTCCTCTGCCGTCTGGCTTATATAGGAGATATCCGAAACGGTTACACGGAAGGTATGGGGCATAGGATTTTCAGGGAGATACTCGAAAAGCTCTGCCATTTCGGGCATTTCCTCCTGCTTATCTGCCCACGCCTCGTCCTTCGAATAGAAAACAACGCCGTCGGTATTTGGGTTGTTGTTGATTGCGTCGGTAATATGGGTAAGAACGCTCTGCTCAACGTCTCCGTAAACATAAACGTCGATTTCGTTCTTTTCCTCAATGTTCGAAAGTACAACGCCGATATCTACCGCCAGTAAAACCGAAAGCCCCACAAGTAAAAGGCTAACAAGGAGCACACAGAAGCTGGCTATTGACATCATAGCGTTTTTGAATACGGAGCCTACACCTCTTTTTACGAGGTAGCCGAAATTACTCATCCTCATAGATTTCGTCCCCCTCGCCTTCAATATAGTTGTCGTAAGCTACCGAGCCGTCCCTTAAATTTATAAGGCGGCCGCCGAAATATTTTACGAGATTATGCTCGTGAGTTACCATTATTACGGTAGTTCCGCATTCGTTAATATCCTTAAGGAGCTCTACTATTTCGTAGGAAAGCTCCGGGTCGATATTACCCGTAGGCTCGTCCGCAATAATAATTTTCGGGTCGCAGGCAAAGGCTCTTGCAATAGCCACACGCTGCTGCTCGCCGCCTGAAAGCTGTCCGGGATAGCATTTAGCCTTATCCCCCAGCTTAACGAGATTAAGCACATAAGGCACACGCTGTCTTATGTACTTCTTGGATTTATCGATTACTCTTAAAACGAAAGCCACGTTTTCATAAACGGTAAGAGTAGGAATAAGACGGAAATCCTGGAATATCATGCCGAGGGAGCGCCTGAATGTGGGGAGCTTCCTGTTTCTTAGCTTCGAAAGATTATATCCGTTTACAAAAACTCTGCCGCTTGTGGGCTGAATTTCTCTTGTTAAAAGCTTTAAAAGGGTACTTTTACCCGCGCCGCTGTTACCTACGATAAAGACGAACTCGCCGTCGTTTATTCTTAAATTTACGTCGTTAAGAGCGTCAACGCCGCCCTTTACGCCGTCGTCGTAATGCACATCGACGTTTTTCAATTCTACCATTATATCACCTTCAAAAAATAACAAACAGGAAACGGAAAACTGCCGCTTTACGCTATTTCCCGTGGAAAATCGACTTTTTCGGGCAACATTCTGCCATAAAAGCCCCTTTTCGTGTTTCCCGTATAAACAGTCTGCGAGGCGGACAGAATAATGCCGCCTCGTACTTTCTACTATTTTATAACCTTACGTTATCAGAACTTAACAGGGTCAACGGAAAGATATTTCTTAACCATAAGCGCAATCTTAAAGATAATCGCATGGTCGAACTCTCTTAAGTCAAGACCGGTAAGCTTCTTGATCTTGTCAAGTCTGTAAACGAGGGTATTTCTGTGAACGAAGAGCTTTCTCGAGGTTTCGGAAACGTTGAGGTTGTTCTCGAAGAAGCGCTGGATTGTGAACAGGGTTTCGTGGTCGAGGGATTCGATAGAGCCCTTCTTGAATACCTCCTTAAGGAAGGTTTCACAGAGGGTTGTGGGGAGATGATAGATAAGTCTTGCGATACCGAGGTTATCGTAGCTTACGATATTCTTTTCGGTGTCGAATACCTTACCTACTTCGATAGCTATCTGCGCCTCCTTGAAGGAACGTGCAAGATCCTTAACGCCCACAACGGGAGTACCGATACCGATATTTACCTTAGTGAAGAATTCGGTCTGTAAGGTGTCGGAAATGGAACGTGCAAGCTTTTCAAGATCCTTTACGTCGATATTGTTCTTTATCTCCTTAACGAGAACAATATCGCTTTCGGTAATGTTGAAAACGAAATCCTTATTCTTATCGGGGAAAAGATTCTGTATTACGTCGTAAGCGGAAACGTCGTTGGTAGCAACGATATTGATAAGGAATACAACTCTGTTGATATCAGCGTTGAAATGGAGCTCTCTTGACTTAATGCTTATATCTCCGGGGAGAACGTTATCGAGAATAATATTCTTAACGAAGTTATTTCTGTCGTACTTTTCATCGTAATACTGCTTGATGCTTGAAAGGGAGATAGCGAGGATAGAAGCGTATTTGCCTGCGATTTCGTCGGTACCCTCTACGAAAACCGCATAATCGGGCTTTACATGAACGCCGAAGGGCTTATATGTATATCCGTCACGGATAAAAATATCGTGGGACTCGCCGAACTCGATAGAAAAGAAATCGTTGGAGGTTCCTATTCTTGAAAGCTCGCTGCAGGCTACTACCGTTGCGTTTTCGTCGATAACGCCGATAACTCTGCCTATGGTGTCTCTCATCTGATGAACTACGCCCTGAAATAATCTGTTTGACATAATCTGACCTATCCTTTCGTCGTTGGCATTCTGCCGTTTTATCCGCAGGGGCTTTGTTGCTCTTCACAAAAAGGTGACGCTGTGACCCCTATGCAGACTCCTACATACTCACACATTATATTTTAATAGAAAACACAAAAAAAATCAAGTCTTTTATGTGAAAAATGTAAATTTTTCTTGGATTTTTTTTAACATATTGCCAAAAATACCTATTTATGGTATAATTGAATGGATTTCAATTAGAATTTTTACAGTTTTTTACTGCAATTATAAGAAAGGCGGAAATTTTTATGAGCGAAAAATTCTATATAACTACCCCGATTTATTACCCCTCGGGTAATCCCCATATCGGTCACTGCTACACAACCGTAGCCTGTGATACCATAGCCCGTTTCAAGAGGATGCAGGGCTACGACGTAATGTTCCTTACGGGTACAGACGAGCACGGCCAGAAAATCGAGCTTAAAGCGAAGGAACAGGGCGTTACCCCCAAGGAATACGTTGACCCTATCGTAGATAACTTCAAACGCCTTTGGGCAACCATGGGTATAAGCTACGACCGCTATATAAGAACTACCGACGACTACCACGTAAAATCAGTTCAGAAGATTTTCAAGACTCTCTACGATAAGGGCTATATCTATAAGGGCAAATACACAGGCAAATACTGCACCCCCTGTGAAAGCTTCTGGACAGAATCCCAGCTTGTGGACGGAAAGTGCCCCGACTGTGGAAGAGAGGTTATCGAAGCCGACGAGGAGGCATATTTCCTCCGTCTTTCCGACTTCGCCGACAAAATTGAAAAATTCCTCACCGAAACCGACTATCTCCAGCCCAAGAGCCGTGTAAACGAAATGGTAAATAACTTCATTAAGCCCGGTCTCGAGGATCTCTGCGTATCGAGAACAACCTTTACCTGGGGCGTTCCCGTAGATTTCGACGAGGGTCATGTTGTTTATGTATGGGTTGACGCTCTTTCGAACTATATCTCCGCTTTAGGCTACGAAAACGACGCCTATAACGATTTCGAAAAATACTGGCCTGCGGATATGCACATGACTGCCAAGGAAATCGTACGCTTCCATTCTATCGTATGGCCCGCAATCCTCATGATGCTGGATTTACCGCTCCCTAAGCGACTTTACGGTCATGGCTGGATAAACTTCAACGGTCAGAAAATGAGTAAATCCATCGGCAACGTTATCGACCCCTTTGTTCTTGCAGAACGTTACGGCGTTGATGCTGTACGCTATCAGATTCTCCGTGATATGCCCTACGGCTCCGACTGTAATTTCTCCAACGAGATTATGATAGGAAGAATAAATACCGACCTGGCTAACGACCTGGGCAACCTGGTTTCCCGTACCGTTGCTATGGTGGATAAGTATTTCGGAGGTACTCTCCCCTCCGACCGTATGGCAGGAGATTTTGACGACGAGCTTATCTCTATGGCGAAGGCGCTTTGTGAGCCTGTTTCAAAGAACATCGGCGACGCACAGCTTTCGAAGGCTCTCGAGGAAATCTTTAAGGTAGTATCCCGTGCAAACAAGTATATCGACGAAACTGCCCCCTGGGTACTGGCTAAGGACGAAGCAAACAAGCCGAGACTGGCTACGGTTCTTTACAACCTTCTTGAAACAATCCGTATCTGCTCTACTCTCCTTTCTCCCTTTATGCCCAACACCATGCCCGAGGTATGGAAGCAGATCGGCGCTGACGAATCTGCCGTAATCTACGAAAAGGCAGGTATTTTCGGCGTACTACCCGAAAACGTAACCGTAGAGAAGGGTAAGGTTCTCTTCCCCCGTATTGATGTTGAAAAGGAAATTGAGGAGCTTAACGCTTTACTTAAGCCCGCTAAGGAATATAAAGAGGACGAGGACTTAGACAAGGCGAATATTATTAAAATCGAGCAGTTCGCCGAGGTTAAACTGAGAACAGGCGAAATTACCGCCTGTGAGAAAATGCCTAAGGCGAAGAAGCTTCTGAAAATTCAGGTTGACGACGGTCGTGACGGCCGCCAGATAGTTTCCGGCATCGCCAACTACTATAAGCCCGAGGACTTAATCGGAAAGAAGATTATCTTCGTGGCTAACCTTGCTCCTGCGAAGCTTTGCGGCGAGGAAAGTCAGGGTATGCTTTTAGCCTGTGACGCAGGGGACGACGTAAGGGTTATCTTCGTTGACGGGGATATTCCTAACGGAAGTACGGTAAGATAAGGTAAAACGGCAAAAAATATCGGCTATTGCAACTGCGTAAATGGTTGTAATAGCCGTTTTTTATGGTCGCCTCTAAAAACTCCAACGTGTTCCCTACGAACAAATTGTACCATTTTTGTCGAAATTTTTCAATACTCCGATAGTCGCCGCAACAAACAAGACCCCGATTTCCGTCGGGGTCTATTTGTATTATCTGAAAAGCGTACATTCTCCGCTTTTCCTGTAATAATCAATCTTATCCTCGATAGCCTTCCTGCTGCATTTAAAATACTCCGCAAGACAGTCTATACAAAGATACCTTTCTGCGCCACGGTTCACCAGCTTCTTATAAATAGCGATTTCGTCGGAAAGAAGCTCCTTGTCGCAGTTCATGCACCTGCTCAAAGCTTAACCACTCTTGCACGGAGCACTACGCAGTCGTGGCTTTCAACCTGCGTTACATAGCGCTCGGTGAAAACGCCCTCTTCCTCGTGGGTCCAGCAGTTATACATACTTAAGCCTCTGCCGCTTGAAAAAGGAAGTCCCATATCCCAGAACTGGAGAGACATTTCGCTCTTCTTATCCCCGAGGTTGAACATAACAATACCGTAGCTTCCGTCAACCATAGGCTTTATTAGGGTCATAACGTTGTCGCGGTTGTTCCACTGCTTTATGCAGTAGGGTCCGCGGCATTCAGGATCCTGATTAAGAGCGATTACGTCCTTATTCATAAGGATATTCTTCGTACTCTCGCTCATTTTTCTTATATCACAGCCTATCATAAGGGGCGAATTCATAATTGCCCAGATAGAGAAATGGGTCTTGTACTCTGTATCGGTACAGCCCTCGAGACAGTCACGAAGAACCTCCTCGTTATCTCCCTTTCCGTGCATACCCACAACCAGCATATCAATATCGTTGTAGCAGTAGGTGCCGCTGTAGCAGCTGTTGCCTATCTGAGAAAGTGCGTTTCTCTTTATGGATTCCCAGTTATCCTGAATATCGCCGGTAGAACGGAAAAGCTGTGCTCCCGATTCTCTTATCCAGTTATAAACCCCGTCGTTACCCCAGTTACAAGCGGAAAAAACGATATCCCTGCCACAGTTTCGAAGCGCCATAGCCATTCTCTTATAGAGAATTTCTCCGGGGATATAGTCGGGCTTATAGCAGTAATCATATTTAAGGTAGTCAACGCCCCACTCCGCAAAGGTTTCTGCGTCAACGAATTCATGCTCGAAGCTTCCGGGATAGCCTGCGCAGGTATGAGTTCCGGCACAGGAATAAATACCGAACTTAAGTCCCTTTGAGTGGACATAGTCGGCTACCGCCTTAATTCCGTTGGGGAATTTGTTCTTATCGGGGACGAGACGGCCATTTTCGTCTCTTTGCTTTTCGCTCCAGCAGTCGTCAATTACTATGTACTCGTAGCCGGCGTCCTTAAGCCCCGATTCAGCCATTGTATCGGCTATTCCCTTAATAAGCTCCTCATTGATGTTCCAGCCGAAGGTGTTCCAGGAGTTCCAGCCCATAGGCGGTGTGGGTGCAATAGGTTTATTCATAATATTTACCGTTCCTTTAAAATGTTATCGTTTCCATAGGAAACTATCTACATTATATCCTGCTTTTTCTTTTGTGTCAATACAATATTTGCATACAGCATAAAAAATATTGCATTATTCCTTTCCCTGTGTTATAATTGTTCTATACAACAAATGCGAAAAGGAAAGAAAAATGAAACCTGCCTTAATTGATAAAACTCTTGCATATCTTCAGCCCGTAAGGGACAACATAAGCGCCGACGAATATATGGCATACTGTAACGCTGTATTCGCCTGCGGCGCAGACTATATCGAAATTAACGCCAATATCGCAAAGGCTCTCGGAAAACAGGATTTCTCCGAGAAATTCATCCTTCGTATATCGGGACTTACGGATTTAAAGCTGTGCTGTGAAAAACAGTTCGCCTATATCGTCCTGCCTGCAGGACTTTCGGGCATTACCAAAAAGCTCAGCAAAATGCAGAGCATTATAATCGAAGCAAATGCCGACGAATACAGCGCCGACGCTATCCTTCGGTATATAACCGCCTCGGATTACTGCGAAAATATCTCTATGATAAGGCTTACGGGAGTTTTCGGGAATACCGACGACAGCGTTATTAAGCTTATCGAAGCTCATCACGACAGCTCATACCTTCCTCTCGATATCTGCCCGATAAATACTATGATGACCGGGGTTTCCGACGCAAACGCCGCCTGGCTCGGCGAAGCGGACGCTATAACCCTCTCCTTCGGACGCAGTAACTACTACACCTCCCTCGAACAGTTCCTTATAAATCTCCAGATTACCCAAGGTATGCCCATGAGGGGCGACCGTATTCACGGAATATGCGCCGCAAGCCTTATGTTCAACGCCTTATTCGGAAGCGTTCCTATCGGGCTTTCGAAAATGCTGGACTCCGGGGACGAGATTAACGCTATGGTTTATGACGGCGATTCGGGAGTAACAATTAAATCCGTAAGGCTCCCTAAGGGCAGGGATTACGAGCGGAAGGAAAGCATTATCGACCGCAAAATCAGAAGTATCGGTCTTGAACGTGATATTGAGGACGCTATTATCGAAACCCTTAAGAAGGAAAGCTTCGGCTTCTATAAGTCCTTGCTGAAACACAACTGACGGAAAGGAAATATGAATGGACACCAATGTAGTAGCCTATAAATGCCCCTCCTGCGGCGCACCGCTGTCCTTCAGCGTAGAAACGCAGGATTTCGCCTGTGAATACTGCGGAGGGCACTATCATACAAAAGAACAGATTGATTATATGCTTTCCGCAAACAAGAACAAATCTTTCCAAGAAATAGATTATATTGACAGTGGTGAGCCTACCCAGGAAACCGAGTATATAGATGACAGCGAATTCAACGAGAATAACAGCCTTTATGTTTGTCCCTCCTGCGGCGCGGCGGTTATGACGGATTCACAGCTTTCCGCCTCCGCAATATGCCATTACTGTCATAGTCCCGTAGTCCTTTCGGGACGCTTAAGCGGCGAATTCCGCCCCCATAAGATTATACCCTTCAAGAAAACAAAGGAACAGGCGTTAGAGGGCTTCGACCTCTGGATAAAGGGAAAGAAATTCTTTATGGCTAAGGGCTTCGGTGCTCCCGAAGCTCTTGAAAAAATACAGGGCATTTACGTTCCCTACTGGCTTGCTGACTGCTCCGTTGAGGGTAATCTTAATGTTGACGTATTTAAAACCCTTTCAACCACAAGGTCGGGAGACTATATCGTAAAAAGAGAGGAAAGAATAAGCTGCGTAAGAGACGGAAGCATTATTTTCCACGGTATCCCTGCGGACGGCTCCTCGAAAGCGAACGATATGCTTATGGAAAGTATCGAGCCCTTTAATTACGACGAGCTCCTTGATTTCAATATGAGCTATCTCTCGGGTCATAATGCAGAAAAATACGACGTTACAAAGGAAATGGTCTATCCCCGTATTATGCAAAGAGCCGCCGAGGGCGCAGAAGCCGAATTCCTTAAAACCATTCAGGTTAAGGGCAGAACGGAAATCGTTTCAAAGAATTTCAGAATCACCAATATAAACTGGAAATACGCTATGCTCCCCCTTTGGTTTATGTCCTATAATTATAAGGGAAAGATGTACTACTACGCCATGAACGGCCAGACGGGAAAATTCGGCGGAATTATCCCCTATAATAAGCTTAAGGTGCTGCTTTTCTCCGTAGGTATCCCCCTGGCTCTCGGAATCGGAGCCTTTATTCTCTTCATTCTGGGAGGTTCGCTATGATAAAAAAGCTTGCTGCTCTTCTTGCCGCCCTTTTTATGTGCAGTATCCTCACTCTCCCAAGCCGTGCGGAAGAAGAGATCGTAAATACATACAACAGCACAGCGGTACAGCTCCTCGACGTCTCCGATTCTCTGTCAACCGAGGAGGAGGACGAGATTCTCTTTGCGGCGGACAGCTTCGCAAAGCGTTCGGGCTTTAACGTAGCTATCGTTATAACCGACGATATCGGTGATGATAAATCCGACGAGGCGGCGATACTTTTTTCGGAGAATATGTATAATGCACTCTGCGGCGAGGGCTCAGACGGAATACTACTCTTTATAAATAATGATACAAAGTACGACTATGCCCCGGTACATGGTCAATGCGAAAGCTATTATAACAGAGCTGTTCTTGCCGATATTTTTACCGCTATACATAATGAATGGAGCGAAAGGGATTTAAAGTCCGCCTGCCTTTTATTCGTAGAAAAAATCGAATACTATTATGATGTAGGTTCGCAGGAAAACACAGCAGTAACAGGAATCTCCCCCGAGGATATACCGAAGGGACCTATCGGCGAGGATATTCCCGGAAAGCCTAAGGTAAAAATCCTCGACGACTATAATTATCTTACTCCCTCCGAGGAACAGGACATCATATCAACCGCAAGAAGCTTTTCCGATAAATCGGGCTTCAATATCATTTTCGCCATAACCGACGAGATAGGCTCCGATAAATCCGACAGAGGAACCATGAATTATGCCGACGACAGATACGACGAGCTTTGCGGAATAAATACCGACGGAATTCTACTGCTTATAAATAACGACACAAAGTACGACTGGATTTCTACCAGCGGAAGCTGCATAAATTATTACAGCGACGACCGTATCGACCGTATCTTCGACAGGATATACGACGATATTGTAGCAGGAGATTATTACTCCGCCTGTATCGGCTTTGTGGATAAATGCGAAAGCTATTATAACCAGGGTAAAGCCAATAACCAGATAGGTATCCAGTCGGGAGACGGATATATTGAGCTGGATTTTAATCCTATAGAGCTTATCCAGCCCCTTATATTCTTCGTTATTATTATCGCCGTAATCTCGGGCGTAATCTATAGCGCTATTACAGCGCCCTATAAGCTAAAAAAGTCAGTAACCACACGCTATACAGTTCCCGGCTCTCTCCTGCTTACAAAAAACATTACCCAGTCGAGAGGCATTACCACAACCCGTATATATTCTCCGAGAAGCTCGGGCAGCAGCAGAGGCGGCAGCCGTGGGCACAGCTCCACCCACCGTTCAAGCAGCGGCGGTCGTCACGGCGGCGGCGGAAGGCGCAGATAACAACAGAATACAGAAAAGGGTCGGGCGGAATATCCGCCCGACCTTTCTTCTTATTCTTTCATATTATTAAAATCAATACCCTTCTTTGAAAGAACGAGGTTAATTACAATACCCACAATGATAGGGAGATAGAAGGTAAGAAAACGCCAGATAAAGGTTGATACTACGGTATAATGAGCGCCGAAGATACCGCCGAAAAAGGCGGCGTAGCTTCCCTCGGCAGCACCCATAGCGCCGGGAAGGGGTACGAAGGAGGAAATCATAAGTACAAACGCCTGGCAGGCTATAATTGTGAAGAAATCGGTTTCTCCCATTCCGAAGCCCCGATAGATAATGTAAGTAATGCTGAAATAGAGGAGAAGCTGTACTGCCGTAACGAGACACATTTTAAGTACAAGCAGGGGCTTTTTCTTTATGAAAAGAAAGTTATTGTAATATCCTTCGAGCTCGCCGTCAATATAGGCTATCTTATCGTCAACATCCTTAATAATCCTGATTTTCCCTAAAAGCTTTATTATTCCGTGAGCAATTTTCGTAGTAGCCTTACGGAAAAATGCAAGCATAAACAGCATTACAATAACGGCGGTATTAACAATAAAGCCGATTATTACGAGGAAGGTAAGCCCCTTTAGGTCGCCCTCGGTAAACATTGAAAGCTTAAATATAAGGAATATCGCCGAATATATGGTAAGCATAAACTGATAGACGATAAATCGTGCCACAAGAGCCGTCATAGCGGAGCCAAGGGGCATTTTATTCTTGACGTAGGTATATACCTGCATAGGCTGACCGCCGGTAGCACAGGGAGTAATGCAGTTGAAATACTGCCCTATCATAGCCACAAGCACCGAGGTTTTAAGCTTAGTATCGGGCTCTAAGCTTTTTGCCGCCATGTGAAGCCCGTAGCTCTCCCCGAACCAGTAGCCCACCATACACAGCACAGCCAGCAGCAGAAACAGGGGGTTAAGCTCGCTCATAGCCTGTAAAATATTATCTATTCCGTCAACAAAAAGGAAAACAACCATTACAATAAAGGCTATGCCGCATATTATAAGGTTTAGCTTATTAGACTTTTTCTTCATTTCATACCTATCTTCAATAATTATTTAAAGCATTGTAACAAATAGTATATCTTAATTTTCGCCTTTTGTCAATCAAAAAAATGACAATAAATGCACTTATTTCCGCTGTTATGTAGGGCATAATAGCTTATGAAAAATCACCGATACGAGGGGAATAACCCTTGTACCGGTGATTTTGTCTGAAAACGCCTTATTTACATTTCGATTACGATATCGTTAACATCCTTTAAGATTTCGTCAAGGATAAGAATTCCGTCAAGTTTTTCGCCGTTAACGGTTACAGACTTAACGCCGTGCTCGCTGCCATTAGGATTCTTTACGGTAACGTTAAGCTTCTTTCCTCTGAAGGTCTTTTCCATGGTGTATTCCTTCCATTCGGAGGGGATAGAGGGGTCGATTACTATACCCTTAGATTCGGGGTTAAGACCGAGGATACCCTCTGTTGTACCTACCATAACGGTTGAAGCGGTACCTGTGAGCCAGTGAACGTGTGCACGTCCTGCGAAGGGGCTGTCCTTACCCTCTACGAACTGACCGAAAACGTAGGGCTCGAGAACACGATGCTCTGCATTATCATTGTATGTAGCAGGAGAAGCTTCCTTCCAGTACTTATATGCTCTGTTGCCATGACCGAGCTTGGATTCCGCAAGAATCAGCCAGCCCTGAGGCTGTGAGAAGATACCTGCGTTTTCCTTTGTGCAGGCGTTGAAGCACTGCATAAGAGCGCCGTTGAAGCCGTGCTTGTTGTAGGGGGGATACATAACCATAGCGCCGTAGGGAGTATTAAGCTCTCTTTCTACGCTGTCCATAGCCTTTTCAGCCTGTTCCTTGCTTGCGAAGCCGGAAATAACGGACCAGGACTGGGGATTGAGCCACATATTTGCTTCGGGGTCGGTTCTCTGACCGATAACGGTTCCGTCCTCCTTATAGCCTCTTATCCATCTGTCCTCGTTCCAGCAGTCTGCAAGAATAACGTCAAGCTTAGCCTTTATTTCGTCGAGGTACTTGATATATTCGGTATCGTTCTTTTCTACTGCGTAGGTTCTTAAAATCTTGATTGCATATACAAGCTGGAATGCAACGAAGGTAGATTCGCCCTTCTTACCGAGGCGTAAGCAGTCGTTCCAGTCAGCGTGCAGTCCTGCAGGCATACCGTGGTTGCCGAGATTATTCATAGAGAACATAATAGCTCTCTTTAAGTGGTCGTAAACCGTACCCTTTTCGCCGTCGTTAGCGTAGAGGATTTCCTCGTCGAGGAAGGCGATATCGCCGCTTTCGGAAATATACTTATAAACTGTGGGGAAGAGCCAGAGAGCGTCGTCTGCACGATAGCTGGGGTGACCTGTTTCCTTTGCGTAGGGTGTATTTTCGTCGTTTTCGTCGGGGTGGTTTTCCTCGCCGGCCTTATGGGTGTACTTTACGAGAGGAAGACCTGCGCCGTTAGTAACCTGTGCGGAAAGCATAAAGATAATCTGCTGCTTTGCCATTTCGGGAGCAAGGTGGATAATACCCTGAATATCCTGAACGGTATCGCGGTAGCCGAAGCCGTTTCTTAAGCCGCAGTACTGGAAG
>JAEDHF010000038.1 GCA_016297165.1 Oscillospiraceae bacterium | reverse complement strand
TAGTAGGCGGAGTTCAGCGTGGACACGAACGGGTCGCTGCCCATGTTCCATGTCACATTCAGCAGAATGACATCGGCGTAGTTGTCCTGAACAAGCCGCACCTGCGATTCGTAAATGTAGGGGGGCTTGTCCTTGAAATACATTGCGCTTGAAAGCATATTGCCGTAAATGCGCTCGTTCGGGATACAAGCCGCCGCGACAAGCGCCGCCCACAGCGCCGTCAGCACCACCGCAAACACAGCGGCACGGCGTAAAAAAGCAGCAATTTTCTTCATATCATACCTCACAGAAGTTCACTAAACACATTTTATCACGATTTGGGGATTTGTGTCAATACATAAACGCAGGCTTATTATCATTTCACCCTTTTGGGTGAGTTGTTAAGAAATAGTTGAAGTATTCTTGACACGGCGGTATTTTTGGTGTAAAATAGTAACAACAATGGTTTATTATGATTTATGAAAGGATGATTTATTTTGTTCAAGAAACGACTTAAAGGACTGCTCGCCATGCTTGTGGCAGGCTCTGTTGCGGCTTCGTCGCTTATGACTTCGGCGTCGGCAACGATTGAAGGCAATATAAGTATTGTGGGAGGAGGAACTGTATATCCGGCAGATGATATTGGCGAAACCGGTTTCACTTCAGGCGATCTTGATGGTTCCGCTCTCCTCACCTCAAACAATTTGTGGGGTATTTATTACTTTAAATACGATACCGCATCCGGATACATAAATACGACGGTAACCGGCGATGAGCTGGCTAAAGAACTGTACAATTTGAGAGAAAGCCCCAATCCATATAGTGATGTTAAAATAAGATCTACCCATAAGGTATTAGTTACTACCGAAAACCCCGGTGAGACCGAATTAAGCACTACCGGTGCTGTTCAGGTATCCGAATTCCCGAAAACAATCGATCTCCCCAACGACTTCGATACAAGCGACCCTCTTAAGGAAGCAAAATATACCGTATGGTATGGAGAGGAATCTATCGGTATAGTTTCCGTGGGAGCCGCATATAAGGAAGGCACAACCATTATTCCGACCGGAGATACATCAATATCCATAACAAAGGACATTGTTGAAAAGTTATATAATTTGGGTGGACCCGGTGGAGGTTATTATGGTGGCGATGTTGTTGGGAGTGGCGTAACCATAATTCAGCTTCAGAACAACTATAAAACCTTCGAAATTCCCGTATATGACGGTCTCGGTAACCCTATCAACGAAAAAATATCAGTAACTAACGACAGTACCGGCGGCTTAATTCCCGTAGGCGAAACAGAAGCGCTCAATGGCTCTTATGTGTTGGTATATGACAAGGATTCCTCTACCCAAAAGGTTTCCGCTGCGTTCACAAACAAAGCCGACCTGTGGAACGCTATCAAAAATGTCGCCGATACATACGATGAATTTGACGTTTCAAAGGCGAAGCTTGTAAGATATGTTAACTATGACGCTGTTAGAGGTTATTTCACCTCAGTCGATTTGCTTAATGGAGTCCCAGATAACCCAGGCATAAATTATCTTAACGAAAGAAAGAATTCCGGCAGTATCTGGAAATTATATTGCTCTGCAACAGGTCCCACTGGCACCATATATCCAAATAAACTCGTATCCGGTAATTCTTTCGATGCCGAAATCAAGGAATTTCTGAATGAATACGACTGTGACAAGGTCTACTTGAGCAATAAGAAAGAGTTACATATAACCGCAACAGACCCCTCAACGCAGGCTAACCCGTCCGGCGGGTTCAAACTTGAAATCACAGAAGATGTGAAGCAGTACATTACCATTGATACCGACAAACAATATCCTGTAAAGGTTTCAGACCTTGCCGCCAAACTGGCAGCTGAAATCAGTCCGACGGCAGGTATGAAGTATAACAAGGATGAGTGGGAATTATGGCCTTGCTATACCTCTACCGGCTTAATAACCATGGATAGTAAAGCAACTGTTGCCGACCCCGCAGCGGATATAGGCATTACACATTACGAATTAGCCCTGAAGCAGTATCGCAATGATCTTCTCGTTTATTTCAAGCAGGTTGCTATCACCCCCGCTGTGACAGTGACCGCGCCCGTTGTTGGCGCAGCGCCCTCAACACCCACCGTTCCCGAGAATGACGGCTATACCGTTGACAGCGTAAAATGGTTTGACGGTGACACACCGTTGACCGCAAACGATAAGTTCAAGGCAGGCAAGCAGTACACCGTCAGCGTAGTACTTCAGCCCGAAGAAGGCTTATCCTTTACAAACACTACCGCAGTTAAAATCAATGGCAATACCGCAACAACAACTCTGAACACCGACAACGGCACACTCACAGTTTTCTATACCTTTGAAGCGCTTACTGCACCCACAACTCCTACAAATCCGGAACCTCCTACCACTCCTACCTATCCCACCTACCCACCCTATCCCACAACTCCTACAACTCCCACAACTCCTACAACTCCCACAACTCCCGATAAGCCCGAAGAGCCTAAAGAGCCGGAGGATAAGGATAACGCACCCGACTGGGGAGACGTATCGAAGGAGATAAAAAAGGCTAAGGACGGCGATAAAATAGATATCGATATGGGCGACACTTCCGTACTCCCCGGAGATATTCTCGATTCAATCGCAGGTAAGGATATTACTATCGTTCTTGATATGGGCGACGGCTTAACCTGGACAATTAACGGTATGGACGTTACAAACCCCGGAGATATCGATATGGGCGTAAGCCTCGGCAGCGAGGGTATTCCCGTTCAGGTAATTAACCTCGTTACCGGCGAGCTCTCCTATGTAACGATTACCCTTAATCATTCCGGCGACTTCGGCTTTACCGCTGTGCTTACTATAGATATGGGTAAGGAAAATAAGGGCTTCTACGCTAACCTCTACTATTATAACGAAGAGATAAGCGACGCCGAATTTATGTGTGCAGGTAAGATAAATTCCAAGGGTAAGGCTGACCTTACCTTTACCCACGCTTCCGAGTATATTATCGTAATCGACAGATACAGCCACGAAAATAAGGACGATATCGACGCTTCCGAGGAGGATACTACCGATTCCGAGGTTGACGCAGGTACAGATAAGCCTTCGGACGATAACCCCTCAACAGGCGTAGGTATAAGCTGCACAGCCCTGTTATTTGCAGGAATGGCAGTTATAGCTTCGGCAAAAAGAAGGAAAAGAGAAGAATAAGGATAACTGAACTTTTATCCTCTCTATGAGTAAGAATATTCACCCTCTGCGGTTTACTGCGGAGGGTGAATTTTTATTGTGCAGTACGCTTTATCGGGTTAGTCTATTGCAAAACAGCGGATAACGTGGTATAATTGCGGTATAAAATGCACTTTAAGGGATAAGCATATTTCGGAGGTATAGTATGGAAAATATTGTTTCGGCGGCTAAGCTTAACGGGGACGAGAATGAGCTGCGTGAGGCTATAGCCCCCGAGGGCGGCGAGCCTTTAACGAAAATTAAAATATGGGAGAGAAAGCTGCTGGATTTCAGCCTTCGGAACGCTCTTCTTAATTTTCGTGTTACGAAAAGCTCGCTGCAGCTTATGACCGCCGACCCGGGACAGCTTGAGGATATGCTGGCGAGCGGTAAGGACTTCCACATTATAGAGGCGCCCGAGGAATGCGACTTATCTCCGGGAGAAGGGAATATATACGCTGTTGAAGGGGAAGAGGAGCTTATTAGGGGTATTGCGGAGACCGAATTCAAAAGCAATCGGATAAGAACCTTCCTTAATTGCCATGACCTCGATATCGCCCTTAAACACCTCTACCGCTCCGCTAAGGTAAGTATGGAGGAAAACGGAAGCAATACCCTTTTCCTCTCCCTGGGAATTCTGCGATGGTACGAGGACGACCGTTCAGAAAAGCCCCGATATGCGCCTATCGTACTTATCCCTATAGATATCGTCCGAAGCGTAAGAAATAAGGGCTATATAATAAGAAGCCGCCAGGAGGATCCACAGATAAATATAACCCTGCTGGAATACCTGCGGCAGGAGTACGGCATAGCTGTTACGGGGCTTGACCCCCTGCCCCTTGACGAGCATGGTATTAACCTTCCTCTCGTATTCGAAACTATAGCTAAGGCGATAGGGGATAAAAACCGCTGGAGCATTGAGGAATACGCCTTTATCGGGCTTTTTTCCTTCAGCCGTTTCGTTATGTGGAACGACCTGAAAAGCCGCTCCGATGAGCTTCGGGAGAATAAGGCGGTTTCCGCTCTTATAGATGGGGCGGCGGACTGGACCTCGGAGGAAACAGGCTTAACCCCCGAGGAGATAGACGAAAATCCCCATATTTCCGATATGGCGGTACCCCTTAGCGCCGATTCCTCACAGCTTTCCGCTATTGCGGCGGCAGCAAGGGGAGAAAGCTTTGTGCTCCACGGCCCTCCCGGAACGGGAAAGTCACAGACTATCACAAATATGATAGCAAACGCACTCTATAACGGAAAATCCGTGCTTTTTGTGGCGGAAAAAATGGCGGCTCTTAACGTTGTGCAAAAGCGCCTTGAGGGTATCGGGCTCGACCCCTTCTGTCTTGAGCTCCATTCCAACAAAACCAATAAGACTACCGTACTTTCGGAGCTTAATAAGGCGTTAGAGGTGGGAAGAATAAAGTCTCCCGAGGAATATTCCGCCGAAGCGAAAAGGCTTAAGGAGGAAAGGGACGGACTTAACAGCATAGTATATGCCCTTCACGAAAAGCGTTCCTGCGGCCTTTCCCTTTACGAGGCTATATCCGCCTATGAGCGGAATATTTCGGAGCAGGGCAGGATTACCTTCGGAAGAAACAGTCTTCGGGAGCTTACAAGGGAAACCGCCGATAGAAATTCCTCCCTCATACACAGCTACAGTATAGCCATATCCGAAACAGGGAATTTCAGCGATTTCCCCTTAAGGGATATAAAAACGAGAGCCTACTCGATAGAGCTTCGTGATAGGTTCAGAAATACCTCAAAGGAGCTTAAGGAAAGCGCCATAGCCGCAGCGCAGGCAGCAGAAACCCTAAGCAATACATACGGCTATAACGGCACAATGGACAAAAAGGCATTACTTATGCTGTCTGAAATATCGAAGGCTATGAAAGCCGAGGGAGAGGTTCTTAACGGACTTATAGAAGCCCCCCATTACGACATTATAATGGAGAAAATTAGGGAAACCCTTTCCGTAGGTAAGGAATACAGCGCTCTTTGCGAAAATGTATTCGAGAAATTCGAAAAGAGCGTACTGGAATATCCTGCCGCCGAAGCCCGTATGCGCAGGAAAAAGGCGGAGAGTTCATGGTTCCTGCCTAAGGCTTTAGGGCTTAATAAGCTGGTTAAGGAGCTTAAGCTCTACGCTAAGAATCCTGCACTTATAAATAAGGGAAGCCTTTCGGAAATACAGGATACCCTTTGTGCAGCCGGCGAGAAAAGAGAGGCTTTAAGAAGCCTTCCGTCTGATATTTCCGCCCTTCTTACGGGAATATATATGAATGAACAGACGGACTGGAGCGTGCTTGAAAGGGCTGTCAATAAGACAGACAGGGTTATGTCGGCGATAAGAATTAAAGGAGACGTTAACCCCGCCCATATTTCGGGAAGTCTCGGCTCTTCGTCGGGCGAAGCCGATGGAAGCGCCCTTTCCTCCTTCCTCGAAAAGCTTTCGGACTTCGAAAGGGAATATAGCGCCGATTTCAGCACCATAGATAAGGAAGCCCTCTGGCTTACCGCTATTGAGAAAAAGCTCGGGGACTGTACCGATAATTCCGATAAGCTGAAATTTGCCGCCGCCTTTAATCAGGCGGAATATGAGCTTGATAACGCAGGGCTCAGAAACGTAAGCGAAAGCTACCGTAACGGAAAGGTTGCCGCAGATAATATCGAAGCCGCCTACTCCTGCGGACTTAACTATGAGCTCGCCCTTATGATAACGGATAACGACCCCCGTCTTAAGGCATTCAGGAGCAATACCTACAATGACCTTATCTTAAGCTTTAAGGATACTATAGATAAATTCTCACGTCTGACGATGCAGGAGCTCGCCGCCCGACTTTCCGCAAAAATTCCTGCCCCGGGAACAGAAAGCGCCGCAACCTCGGAAATGGGCATACTGAAACGTGCAATAAAGAGTAACGGCAGAATGATGTCACTTCGGAGCCTTTTCGATAAGATTCCGAACCTGCTTAGAAGGCTTTGCCCCTGTATGCTTATGAGCCCTATTTCCGTTGCCCAGTATATCGACCCCTCCTTCCCGAAGTTTGACCTCGTTATCTTCGACGAAGCGTCACAGCTCCCCACCTCCGAGGCTGTGGGTACTATTGCAAGGGGCGAAAACGTAATAGTCGTAGGCGACCCGAAACAGCTTCCGCCCACCAGCTTCTTCTCCTCTAACAGAATCGACGAGGAAAACAGCGAAATAGAGGACCTCGAAAGCCTTCTTGACGACTGCCTGGCTATTTCAATGCCCCAGCAGTATCTTAAATGGCACTATCGCTCACGGCACGAAAGCCTTATTACCTACAGCAATATAAAATACTACGATAATAAGCTTCTTACCTTCCCCTCCCCTAACGACCTTATCTCCGAGGTAAGAATTATTCATCCCGAGGGCTACTACGACAAGGGAAAAACGAAGCAGAATAAGGCAGAGGCAAGAGCGGTTGTTGAGGAGATAATAAGGCGCTTAAGCGACGAAGCCCTCCGAAAGGACAGTATAGGCGTCGTTACCTTCAGCTCCGTTCAGCAGAATCTTATCGACGATATGCTTTGTGAGGAATGGGCGAAACACCCCGAGCTCGAGGAGCTGGATAAGAATTCGAGAGAGCCTGTATTTATAAAGAACCTTGAAAATGTGCAGGGCGACGAAAGAGACGTTATTCTTTTTTCGGTAGGCTACGGCCCCGACGAAACGGGTAATGTTTCTATGAATTTCGGTCCTCTTAACCGTGACGGCGGCTGGCGGCGGCTTAATGTCGCCATATCAAGGGCGAGAAAATCCATGATAGTTTATTCCGTTCTCCGCCCCGAACAGATCGACCTTTCGAGAACAAGCTCCGAGGGCGTCGCAGGTCTTAAGGGCTTCCTTGAATTTGCCGAGGGTAGAAAGCCTGCGGCGGCACAGTGTAAAGAGTCCGCAGCCTGTGAAGATGACTTCGTTGCGGCGTCTATAGCCTCGGAACTTGAGAAGCTGGGCTATAAGGTTAAATGTGCAGTAGGCTGTTCCGAATTTAAAATTGATATAGGAATTATAAATCCCGAAAACGAGGAAGAATACCTTCTCGGTATTCTTCTGGACGGAAAGAGCCGCAACAGCTCCACCGCAAGGGACAGATTTGTTTTACAGCCCGGAGTGCTTGAGGGACTGGGCTGGAATATAGTAAGGGTATGGACTCTGGACTGGCTTGATGACAGGGAACAGGTACTTCGGAGCATTAAGACGGCTATAGAAAGCATACCCGAAAAGGCTGCACTTAAGGCGGAAGAAAGTAAGCCCTCGCCCAATACCCCGATAGAATTCGAAAGGGAGACGGCTCCGACGCTTACCGATTCAGCCTCCCGACCTTATAAGAATACGAAAATAACCCCTCTCGGCAGCTCCGAGGAATTCTACCTTCCCGAAAATAAGGCGAAAATATGCAGTCTTGCGGAAAAGATTATCGCTAACGAGGCGCCAATAAGCAGGAAGCTGCTTATGAAAAAAATCCTCGGTGCATGGTCCATAACGAGAGGCGGCTCAAGGGTAGATATCATTTTCGCCGATATCCTTAAGACTATACCGAAAAAGATAACCGCCGACGAGGACAGGGTATTCATCTGGACAAAGGAACAGGACCCCGAAACCTACTCAATATACAGGGTAGAGGACGAGGACAGCGAACAGAGAGACATCGACGAGATAGTTTCCGAAGAAATAAGGAATGCCGTTAAGGAGGTTTTGTGCCGGCAGATAAGCCTTTCGGAAAGCGACCTTATTAAGGAAACCGCAAAGAAATTCGGCTATTCGAGAATCGGCGGCGTTATCGAAAAAACTATAGGCTTCGCAATAGAAAAGGATATACAGGCAGGCAGACTTAAAAAATCTGATAAGGGCAGTATTTCACTTCCCGGATAAACAGAATAAGGCAATACCGACAGACATTGTAACGGTATTGCCTTATTTTTTAATTCTCCGAAGCGTTAACTGTCGAAGAATAAAACAATTCAAGCTCGGGGCGGCATTTCAGAAACAGCTTTCCAAGCCCCGGGTCAAAGTGGGAGCCGATAGAGTCCTCGATTATTGAAAAAGCCTTTTCGAAGGAGAAGGAATCCTTGTAACAGCGCTTACTTACCAGGGCGTCGAACACGTCCGCCAGCGCCATAATTCTCGCTTCAACGGGTATTTTCTCTCCCGAAAGCCCGTCGGGATAACCCGACCCGTCCCATTTCTCGTGATGATAATGAGCGACATTAGCCGCAATATCAATAAAATCCGCTTCTTCGACGCCTTCGAGAATCTGCCTTACTATTCTTGTTCCCTCGGCGGAATGCTTTTTCATCTCGTTATATTCTTCTGGGGTAAATTTCGCCTGCTTTCTCAGTACCCGGTCGTCAACTGCAATTTTTCCAAGGTCGTGCATAGGCGCTGCCCTCACGACCATATCAAGAAAGCTTTTCGGAAGGTCGATACGCTCCGCTAAAAGTCTTTCTGCAAATATTTTTACAATGGTACTTGTTCGCTTGATATGGCCACCGGTAGAAAGGTCACGGCTTTCAACCATAGTCGCCATACCTATAACCATCATTTCCTGGATATGCTTTATATGACCGGTACGCGCCTCAAGCTCGCCCTCAAGATTCCGTCGGAGCGCCTCAAGCTCAAGAGTACGGCTTATTCTCGAAAGTATTACGTTAGGAACGAAGGGTTTCGAAATAAAGTCCATAGCCCCTTCTTTAAGGCATCGGCTTTCAATTTCGGGGTCGTTATCCGCCGTAAGAAAGATAATGGGAATGGCCGAAAGAGAAGGATTTTCCCGTATCCTCGCCATAACCTCGAAGCCGTTCATTTCGGGCATATTTATATCAAGCAGAATAAGGTCGCAGGTATTCTTCTGAAGGAATCTGAGCCCTTGTTCGCCGGAAGTAACGGCGGTAATCTTATATGTGTCCGAAAGCGCACTTCTGGCAGCCGTCAGATTTATTTTATCGTCGTCAACAATAAGTAAGTGATACATATATACCTCACAGAGCAATAGGTTATGCCCTTAAAATCCGACATTTTTCCTCCGCTCTCGACCCCGGTGGGAACGGGCGCAGGGTCTGAGCCCCTCGGAGGGTTATTGTCCACACATTTTTTCAAAGCAATTATATCACAATTTGTAATTATTTTCAACATATATGCGAAAAAAAGGTGTTGTTTAGGTGCCGCACTCAAAAGCGCGAGGTATTATTGACAAAAAGAAGAACCGGTGATATAATTAACGCTATGATGGAATTATTGTGGAGGAAGTATGAAAAAGAATATAGTAACCCTTCTGATTTTAGCGATAGCTGTTTTTTCGGGCTGTTCTTCAAAAGAGATATATAGGCTTGTAAAGGTTGATAACACAAACGGAGAGGTTGTTGTCAACCGCTCGGAGGAGCACATAAACGCTTTTTCGGGAATGAAGCTTATCGAAAACGATTATGTAAATGTCGGAAATGATTCTGATGTTTTACTCCTCGTAGATTCGGACAAGCATATTGCCGCAGAGGAAAACACAGAATTCAGGATTAACGCCGAAGGCACAATCGAAAAGGGTTCTGTAACCATTGAGCTTATAAACGGAAAAGCTCTTTTCACCATTGATAACAAGCTTAACAGCGAATCAACCTTTGAGGTGAAAACATCAAATGCAACTATGAGCGTAAGGGGAACTTCTTTTTCGGTAACCTACTATCCCGATATCGTGGAAACCGATGTTGAGGTTTTTACGGGTGTTGTCGTTACAACCTATGATACAGGGGAAGCAATCCTTCAAAAGGGCGAAAGCATTATAATCAGGGGTATTGGTGCAGATAGCTATGTTGCAGAAGCCCCGGAAAAGCCCGAAACAGAAGCAGCAGTTACAGATAAGCTCGCAGCAGCCGTAACAACCGCAGCTATAAATGAGGGAGCTTCAACGACTACGACTATAAATAGCGAGAATGCAACAACCACCGCTATAGGTAACGAAACCGCAACAACTTCCGCTAAGCCGAGTGCAACCACATCTGCTTCAGCTAAGCCGAGCGTAACCACAACTACTTCCGCTAAGCCAAGCGTAACCACAACAACTGCTGCCACACAACGCAATCAGCAGACCACAGAGGGGCAGGCATCACCTGAAATAATTGTTAGCGAAAGTCCGTCCGTTCCCAACAGCAGCAACGACAATACAGCCGGTAACGAACCCGACGAAGAAACAAATAGTCAGACAGACACGGGCTCTTCCGGCAGTACGGATACAGGCTCCACCGGCGGACAAGGCTCTTCCAATGAATCAGGAACGCCCACGGGCAATAGCTCTGAGCTAAACACAGGTATTGATGTTACCTCAGGTCGCGATCCTTCTTCATACACTATTGATGACAATAATGACAGCCCACACTTACTCAATCCTGTTAGCGGCAGCGACACAGAGGGCACACCAGCTTCAACCTCCGGTTCGGATAATTCAGGCAATTCCAATTATGTCACTACCTCAGTAGGCATTGATCCGGAAACCCTTGAACAATTCTTTTGATAAAGAATCCCCGTAACACGTTTTTCAGGTGTTACGGGGATTTTTTGTGCTTCCGAAATAATTCTTATGGCGGTAATTTCAAGCTTAAACGCATATAAAATAGTATTTTGTCCGAAAAACCTGCATATACTCTACAAAATAATACTGCAAGGAAAGGAATATATCTATGGTTGTTTACACTCTCACAAAAAAGCAGATTTTAAGGGTTGTTACTATTGCTTTGCTGGCAGTTACAATTCTTACGATTATTATCTGCGCCGTTTTAAGCTCCGTAACCGTTTCTGCGGAGGAGAAAAAGCTCCCTATTTACTGCGTTGACAGGGGCGACAACAAAATTGCCCTGACCTTTGATTGCGCCTGGGGCAACTCCAACACCGACGAGCTTATCGAAATACTGAAAAATGCCAACGCTAAGGCAACCTTTTTCGTTACGGGAGAATTCTGTGACAAATATCCCGAGGACGTTAAAAAGCTTTATGATGCAGGACACTCAATCGAAAACCATTCCGATAAACACCCCCACGTAAAGGGCATGAACATCAACGACCTTATCGCCGACACAAAGGAATGCAGTCGGAAAATTAAAATGATAACGGGTAAGGAGCCTTCCCTCTACCGGGCTCCCTACGGCGAATATGACGATACGGTTATGACCACCGTGGAGGGTATGGGGCTTAGGGTTATCCAGTGGTCGGCGGAAGGTATCGATAGGGTTGGGAAGACCCCTGTAGTGCTGAATTCTAAGCCCTACAGGGGATATTTTTTGCGCCGATTCGGGCGAGACGGATATAAATGCTTCGTTTAATATAAATAGTGCCCCGGTATTACATCAATTCTGTTATGCCCGAGATTTCGGCTTACACCGTACATAGCCACCTTATCCAGCACCTCGCCCTTTCGGTCGCCACGCATACAGTATCGTTCTTCTGGCGGTATCGACTTAACGTCACGGGCAATTATGCTATACAGCGCCTTTGCATAATCGCCCCTGTAGTGATGAGCCTCGAGACGTTTCGGAATATCTTCAAAGAGCCGTTCGTTTTCTCTTCCTTCGGAAATGTACTTTTCTCTGAGCCTTTTTATGTAGCTTTCGTATTGGGGCAGTACTCTTGCATATCTGAATTTTCCTCCCTTTCCCTTTATTACGTTGATGAGAAGGTGTCCACCGATGTCCTTTATGTCCCTTGCAGTTACTGCCAGCAATTCTTCACGACGAAGACCCGTCCCTTTGATGAAATCCACGATATCCTTGTTTCTTGCCTCAATTTTCGGGTCGGGCGCTTTTCTCGAACGGACAATATCCCGTCTTCTTCGGTTGGGAATAGCCACGCCGAAATCCTTACCGCTTATTCCGAATAGCTTGGCAAGAGCGGAACGCTTTAGCTTTAAGGTCGAGGGGGATAATCCTTTGTCCAGGCATTTTTGCAGATACTCATCAACGTACTTTTTCGCTGTCTTAGGATTCCTGACCCCGTATTCCTTCTGGCACCATTTCCCGAAGGCAACACAATGCTTAAGATAGTCTTTGTAGGTGCTGAAGCTGAAAATGCCTTTGGGAGCTATGGTGTTTTCCTCAATTTTGCTTTGGTGCTTGGATTCGCCGTAGCGAATCATTTTCGATAGCTCGTATCTTATTCTGTGGGGTAAGCTTTGTTTTCTGCTCATAACGTTCTCCTTTTCTGCTTATGCTTTATGCATAGGCTTGTTTATTTTCGAAATTTTGAGAAAACTATATTCTCATATATAAGTATGTGTTTTGAGATTGTAAAA
>JAEDHF010000037.1 GCA_016297165.1 Oscillospiraceae bacterium | reverse complement strand
ATAGCTCCTGCATTTCCCTGTTCGCTTCGTCGGAAAGGTTAACGAAAATTTCCGTTTCGGCGGCGATAAATTCCTCGTCGGGATAGGAAACCGTGCTTGTACGGGTCTCCTCGTCCAGCATATCAAAGGCGGCGGAATGAGGGGTAGAATAGCATATATAATCAATATTCGCAAAGGCTATATCGGGCTCGCAAAGGAAATTGATATACATTTCAGCCGCTTCCTTCTGCTTAGCGCAGGAGGGGATACAGATAGCGTCGATAAAGAGGTTTGTACCGCTTTTCGGGACTACAAAGCGCAGGTCCTCGTTCTGTTCAAGAATAGTAAGGGCGTCCCCGGCGTAATAGGGAGCGATCCAGGCGTCACCTGCCGCCATTTTATCGAAGATTTCGTCCATTACATAGCCCTGCACCACCTTTTTCTGCTGGGTAAGCTTGTCCGCCGCCGCCTGAAGCTCCTCGGAGCTTTCGGTGTTAAGGGAGTAGCCAAGCATAAGCTCTGCAATAGCAAAGGCGTCACGTGGGTTATCGAACATAAGAATCTGGTCGAGATAATCCTCGTTCCAGAGTATGTCCCAGTCGATTTCCTCCTCGGGAATATCTACTACCGTTGAATCGTAGATAAGCCCTACCGTTCCCCAGGTGTAGGGTACGGAGTAAAGGTTTTCTCTGTCATAATCGGGATTTCTGAAATTATCCATAATATACTTGAAATTCGGGATATTATCGAAATTAAGGGGCTGAACCATTTCCTCCTTAATCATTTTTGATATCATATAGTCCGAGGGGATAATTATATCGTAGCTTGCTCCGCCGCCCTTAAGCTTAGCGTAAAGCTCCTCGTTGGTGGCGTAGTTGGTGTAGTTCACCTTAATGCCCGTAAGCCTTTCGAATTCGCCGTTTACGTTGAGGGTGCCTTCCTCCGCTCCTGTTGAGATATATTCGCCCCAGTTATAGACGTTTATGGAAATGCCCTGTCCTTTAAAGCGAGCGTAGTATTCCTCGTCCTCTACGGTAAGGGTCTGTGCTTCGAGTTCTTCCTCTTCTTCGCCTGCCTCTGTTGTTTCGCTGTGCGTGCAGGAGGCTAAGACTGCCACCGAGGCTAAAAGAGCGGCAATTTTATATATTCCTTTTTTCATTAGGCTTCCCTTTTCTCCTTTTTGAACTGTCGGTTTTCAATAATATTCTTTACGATAAGTACGATAACTACAACGATAAAAATAAGGGTAGAAAGAGCGTTTATCTCGGGGGAAATCTTTCTTCGGGTCATTGAATAGATAGTTATCGGGAGAGTCTGTGAGGTTGAGCCGCTGGTAAAATAGCTTACTACGAAATCGTCGAGAGAGAAGGTAAAGGACATAAGAAAGCCGCTTACGATACCGGGCATAATCTCGGGCAGAATAACCTTATACAGAGCGGAAAAGGGGCTGCAGCCCAGATCCTGCGCCGCTTCGAAGAGGTTGGGGTCCATCTGCTTGAATTTCGGCATTACGTTAAGGATAACGTAGGGCACGTTAAAGGTAATATGAGCGATAAGAAGGGTAACAAAACCGAATTCGAAATTCATTCTTGCGGCGAAGAATACGAAAAGAAGCATAAGAGATACACCCGTAACAATTTCGGGGTTAATAACGGGCATATTTGTAACATTAAGGACGATAGCCTTAGGTACCTTTCGCATTGAGTTTATTCCGATAGCGGCGAGGGTACCCAGAACTGTTGCGGCTATGCTTGCTACAACGGCGATAATGATTGTGTTGATAAGGGAGGAGATAATTATCTCGTTCTTAAAAAGCCGCTCGTACCATTCTAAGGTAAAACCGCTGAAAACAGAACGGCTTTTCGTCTCGTTAAAGGAAAAGACAATCAGTACAAAAATCGGTATATAAAGGAAGAAGAGTACCAGAGCCATATAGATTTTTCCAAGCTTTTTCATTGTACCGCCTCCTTTATATAAGAACCTGGTCGTCGGGGTCGAACTGGTTCATTATCGTCATAATCAGCAGGATTATTACCATAAGAACAAGGGAGATACCTGCACCCAAATGGGGATTGTAGGAGTTTCCGAGGAACTGCATTTCAATAAGGTCGCCGATAAGGAGATTCGAGCCGCCGCCTAACATTCTGGAAATAATAAAGGTACTGATTGCCGGGACGAAAACCATGGTAATTCCCGACATTATTCCCGGAACGCTTAAGGGGATAACAACCCTGAAAAGGGTGGAAGCACTGTTGCAGCCAAGGTCGGAGGCGGCTTCAAGAACGGATTTATCAATCTTCACCATTACCGAATAAAGGGGCAGTATCATAAAGGGCAGGTAGTTATACACCATACCGAGGACAACGGCACCTTCGGTATTTATAAGCTTGAAGGGACCTAAACCGATAAGGCTGAAAAGATAGTTTATAAGCCCGTTATTGCCTAAAAGGGTCATCCAGGCGTAGGTTCTCAGCAGAAAATTCATCCACATAGGGAGCATTACTATCATAAGCATTGTACCCTGATGATGCTTTTTCATACGGGACAGCATAAAGGCTACAGGATAGGCGATTATAAGGCATATTACCGTAGCGATAAGGGCGAGCCATATCGAGCGGATAAATATGTTTGCGTATTGTCCCACGTTGGCAATATGCTCAACGGTAAAGGCTCCGTTATCGTCGGTAAAGGCGAAGTAGGCTACCATAAGAAGGGGGACTGCTATAAAAACAATCATCCATACAAGATAAGGAGCCGCAAATACTTTAAGCTTTTTCAATTTCAGTCCTCCTTAAGCTTTTTCATAATATGGATATCGTAGGGGTCGAAGGTCATACCTATCATTGTACCCTCGGGCTCGTATTTCGTGGAATGTATCATCCATTTGTGGTCAACGCTGTCCACTATCATTTCGTAGTGCACACCCTTGAATACTACCGATTCAACAATGCCTGTAAGCTTAGCTTCCGAGGCGGGAATAATCTTAACATCCTCGGGACGTACCACAACGTCAACGGTTTCGTCGGGGGAGAAGCCCTTATCTACGCATTTGAACTGCTTACCTGCGAATTCAACGAGACAGTCCTCGGGCATTTTTCCGTTAACGATATTGCTTTCGCCGATAAAGTCGGCTACGAAGGCATTTATGGGCTCGTTATAGATATCGGTGGGGGAGCCTATCTGCTGAATTGTACCGTTATTCATAACTACTACGGTATCGCTCATGGTGAGCGCCTCCTCCTGATCGTGGGTTACATACACGAAGGTAAGCTCGAGAGCCTGCTGAATCTTTCGGAGCTCAGTCTGCATATCCTTACGGAGCTTAAGGTCGAGAGCGCCGAGAGGCTCGTCTAAAAGCAGGATTTTAGGACGGTTTACGAGGGCTCTCGCTATGGCGACACGCTGCTGCTGACCTCCCGAAAGGCGGTTTACGGAGCGTTTCTCGTAGCCCATAAGGTTAACCATTTCCAGCATTTCGCCCACTCTTTTCTGAATTTCCTTTTCGGGAAGCTTTTTTACCCTTAAGCCGAAGGCGATATTGTCGTAAACGTTAAGGTGAGGGAAAAGAGCGTATCTCTGGAAAACCGTATTAACGTCCCTTTTATGGGGAGGGAGGTCGTTTATTCGCTTTCCTTCGAGCATAACATCGCCGCTGTCCGGGGTTAAAAAGCCGCCGATAATGCGGAGAGTTGTGGTCTTTCCGCAGCCCGAGGGTCCTAAAAGGGTAACGAATTCCTTATCCTTTATATCGAGATTTATGCATTTAAGTATTTGTTCATTGTCGAAGTTAACAACGATATTCTTAAGACTTATGATATTTTCCATTAGGCTTTTTCCTTCCTGTTTAATAGCAAAAGCATGCGTATATAGTTTAATATGTTAAAGAGCTATTGTCAATAGTTTTTCGCCAAAAAAATACAATTTTTGCGAAAAAGTCTTCCTTATTGACATTATACCCATTATAGAAGAAAAACAGCACGATTATATGCAGAAATATCAGCGGTAAGCAGTTGATTTTTGTCGCAGAATGATATATACTGAAACTATAATGGATTTATACGGAGGTTTTCCTATGATAGAGAAATTTGTACTGGGCAAGCCCTTCGAGACCTTTGCGACGGTTGAAAGGCTTACCCCTTCCGAGGGAGAAATCCCCTTTTTTACTACTATTGATAAAGGCTTTTTCTATAAGCTTTCGGATAACGATATTGTATATGGTCTCGGCGAACAGGTCGGAGGAATTAACAAGCGTGGCAAGAAATACATCAGCAGGAACAGCGATAATCCTCATCATCAGGAGGATACCCTTTCTCTTTACGGCGCTCATAATTTTCTCATAATCTCGGGGGAAGAGCTTTTCGGGGTTTTCTTCGATTATCCCGGCTTTATGGAGTTCGATATCGGCTATACCAACAGGGACGAGCTTACCATAACCGCCGAAAATATGGATATGGACGTCTATATTATTACAGGAAACAGCGAAAGGGATATTGTAAAACAGTTCAGAAAGCTTATCGGTAAAAGCTATATACCGCCGAAATGGGCATTCGGCTACGGCCAGAGCCGCTGGGGCTATAAATGCGAGGAGGATATACGGGAGGTAGCCCGTCGTTATCGTGAAAACAATATTCCTCTCGACAGTATTTATCTCGATATAGACTATATGGAGGATTATAAGGATTTTACCGTTAATAAGGAAGCCTTTCCCGACCTTAAGGGTCTTTGTGAGGATATGAAAAAAGAGGGAATACGCCTTGTTCCCATTATCGACGCAGGAGTAAAAATCGAAAAGGGCTATAGCGTCTATGAGGAAGGCGTCGAAAAGGGGTATTTCTGTACCGACAGAGAAGGAAACCCCTTCATCGCCGCAGTATGGCCGGGAAGAGTCCATTTCCCCGATTTTCTTGACCCGAAGGCGAGAGAATGGTTCGGAGACAAGTATTCCGTATTGCTGGATATGGGGATAGAGGGCTTCTGGAACGATATGAACGAGCCGGCTATCTTCTATTCGGAAAAGCGTCTTAACGAGGTGCTGGAGCGGATAAACGAGCTTGGGAAAAAGAATATGGGTATATCGGAATTCTTCGAATTTACTGGAATTGTTAACGGGTTAAGCAATAACGAGGGAGATTATGATGAATTCTTCCATAATGTAGGAGAGAAATCGGTTCCCCACTGCAGGCTTCATAACCTCTACGGCTTCAATATGACTAAGGCGGCAGGAGAAGCCTTCGAAAGACTTTCTCCCGATAAAAGAATACTTATGTTTTCCCGTTCCTCCTATATCGGCGCACACCGTTACGGAGGAATATGGCAGGGGGACAATAAATCCTGGTGGTCACACCTGCTTATGAATATGCAGATGACTGCGTCCCTTAATATGGTGGGCTTTCTCTATACCGGCGCAGATACGGGAGGCTTCGGCTGTGACACTACGGAGGAGCTTATGCTGCGCTGGCTCCAGCTTTCTGTCTTTATGCCCCTTATGAGAAACCATTCCGCCCTCGGTACAAGGGAGCAGGAGCTTTACAGATTCCGTAACTGTGAGGACTGCAAAAAAATGATAGAGATAAGATACGGTCTTATCCCCTATCTCTACAGCGAGTTTATGAAAGCGGCAACAAACGACGATATGATGTTCCGTCCCTTAGGCTTCGATTTTAAGGACGAAGCAGCAAGAAACACAGAGGACCAGGTTCTTTTAGGAAGCGAGCTTATGCTTGCTCCCGTTTGTACACGAAACGCTAAGGGAAGATATGTCTATCTCCCCGAGGAAATGCTTCTTATAAGAATGAGAAGCCTTGAGGATTACGACTGTGAGCCGCTCCCGAAGGGGCATCATTATGTAAAAGCCGACCTTAAGGAGCTTATCTTCTTTATCCGTAAGGGTAAGGCTATTCCCGTAGGAAAATCAGCGAAAAACACGGAAAGTCTCGATTCCGACCACCTTTCCCTTTTAGGCTATGAGGGGGCGGAATATGAGCTATATGAGGACGACGGAATTTCCCGAAACGTTATGGGCAGTATCAGAAAAATTAAAAATAAGCCTTACTGCCGTATGACTACGTCGTAACAACATAATATATCACAGGTTATCTGAAAACAAAATGCATACAGAAAGGTATAGCTTATGAAGAAAAAATGGCTTCTTACCCTTGCGGCAGTATTCGTAATGGGGCTGTCCTTAAGCGAGCCCGTACAGGAATTTCTCGGAACGGAAATTGTGGCTGAGGCGGCGGTTTCGTTAAAGGCGCCTTCTGCCGATAAAAAGTCGGGTACATATACTACAGGAAAAAGCATAAAGGTTTCCCTGTCCTGCAGCACGAAGGACGCAGATATATACTATAGCCTTAACGGCGGAAGCTATAAGCGCTACACGAAGTCAATCAGTATTGAAAAGAATACTACACTTAAGGCGTACAGCAAGAAGAGCGGCACAAAGAGCAAGACCGTTTCCTACATATATAAGCTTTCCCCGAAGTTCAGTCTTTCAAAGGAAGGCGAAAATTACGATAAGGCGCAGACTATAAAGCTTTCAACGGATTTATCGGGGGTTAAGTTCTACTATACCCTTGACGGAAGTAAGCCTACCGCTAATTCAAAGAAATATACCGACAGCGGAATAAGGATTTCGGAAACCTCAAAGCTTCGGATAATAGCTTGCAAAAGAGGCTGGACATCAAAGTATATTACCGAGAGCTATACGATAGCGGCGGCTTCGGACTCTTCGGAAAGCATACTGGACGATTACACGAAAAAGTATATCTATTCTACCCTTAGCGATAAGCATAAAAGGCTTTATAAGGTCTTATACGAGGGAATATCGGATTTTAAGAAGGAAATCGACGTTTCGGGCTTTAATGCAACAGAAGATGACATACTGAAGGTTTTTACCGCAATAGATTATGAAAATCCACAGCTTATATGGATTTCCTCCGGCTATGGCTACCAGTATTCCTATATCGGGGATATAGTTCAGAGCGTAAAACCCTATTATACCAGAACAAAGGCAGAGGCAGAAAAAACAATGCCGAAGCTTAAAAAAGCGGCTCAGAAAATAATCGATAAGGCGCTTAGCTATGATAAGCTGTTCGACAGAGTTGTCTGCATCCACGATACTCTTATAGATAATACGGTTTATACCCTGAACGGAAATGCAACAATATGCTGTGCCGACGGGCCTATCCTTAACGGAAAGGCTTTATGCGAGGGCTATTCGAAGGCCTTCGCCTATCTCTGCCAGTCTATTGGGCTGGATACTATATGCGTCTTTGGCTACACCGACCAGAATCATTTATGGAATATGATTAAGCTGGAGGGGGATTGGTACAATGTTGACGTAACCTATGACGACCCCACGGGAAGCACTCCTTTGTGTCTCCACAATTATTTCTGCGTAACCACGAAAAAGCTCAGCAAGGATCACAAGCCGGATAACAGATTTACTATCCCGAAGGCAACATCAACCGATTATGACTATTACAAATATATGGGTATTACGGTTTATTACGACAAGAATACGGCTTTAGCGGCGCTTTATAAGGGCTTTGCCGAAAACTATAAAAAGGGCATAATGCGTACGGAAATAATCTGTGACCCGTCGATTATCCTTGATATTTATAACGATATGAGTAAGAACGCCATTACAGGTCTTAAAAAGTATGGCTGTAATCCCGGAGAAATATGGATAGGCTGCTCGGGTAATACGGTATATATTCAAAAATAAATGCAGGGCAACGATATGGGGGATTGCCAAACAGTAGTATGCAAAACCGCCGTAAGGACTGTTCCTGTTTATGAATATTCAACAAGATTTAAGGCGTTTTTTCATCAATATTCCTCGATATTTTGTGTAGAGTTCACAAATAGTCCCTTAATGCTGCAATTCAGCCCTTTCTCACTTGCAAAAAAAGTCGATTTGTGGTAAAATTAACAATAGTTTTTATTACAGAATTTTTACGGAGCAAATATGGATATATTTAAGCTTTTATCGGCTGAAACAGCGGAGCAGCCCGACATCTTTATGAATATTTTAAACGGCATAAGCGATTTTATCAGTATTCCCTTAGTGGTTCTGATTGTCCTCGGCGGTATATGGATGACTATATGCTCACGGGGAGTCCAGTTCAGATTTCTCGGAAGAGCTCTTCGCTATATGTTCAAGAGCGAGGAGGGCGGAGACGGAGATGTTTCGAGCTTCGGAGCTCTTTGTACTGCTCTTTCCGCTACTATCGGAACAGGAAATATCGTAGGCGTTGCTACTGCTATATGCCTTGGGGGTCCCGGCGCTCTTCTATGGATGGAAATAGCCGCCCTTTTCGGTATGGCGACGAAGTATGTGGAGGGACTTCTTGCGGTTAAATACCGTATTACCGACGCTAACGGAAATAAGCTGGGCGGCCCCTTTTACTACATTGAACGGGGAATGGGCGAAAGATGGAAATGGCTTGCTAAGCTGTTTGCCCTTTTCGGCGTTTTCGTAGGTCTTTTCGGTATCGGTACCTTCTCACAGATTAACAGCATTACCTCAGCCGTAAGCGGATTTTTCTCCTCCTCAAACGGTGATACCTCCGCCGCCTTTCTTGGCGTCGATATGGCTACGGCGGTAGCGGGTATAATTATTACCCTTGCGGTTGCTCTCGTAATAATAGGCGGAATTAAGCGTATTTCTTCCGTTTCACAGATTGTTGTCCCCTTTATGGCGGTGCTTTATACTCTTGCGGTAGTCACAATTATTATCTGCAACCTTGATAAGGTTCCCTCGGCTCTTGCTTCTATAATAGAAAGCGCCTTTGATTTTAAAGCTGTTGCAGGCGGCACCACTGCGGGAATTTTCGTTGCTATGCAAAGAGGTATTCAAAGAGGTATCTTCTCCAATGAGGCAGGTCTCGGCTCTGCGCCTATAGCTTCTGCCGCCGCTAAAACAAAGGACCCCGTAAGACAGGGGCTTGTTACCATGACAGGCACATTTATTGATACAATCGTTATCTGCACAATGACAGGTCTCGCTATCGTAATTGCAGGAAGCAATAATGTAGAGGGACTCGAGGGCGTAGCGGTTACTACCCACGCTTTCCAGAGCGGACTTTCCTTTCTCCCCTCGGTAGTACCCCAGGTTATCCTTATGGTGTGCCTTGTGTTCTTCGCTTTTACAACGATTCTCGGCTGGAACTACTACTCCGAACGCTGTCTTTCCTACCTTACGGGCTCTAACCCAATCGCCACAAAGATTTTCCACTGGGTATATATTGCCGCTGTTGCGGTTGGTCCTTATATGACTGTTGCGGCGGTATGGACAATCGCAGATATCGTAAATTCCCTTATGGCTATACCGAATATGATAGCTCTTATTGCCCTTTCCGGAGTAGTTACAAAGGAAACGAAACGATATATCTCGGCGTCAAAGGGCGAAAAGGCGGCGAAGAAGAAAAAAGCCGAAGCTTCCTCTTGACAAAAGGGAAAAAGGGGAGTATTATTAAAGGTAAATAAAGGGAATGATGTTCTCCCTCGGGTAACCGGAACCGCTTTGAAACTGTTTTTAAAGCTGATGACTTCTGTTTTTAAGCAGGAGCTGTCGGCTTTTTTGTTTGCGGTGAGATATGCTTATATTTCTGAATTTATGGAGGTTGAATATGTTACTGTCGCTTGGAATAATTCTTCTTGTGGGAATGGCTATGGGAAGTATTTTCAATACGCTTAAGCTTCCCCGAATAATCGGAATGCTTATAACCGGTATTGTTACGGGCCCATTCGTTCTCGACCTCATCGACCCCTCGATTCTCGGAATTTCCTCGGAGCTTCGTAGGATTGCCCTCATTATTATTCTCGTTAAGGCAGGGCTTTCTCTTAATCTCTCCGATTTAAAAAAAGTGGGCAGGCCTGCCGTTTTAATGGCGTTTGTGCCTGCCTGCGCCGAGATAGTGGGTTATGTATGCTTTGCGCCGCTTCTCCTCGGAATAAGTACCCTTGACGCTCTCGTTATGGGGGCTGTATTAAGCGCAGTATCTCCTGCCGTTGTAGTTCCCCGAATGGTTAAGCTTATAGAGGAAAAACGGGGAACGGGGAAAAGTATCCCCCAGCTGATACTGGCAGGAGCCTCCTGTGACGATATATTCGTTATCGTTCTTTTCGGGGTTTTTACCGCTATGGCGCAGGGCGGAAATGCAGATATAGGCGGACTTATTGATATTCCTGTTTCGATTCTTCTCGGAGTAAGCCTCGGAGGCATTCTCGGTATCGGACTTTACCTTCTTTTCGAAAAAAGCTTCAGCCATAACCGCAAAATAAGGAATACCGCTAAGGTAATAATAATTCTCGGTACTGCCTTTCTGCTTATGTCTGCGGAAGACCTTGCAAAGGAATATGTGGCGATATCGGGCTTACTGGCGGTTGTAGCTATGGCTTGTGTATTAAGGCTTAAGCTTCCTATTTCGGTTACCGAAAGGCTTTCGGGAAAGTTCGGAAAGCTCTGGATAGCGGCTGAAATTATTCTTTTTGTTCTTGTGGGGGCGGCGGTAGATATCCGCTATACCCTTTCGGCAGGGATAATGGCTCCCCTTATGATTCTGATTGCCCTTTGTTTCAGAACCCTTGGCGTTCTCCTCTGTCTTATAAAAACAAGACTTAACCCTAAGGAACGTATGTTCTGCGTAATAGCCTATCTCCCTAAGGCTACGGTACAGGCGGCTATCGGCTCCGTTCCTCTTGCTCTCGGACTACCCTGCGGCAATATGGTGCTGTCTGTGGCGGTGCTTGCAATAATTATTACCGCCCCTCTCGGCGCTATCGGAATAGATGTGAGCTGTAAGAGGCTTTTAGAGGATAACGGATAAAAGTAAAATGCAGTGCGCCCATACAGCGCACTGCATTTTCTGTTCGCTCAGAATAATTGTCCGGGAAGCTTAAGCTTTTCCATTTTCGGGAAAGCCTTATCGAATTCCTCGGCTTCTTCCTCGTTTACATAGTAAACGGCAGGAGTGTGGTAAACTCCGGTTACACCGTTAAGATAGCCGGGTATCAGCTCCTTGCAAAGGAAGAAGGAAGCGTCCTCGGCCTCGGGCATATCGTGATATCGGATACCGTATTCCGAGGCATAGCGAAAGCCGCTTTTTCCGTAGAAGGCTATGTTGCCCTCAAAGCATACTGCCCCGAAGCCCATAGCCGCCGCCTTTTCAAGAGAATAATCCAGCAGGATTTTTCCGAATCCCTTGCGCTTCATATCGTTAGCGATACAAATAGGTCCCATAGCCAATACAGGGATATCCCCTCCGTGGTCGGCGGTGATATGCGCCTTTACGAAAACGTTCTGACCGATAAGCCTTCCGTCCCTTTCGAGAACGAAGTTAAGCTCGTTTATAAAGTCGGGGTCGTCCCTTAAAATATGAAGAACGTAATGCTCAAGACAGCCGGGACGATAAACGTTCCAGAAGGCTTCTCTGACGAGGGCTTCTACCTCGTGCTGTTCCTCTTTTCTTTCCGGGCGGATGATGTAGTCATTTTTATTCATTGTTTTTCCTCCTGATGATTGTTGATTGCAATATCCGGGAGGCTTGTGTGGGATTGTATTACGCAAACCTCCCGTTTACGCTACAATCTCCAAGGTGTTGTTCTTCAAACAGCAAATTCCTTATGGTTTATTATCGGGAAGTATCCCGTACTCCCATTATATTACAGTTAATTTTAATTGTCAATGGACTTTGCAAATAATCGTTAGCTTTTCTGATGTCATACTGCCCTAAAAAAATCTTTTTTTATCAGAAAAAATCTTGCAAATAATCGGGTTTTGGTATATAATATTAGAGAATACATTTTAAGCACTATAATGATAAATATATGAAACGAATTCTTTCAATTTTCTGGGACTACCTTAAGCGAATGGATAAGCTTATTCTTCTGCTTTGTATCGTAATCTCGCTTTTCGGTATCTTCCTTTTATATACCCTTAATCAGAATGATATAAGCGCCTTTGTTTCTTCGAGACAATGGAAAACACAGACCGTCGCAACCCTTATCGGGGTTTTTATCGCCCTTGTTTTGTCGGCTGTTGACTATAGCTTTATTGTTAAGCTATGGTGGCTTTATGCCCCTGTGGCGGTGATACTTTCTCTCCTCGTTTTTACCCCTCTCGGACGAGGCGTTGACGGAGCGGACGATATAGGCTGGCTTAACCTCGGATTTATTCAGTTTCAGCCCTCGGAGCTTCTTAAAATTGCCTTTATCCTAACCTTTGCCCTCCACCTGCATAAATGCGGAGGCAAGGTAAACGACCCGATAAATATGCTCCTGCTCTGTATCCACGGGGCAGTTCCGACCTTAATTATCGTGAAGCAGGGCGACGACGGCTCGGCGCTTGTATTTATCTTTATCTTTGCCGCTATGCTCTTTTCGGCGGGGGTTTCCATCAAGTATATGCTGGCGGCGCTTCTTGCGATTCCTCTTCTTATCTATGGGGCGTGGAATTACCTTATGCAGCCTCATCAGCTTAAACGTTTTCAGGTGCTCTTTGATACGGAAATGCAGCAGGCGGAAATCCTCGGCATATACAATCAGCAGTGGCTGGGTA
>JAEDHF010000036.1 GCA_016297165.1 Oscillospiraceae bacterium | reverse complement strand
AAGCTTAATAAGCTGGAGCTTTCCCTTTTCGGTAATGTCGCAGTCTATACTGCCCTGAAACTCTCCGAGAAGATTTCCCTCCGCTTCACAATGCCTTACAATATAAACCGTAGTTACCAAGGCTTTACAACTCCGCAGATTTCCGAAAGACTGTCGAGATTGTTCTCAATCATATACTTTTCGAGACCGTCTATTACCTTTAAGGGCGAATAGGGGTCGGTAAAAATGGCGGTGCCCATCTGTACAGCCTTTGCGCCTGCCATCATCATTTCAACTGCGTCCTCGGCTGTGGTAATGCCGCCCATTCCAACAACGTCGATATTTACGGCATTGGCAACCTGCCACACCATTCTTACCGCTACAGGGAAAATAGCGGGACCGGAGAAGCCGCCTACATTATTATGAAGAATGGGACGTTTCGTTCTTATGTCGATTCTCATACCAAGAAGGGTGTTTATGAGTGAAAGGCAGTCTGCACCCTCGGCTTCAACAGCCTTAGCTATCTCGGTAATGTTGGTTACGTTAGGGGTAAGCTTTACCATAACAGGCTTCTTTGTTGCGTTACGGACAGCCTTTGTGACTGCCGCTGCCCCCTGACAGGTTGTACCCCAGGTAGCGCCGCCCTGCTTTACGTTAGGGCAGGATATATTCAGCTCAATCATATCCACATCGGTAGCGTCAAGCTTTTCTGCGGTAGCAATATAATCGTCGATTGTTGCTCCTGCAATATTGGCTATTATAACATTCCCGTTCTTTTTAAGTTCAGGGAGATACTTATTTATGAACACATCAACGCCGGGGTTCTGTAGGCCTACGGAATTGAGCATACCTGCTGTTGTTTCGGCGATTCGGGGAGGAAGATTTCCCGGCTTTTCGTTAATGGTTGTACCCTTACAGGATATACCTCCAAGCTTATTAAGAGGATAAAGGGGTGCATAATCCTCGCCGAAGCCGTAGGTGCCCGAAGCGGCGATAACAGGGTTCGGGAAGGTAACCCCGGCAACCTTTACAGACAAATCCTTCATTAAAGTATTACCTCCTCTGCATTAAATACGGGGCCGTCCTTACATACGCGAAGGAGCTTTTCCTCGCCGTTTCTGTTGATTCTTGCGACGCAGCCTACGCAGGCGCCCACGCCGCAGCCCATTCTTTCTTCAAGAGAAACCTCGCAGAATACTCCGTATTCCTTAGCCGCACTTATTACAGCCGCCAGCATAGGCTTAGGTCCGCAGGCGAAAACCGCCTCAACATCGCCCTTTGCGAGCTCGGCTCTTAATGGCTCGGCGATAGTACCCTTATTTCCTACGCTTCCATCGTCGGTGCAGACGATTGTATCAATGCCGTTTTTCTTGAAATCCTCGGTAAGAATTACCCTTGAATAATCCCTGAAGCCGAGAACGGCAGCAGCCTTTTTATGGGCTTTCGCTGTCTCAAGCATAGGGGGAACGCCGATTCCGCCGCCTACTACGATAACACGCTTTCCCTCGGGAAGTTCCTTTACGGAAAAGCCCTTTCCGAGAGGGGCAATCATATCTATATCATCGCCTACGTTCATTCCTGCAAGCTTATCCGTTCCCGAGCCTCTTATCTCGAAAACGATTCTGATTGTTCCCTTTTCTCTATCTACCTCACAGATAGAGATGGGACGTCTTAATGTACATCCCTTTACAAGAATGTGAACAAACTGACCGCATTCCGAAAGCTCCGCAACCTCGGGACAAAGTATCGTAAAGGAGAAAATTCCCGAAGCGATAGCCTTCTTTTCTATAAGCTTATATTCCGAACATTTATATGTCATTCTCGTTTTTCCCTTCCTTAGTATTAGTCCTGTATTATGACCGTTTTCTTTTCAGCTTCCTTACGCTGTAATTCAGCTTCGCTAAGCGCCTCAAGCCGCATTTTCGTAAACCAGAGTATCGCCAGGATAAAGCACACGTCGCATAAAAGCTGAACCGAGAAGACCGGCGCTCTCATAAAAATACCTGCCATGTGGAGATAACAGCCCTCCGAAAGAGCAAGAAGAATAATCAGTCTTATGCAGGATACAGAGGTGTCGATAACGTTACAGTATTTCGCTCCGTTATTTTCGTTTATACAAAGCTTTTTCGGCAGCTTTTTCCTTCTGAAGATAAGTATTACCGAAATAACGCAGACTATAACGCCGAGAATTATCCAGAGGATAAGGGGCTTCCAGTCAATAGAGGAGAGATCGGCTCCTGTATAATTATTCATATTAAGACTGTTTACATCAAGATAACAGGTATAAACTATAAAGCAGATATATACCAAGGCGCCGAGAGAGGCTATATCCACAATAACCTGCGGCACGGTATATCTTCTTTTCAGTTTCATTTCACCGAGTTTCATATTTTCACCTTTCGTGAACAAACCTTAGAAAAAGCTTTAATCGGAATTATTCGGGAAGAACAACCTTACCCACAAAGGACATAATCTCGTCCCTCATTCTTACTGCTTCCCTGTATGCAGCGCCTGCATAATCCCTTTCGTCACAGCCTTCCTTCTTATATGCACACATAATGCCTCTGGAGCTGTTTACGATACCGCCGAGACCGTTCTTATCGAAGGCTGCGGCTATATCCTTAGCGGAAGCGCCCTGTGCGCCGTAGCCGGGGATAAGGAAGAAGGTGTTGGGGAACTTTGCACGAAGCTCCGCAATCTGTTCGGGATAGGTTGCGCCTGCAACAATACCTACGCCACTATAGCCGTACTTTCCGGGGAGCTTCTTGCCCCATTCCTCACACATTCCTGCCATAGTTTCATAAACGGGAGTACCGTCGATAAGTCTGTCCTGTAATTCGCCCGAAGAGGGGTTAGAGGTCTTAGCCAGTACGAAAATGCCCTTATCATATTCGTTACAGATGTTGATTAAGGGCATAATTCCGTCAGAACCGAGATAGCCGTTAACGGTAAGAGCGTCGCCTAAAAAAGGGCAGTACTCGTTACTTCCCACCTTAACCTTACCGAGGTGAGCTACAGCGTAAGCCTCCATTGTTGTACCGATATCGTTTCTTTTTCCGTCGGTAATTACGTATAAGCCCTTTTCCTTAGCGTATTTCTGGGTCTTGTAAAGCGTTTTTACGCCGTCGGGACCGTACATTTCATAATATGCCGCCTGGGGCTTTACCGCAGGAACAATTCCGCAGAGTGCGTCGATAAGTCCCTTGTTGTATTCAAGAATAGCCTTTGCAGCTCCCTTTAAGGTTTCACCGTATTCGGAGAATGCCTTTTCCTTGATGAATTCGGGAATGAAGTCAAGCTTAGGGTCGAGACCTGCTACCGTAGGGTTCTGGGTTCTGGCGATTGCCGCCATAAGTGCGTCCATTGACATTTTTTAGTCCTCCTTAATTCTGTATCACCGTTACGCTGTCATAATGTCAGGCTTCGGCGTCATTATATACAATTTTACCGTTTACTAAGGTATATTTAACCTTTCCCTTAAGGGTCATGCCCTTAAAGCAGGTATTCTTCGACTTGGAATGAAGCTTCTCGGGGTCAACCGTCCACTCCTCGTTAAGGTCAACAACGGCGATATCGGCTACTGCACCCGGCTCGATACTTCCGCCCTCAACGCCCAGGATAATTCGGGGAGTTTCACACATCATTCTTACAATCTGCATAAGCCTTACCTTACCTGTATGGTAAAGCCTCGTAAGGGTAGCCGCAAGAGATGTTTCAAGGCCCACAACACCGTTGGGCGCCTTCTCGAAATCCGCCTTTTCCTCCTTACTGTGGGGAGCGTGGTCGGTTACGATACAGTCGATAGTACCGTCGGTTACCGCTTCGGTTATCGCCTTTACGTCGGCATCTGTTCTTAGGGGCGGATTCATTCTGTAATCCGCATCACGCTTCAAAAGCTCCTCCTCCGTAAGGGTAAAGTAATGGGGAGCTGTTTCGCTGGTTACCATAACGCCGTGTCTTACTGCGTTTCTTATAAGGGTTACACATTCCTTTGTGGAAACGTGGGCGATATGAATCGGCATTTCAAGGTCCATAGCAAGCTGTATCTCACGGGCGGTAACAATGTTCTCGCTGGAACGGCTCATACCCTTTACGCCGAGCTCACGGGCAATTTTTCCTGCATTTATAATACCGCCGTTGATTATGTCAAGGTCCTCACAATGGGAAATAACCTTTAAGCCTGCGTAATGTGCCGTTATCATAGCTTCGCCCATTAAACGGGCATTCTTTACGGGTCGTCCGTCGTCGGAAACGGCTACTGCCCCCGCCTTTTTAAGCTCTTCAAAGTCGCAGAGCTCCTTTCCCTCAAGCCCCTTAGTTATACAGCCCACGGGATATACCTTAATCTTCGACTCCCTGCCCTTTTTTACAATATATTTAATTGTTTCGGCATTATCACAGGCAGGGATTGTATTGGGCATACAGGCTACTGCGGTTACACCGCCTGCTGCGGCTGCTTCTGCGCCTGTAAAAATATCCTCCTTATGGGTTTGTCCCGGGTCACGGAAATGAACGTGCATATCGCATATTCCGGGAATTACCGTAAGCCCCTTACAGTCTATTACCTTATCAGCCTCACATTCAAGGCTTTCGCCTACCGCTTCAATAATATTGTCGTTAATAAGAATATCGAAATTTCCTTCGGTCCGGTTACTGCTGTTTACAAGATAGCCGCCCTTCAATAATGTTTTCATATTTACCTCACAAAAAATTATTATTCCGTTATTACACCATATTCTTATATATTATACTATAATAATTAGTTTTTTTCAAGGCTTTTTTCGCTTTTATTTGCAATTTGTCAAAAAAATAACTGCGTCTCATAAAGGGTGCCCCTTTTGGCAGTTCCGCCGAGCAGCAACTCTCGTTAATCTGAAAGTAGGCCTGCTCGGCGATTTCACATACTGCTATATGGTCATTCCCCTAAAAACGCAGTTATCTTATTATTATTTTGCCAGCTCGTAGGCTCTCTTTGTGCAGGCTTCGCAAGCGGCGGTTACATTCTCCACAAGCTTTCCTTCGTACAGCTTATCGAGACCGACAATCGTTGTACCTCCGGGAGAGGAAACCTGCTTTATAAGCTCGTCAACGGTCATACCCGAATCGGTAAGCATCTTAGCCGAGCCTACAAGAGTAGCGGAGAAGAGCTTTAATGCCGCCTCATACTCTATTCCCTGTTCCTTTGCGTAGTCAACAAAGCCCTTAGCGAAAAGATATATAAATGCTGGAGAGCTTCCGTTTATGCAGATTATTTCCTTCATCTTATCAACAGGCACAACCTCGGCTATACCACAGCTTTCGATTACCGATTTTACAAAGGCAAATTCCTCCTCGGTAGTCTTTTCGTCGGTGGAAATTGCGCTTGCGCCCATTCCGAGAAGCATAGGCGTATTAGGCATAACAAGAACAACCTTTGCGTTCTCAATAGTGTGGCTTCTTATAAAATCCTGGGAAATACCTGCGCAGAAGGATATAAATACGGTTTCGGGAGTTACGCTCTCCTTTATTGTATCGAGAACCTCGCCTAAAACCTGGGGCTTTACTGCTAAAAGTACGTATTTGCAGGTTTTTACAAGCTCATTTTCGCTTTTGCAAGCCGTAACAGCGGCGGCAGAGAGTTTTTCGCCGTCCTTATCATAAGCGAATATTTCAATACCTGTGGCAGCGGCCTTTACGCCCTTAATTACTGCCGAGCCCATATTTCCTACGCCTAAAACACCTAATTTCATATTATACTACCTTTCAAAAATTATTTTGCGGCAGCCTTTACCTTCTTCTGTTTTACAGCGGAATTATTCCTGAAAATCCTGTTATATGCCGCCATAATTGGGAACAGAATTATAAGTAAAAGCACACAGTCTGCGGGAACCTGTATTGCGTTTTTAAGAAGTCGGGCAGGAATCTTTTCCATTATCATTACATCCCATGTCCACATTTCCGTAATAACCATAACAATAGGAGTCATTATGATATTGCAGACAATCGCTACCGTAACCTTTGCCCCGATAACACGGAAAAGCTGTTTCCAGGGGAGAAGAGCAAGGCGATAGAGTAAAAATGCGTAAAGTAAAGCCGCAACCACAACATATATCACGAAAAGATTATTGAATTCGAAGAAATAGCGTAGCACGAATACCGCCGTTATTATAAGTTCTGCGGCTATTTTTGCGTTTACGCCTCTTAGCTGCGCCTCCTCGGGGGAGATATTAAGCTTTAAGGATTCCTTATCAAACTTTATAGGTTTAAGGTTATAAAGGAACATACCGTAAAGCATACCGCCTGTAGCCTCCACAAGAGTAAAGAGCGGATTAAAGGCGCCGATAGTATTTGCCAAAAGAAGTCCTAAGATGTCGGTTATTGTTCCCGCAATAAAACCAACCGTAGGACCGAAAAGCATTCCTATAGCGGCAAGAGCCAGAAAGGAAAAGCTTATTTTAAGGTCTGCGGTAATATAAACCGTTACGGATTTCAGAGCTATATTAAGAGCGATAAGCATAGCTGTAACAGTTATACAGCGTATGGATTTAAGCTCTAACGCCGACTTCTTGAAATTAGTAAAAATTGCCATAGATTTTTCCTCCTTTTTTGTCTATACATAAAAAGCGGATAAGCTACGGCAACTTATTTACTTATATTATGTACAGCGAGATGCGAATCCTGCACCGCAAATCCTCTGGATAAGCCGTATATACCGCCTTACGGCTTTGCATACGTCTTACCCGGATTTTTCGTCGCCGCGTCAACTCTCCGTACGCAGCGCACTTAACGCGCAGAATTCTACTCTGTAATCTTTCGGGTACTCATAAAGGTTTATAAAAGCCCTCGGAGCGCCTTACTGCCTTAGAATGTTAATATATCAGCCATCTTATAGTCCTCAACAGGGAATGCCTTCTTCATGCTGAGAGCTTCCTGAATATCAACGTCAATTACATGACCGTCCTTTAAGCCTACAACTCTGTTGCCGATACCCTGCTCGAGGAGCTCAACAGCATAATAGCCAAGCTTAGAAGCCTCAACTCTGTCACGAAGAGTAGGACGACCGCCTCTCTGAACATGACCGAGGATAGTAGCACGGCTTTCGATTCCTGTCTTATCCTGGATTTCTCTTGCGATAGCTTCGGAATTACCGATACCTTCGGAAACTACGATGATGAAGTGGTTCTTTCCGCCTGCACGGGCTGTACTGATTTTTGCTATAATATCATCGATGCTGTAGGGCATTTCGGTTGTGATAACAGCGATTGCGCCGCAGGCAATACCTGTATTGAGAGCGATGTAGCCTGCTCTTCTGCCCATTACCTCTACAACAGAGCAGCGGTCGTGGGAGGAAGCGGTATCGTTAAGCTTATCGATAAGCTCCATAGCTGTATTCATGGCTGTATCATAGCCGATTGTGTATTCTGTCATTGAAATATCGTTGTCAATTGTTCCGGGAACGCCGATACAAGGGATACCCTCTGCGGAAAGGTCAGCAGCACCTCTGAAGGAGCCGTCGCCGCCGATAACTACAATACCCTCAATACCGTTCTTGATGCACATTTCCTTAGCCTTTAAAACGCCTGCCTTCTCTCTGAATTCAAGGCATCTTGCGGTATAAATGCAGGTACCGCCATTTTGGATAATGCCGGATACGCTTCTTGCGTCAAGAGTCTTGATGTCGCCGTTAATAAGACCGTTATAGCCTCTTAAAATGCCGACAACCTCCATACCCTTGCTGATACCTGTTCTTGCAACCGCTCTTACGGCTGCATTCATGCCCGGAGCGTCTCCGCCGCTTGTTAAAACGCCAATTTTCTTCATAGTATTGTCCCTCCGTTTAAGGAATACCGAACGTATCCCTAAAAATCATACAAACATATTTTACAGTAAGTATAAGAAAACGTCAAGCCAAAATTCACCAAAAAAGGCTTATTTCAGAATAATATTACTTTTTCCACAAATTTTAGCCAGTTTGTCCAGCAATTCTTTTGTAATATGCACGTTTTCTATGCCTTTTATTGCAGAAACCTCCTTGCTGTCGCTGAAGGCGAGCCTTACCCTTTCGCCTCCTCTTTTTCCCTCGAGAAGGGCGGCTATACAGGCTATTTTCTCCCTTTCGCCGCTTTCAACTCTTATGAAAAGAGTGCTGAAATCGGGAAGCTTTATTTCCTCTCCGCTTTCTACGGAATTTACTATAATTTTCGGCGGCTCCTCGCTTTCCGCCGACGAGGAAACCGTACCATGTATGATAAGTGGGCATTCGCTTTTCGAGAGAAGTCCTGCCGCCTTAGAATAAACATCGTCGAAGATTATCCCCTCGATTTCTCCCGTACTGTCCTCAAAGACTGCGAAGCACATCTGCCTGCCCGTTTTTGTTACATGGTTCTTTTTCGAGGAAAGAAGAGCGATAAAGGAAAGCTTCGTACCGTCCCTTATAGTATTTCCAGAATTCTCCCCCGTTATTTCCGAAATAAGCTTATAGCCGTTTATGCGGATATATTTATCGAAGCTGTCGAGAGGATGACCCGTAGCGTAAAAGCCGAGAGCCTCATTTTCCAGCTTCATAAGCTGTGGCGGGGTATATTCCTCCATGGGCGGTATCGTCATATCCTCGCCACGGTTTTCCTCAACATAATCAAAAAAGCCGAGCTGTCCGTCAAGATTACGGCTTTTTCCCTCGGAAACCGATTCGTAAATATGCTCGTAGGAAATAAGAAGCTGTTTTCTGTTATTGGGCAGGCTGTCGAAGGCTCCTGCCTTTATAAGGGCTTCGAGAGCTCTTTTGTTCATATCCCTGCCGTACATTCGCTTTATAAAATCTACGATATCGGAAAAGCCGCCCTTTTCACGTTCGGCTATAATATCGTTTATAAAGCCTTTTCCGATATTCTTTATTGCTAAAAGCCCGAAGCGGATATTCTCCCCCTCGATAGAAAAGCTTAAATAGCTCATATTTATATCGGGAGGAAGCACCTCTACCCCCTTCAGCTTTAGGTCGGAAATGTATTCGATAAGCTTATGGGGCTGGTCGAGGACGCTGGTTAAAAGGGCTACCATATATTCCTTATAGTAATATTTTTTTAAATATGCAGTCTGATAAGCTAAAAAGGCATAAGCCGCCGCATGGGATTTATTGAAGGCATAAGTCGCAAAGGAGGACATTTCTTCGAAAATTTCCGTTGCTGCCTCCTCGGAAACGCCGTTGTTGACTGCGCCCATATTTGTTTCCGTTCCGTAGATAAAGGCGTTTCGTTCCTTTTCCATAACGTCCTTTTTCTTTTTCGCCATGGCTCTTCTTACGAGGTCTGCCCTGCCGTAGGAATAGCCTGCTATCTTGCGGCAAATCTGCATAACCTGCTCCTGATAGACGATACAGCCGTAGGTTACGTCCAGTATATCCCGGAGAAGCTCGGTTTTATAGGTTATTTTCGAGGGGTTATGCTTATTTTCAATATAGGTTGGTATAGACGCCATGGGACCGGGACGGTAGAGGGAAATTGTAGCGGTTATATCCTCAAGAGAGGTAGGCTTAAGCCGCTGAAGGACTGCCGTCATACCGCCGCTTTCAAACTGGAATACTCCCTCGGTATCCCCCTTCGAAAGCATATCGAAAACATTTCTGTCGTCGTCGGGAATACTGCCCAAAGAAAAATCGGGATTATTCCTTTTTATAAGCTTAACGCAGTCGTCGATAACCGTAAGATATCGAAGCCCGAGAAAATCCATTTTAAGAAGTCCGAGACGTTCGAGAATACCCATTGTATATTGAGTAACCATATAGTTATCGTTTTTCTGAAGCGGCACATATTCGGTTACGGGTTCTCTCGTTATAACTACTCCTGCGGCGTGCATTGAAGCATGGCGGGGCATTCCCTCCAGCTTCATAGCATTAGTAATAAGCTTTTTTACCGTAGGGTCGCTTTCGATAAGGCTTTTAAGCTCCTTATTTTCCTCAATAGCGTCCTTTAGGGTAACGTTAAGTCCGAAGGGTATCATTTTTGATACTCCGTCAACCTTAGCGTAGGGCAGTCCCATTACCCTGCCTACGTCCCTTACCACCGCCTTTGCGCCGAGAGTACCGAAGGTTATAATCTGGGCTACATGGTCGCTTCCGTATTTAGCGGCAACGTAGTCGATAACCTCCTGCCGCCTTATATAGCAGAAATCCACGTCAAAGTCGGGCATACTTACTCTTTCGGGATTAAGAAATCTCTCGAAAAGAAGGTTGTAGCGAAGAGGGTCGATTGAGGTTATTCCGAGGGCGTAGGCGCAGATACTGCCCACACCCGAGCCTCTTCCGGGACCTACGGGAATATCCCTCGAACGGGCAAAAGCGATAAAATCCGCAACTATCAGGAAATAGTCCACATAGCCCATTTTTTCTATAACGCTCATTTCGTATTCCGCGCGCTCAATATGAGCTCTTCCCAGGTCTTTTCCGTAACGGGCTTTAAGCCCCTTTATAACCTGCTCCTTGAAGTAAAGGCTGTTATCCTCTACCCCGTCTATTTTAAAATAAGGCAGCTTCGTTACCCCGAATTCGAAGGTAACGTCGCACATTTCAGCGATTTTTACCGTATTTTCTATCGCCGCTATAGGAAAAAGCTCCGCCATTTCCTCTGCTGTCTTTATATAGAATTCATTGGTGGGAAAGCTTAATGCGTCGGGGCTGTCAAGGGTTTTACCCGTAGAAATACAAGTCAGTATTCTCTGGGTTTCGCTGTCCTCTTTTTCGATATAATGGGCGTCATTTGTAGCGACGAGAGGAATCCCCGTTTCGGAGGAAAGCTTATATAAAAGGGGCAGAATCTGCCGCTGTTCGTCTATTCCGTGGTACTGGACCTCAAGAAAATAGCTGTCCTCGCCGAAAATACTTCGGTATTGAAGGGCTTTTTCCTTTGCCGCTCCATAATTTCCGCTCAATAATAATCTCGGTATCTCTCCGGCAAGACAAGCCGACAGGCAGATAAGCCCCTCGTGGTATTTTTTTAGCAGCTCAATATCACATCGGGGTCGGTTATAGAAGCCCTCGATTCCTGCAAGAGATACAATTTTAACGAGATTTCTATAGCCTTCGTTATTTTTGCAAAGCAAAATGAGGTGATAGGGGGACAGGTCCTCCTTTGTCTGTTTATCGAAGCGGCTTCGGGGCGCAACGTAAACCTCACAGCCGATTATGGGCTTTATCCCCTCGGAAACGCACTCGTTCCAGAAATCCACACAGCCGTACATAACGCCATGGTCGGTTATGGCTACCGCCTTCTGCCCCAGCTCCTTTACACGAGAAACAAGCCTCTTAATACGGCAGGCGCCGTCCAAGAGGCTGTATTCTGTATGAACATGAAGATGAACAAAGTCCATTTTTCGTTCCTTTCCCTTTAATCGGGGTTTTTATTTCGTATATCCTCAGCTATTGCCGCTATTCTTTTAAGCCTGTGATTTACTCCGCTTCTGCTTAGAGGCTCGCTTAAAAGTCCTCCGAGACCGCTTAAGGAAATATCGGGGTTTTCAAGCCGTAATAAAGCCAGCTCCCTTAAATCCTCGTCAAGCTTATCATACCCCATTTTTTCGCCGATTAGTCTTATATCGAGAATCTGTTTTGCGGCAGCGGCGGCGGTTTTTCCGATATTAGCCGCCTCACAGTTTACAACACGGTTGATATTGCTTCTTACTTCCTTTATAATCTTTATATTCATTATCTCCATAGAGCTTTTCATAGCGCCTATAAAGGTAAGATAGTCGGAAATATTCTCGCTGTTCTTGCTGTAGAGGAAAAAGCTGTTTCTTCGGTGGGAAATGTTTATATTCATACCCTGTTCCTTTATGAAGGAGTGAAGGCTCCTGCATTTTTCCTCGTTATCCAGGCTCAGCTCCAGATGATAGCCTGCCTTCTGTACCGATACAGCTCCGCATACAAGAAAAACTCCCCGTAAAAATGCCCCGGTAACGGCGTCGTTACCGTTTACGAGACTATGATTTACGGAGTTTTCGCCGTAGCGGTATAGCTCTAATAGCTTTTTATCCGTTATAGCTACCGAATATAGCTTTTTTCCTCTTTTTATCTCCTCGGAAAGGGTAATGCTTTCCGCCGGAAAAAGATTACGGAAGCAGTCCGCTACGCTCTCGCATTCGGTTACTATTATGGGAGACTGCCCCTTTATCCCGAAAATCAGCCCGTATATAAAGGCGGTTTTCGTAGCCTTATTTATATCGCTTCCGCAAAGCTCCTGCTTCACATCATTAGTTAAAGACATAGTTCACCTATTTCGAAGAATCCCTGTGTAAAACGCGGACATTATAGCCCAGCTCTTTAAGATGAGCGTGCATACACTCCGCAAAGGTAACGCTTCTGTGCTTGCCGCCTGTGCAGCCGAAGGCTATTACAAGCTGGCTCTTTCCCTCCGCAAGATACTGGGGTACAAGAAAATCGATAAGGTCGAAGATTTTATTCTTAAGCGTCTGTGATACCTCGGAGTTAAGAACGTAATCCTGTACCTCCTTTTCGACCCCCGTCTTACTCTTAAGCTCGGGGACATAAAAGGGGTTAGGTAAGCATCTCACATCGAATACAAGGTCGGCTTCGTCGGGAACGCCGTATTTAAAGCCGAAGGACAGGCAGTTTATTATCATACTGTCGCTTACGTTTTCAAGGAACATATTAAGCATATTTTCCTTGAATTTCGCCGTTGTCATAAGGCTTGTGTCAATATAATAGTCGGAATGCTCCCTTATAGGCATAAGCATTTCGAATTCGGCGGAAATAGCC
>JAEDHF010000035.1 GCA_016297165.1 Oscillospiraceae bacterium | reverse complement strand
CGAACGCACGGCACATAGCGTCGGAGGCTATTGCTCTATCCAGCTGAGCTACAGGCGCAAATATATGAGCCGAAGAGAATTCTCCGGCTCATTTATTATAGCACATTTTTTCTTACTTTGCAAGTAGTTTTTCTACCGAAGCGAGCTTAACGCTTACACAGAAAATCTCCATTGCTGTCGTAAGCTCGGAAACTGTGGGGAATGTGGGGGCGATTCTTATATTGTTGTCCTTGGGGTCGTTCTTGTAGGGATAGGTTGCGCCAGCGTCAGTAAGAACAACGCCCGCCTCCTTACAGAGAGCAACAATCCTCTTTGCAGTTCCCTCAAGACCGTTAAAGGAAACAAAGTAGCCACCGTTGGGCTTGTGCCAGTCGGCAATTCCGAGAGGCTTGATTTCCTTGTCGAGCATATTGAGAACAACGTCGAACTTCGGTCCGATAATCGCTCTGTGCTTAAGCATGTGCGCCTTTAAGCCATCTGCATTCTTGAAGAACTTAGCGTGTCTTAACTGGTTAAGCTTATCGTAACCGATTGTCTGATAGGTCATCTGACTCTTTATGAAATTGATGTTTGCAGCACTTGCACCGATACAAGCAATACCGCCGCCGGGGAAGGAAATCTTCGAGGTGGAGGTGAACATGAAAATCATATCCTCCTTACCGTTCTTCTTAGCTTCCTCGAGAACGTTTAAGAGCTTGTCGGGAGTATCTGTTAAATGGTGAATGCAGTATGCATTATCCCAGAAAATTCTGAAATCCTTCGCTTTCGGCGAAAGGTTAGCGAAGCGCTTTACTACCTCGTCGGAATAGGTAATACCTGTAGGGTTGGAGTACATAGGAACACACCATATACCCTTTATTTCCTCGTCCTCGGAAACAAGCTTCTCTACCATATCCATATCGGGGCCGTCGGCCTTATAGGGAACGGTAATCATCTCGATACCGATGCTTTCACAGATTGCGAAATGCCTGTCGTAGCCGGGCGCAGGGCATAAAAACTTTACCTTTTCATTCTTGCTCCAGGGCTTATCGCCGCCGAGAACGCCTAAAAGCATAGCTCTTGCGATTGTATCATACATAAGCTGAAGGCTTGAGTTACCGCCGACGATGATTTCATTCTCGCTGACGCCGAGCATGGACATCATAAGCTCCTTAGCCTCGGGGATACCGTCTAAAACGCCGTAGTTACGGCAGTCGATACCGTTCTCGGACTTATAGTCGCCGTCAAGACAATGGGTAAGCATATCTATAGTAAGATCAAGCTGTTCGGGAGCAGGCTTTCCTCTTGACATATCAAGATGAAGACCCTTAGCCTTATATGCTTCATATTCTGCTGTAAGCTCCTTCCTTAGTTCTTCGAGCTTTTCAACTGAGTAATCCTTATACATTGGTACAAATCCTTCCTTTTGTATATCATCGTAGTGTGTCGTGCTTATATTATACACAATAAAAATGAAAAATGCAAATTAAAATGTCGTTTCTTGCAAAAAATTCCGCAAGTTTGTTAATTATTACCATTTGTTGGTATTATTTTGGGTTATTCCTGTTCAATATATTCAGCAACCGTGGTGGCAGGATTCTTGCTGCAGGTCATAATTATATCTCCTTTTTCATTAAAAGAGAGATTCACATCCATTCTTAAGAAGCAATCCGTCATCACGATATTGTTAATAAGAGCCTGGCTCATAACATCATAGCTGAACTGAAGAACAACCGTTCCGGATTTTCCGTCAAGTACAAGGGTACTGTCGCCGAACTTTCCGAGACCAACCGCCAAACCTGTTCCGCCGTCGTTTACTATAGGCTGTGAAATCTCGGTATTTCCGCTCCAGTTGCCGCTATGGGTCGTACTTTCCTTTATGGTTAAGCCGTTAGTTACTACCTCGAGACGGATATTATCCATAGAAAAATCCATTTTTTTCTGATTCTCGGCTAATTCCTGAACTGCCGAAATATTAAGCTCGATATATTCGTCATCTTTTCGCCTGTGGGCATATACATGAAAGGCAGGATAAAACTCGGGTGTTCCGGCTTCAAGGGCTGCCCTCATAATATCATCCTCTGTAAATTCGAGAGAAATAAGCTTTTCAATCTGCTGATTGAATTCCTCGATATCGATATCCGAGCTGTAAAGCCTCTTAACGGAATAGCGGTTATCCACTACCTCGGACTCATAATCGCTGACATAGGATATCTCGCTTACAGCTATCTCAAAATATACAAATACTCCGACTACTGCAATTACAAGAACAATAAGTCCCAGTATTACACCTTTTTTCATTAAACTTCCTCTCCTCAGATACAGTAAAGATTTGTATCCCATGCAGGGATATAGGGGTGATGACGAAGATAGAATCTATAATCGGGATTAAGCTCCTTTATTAAAAGGGGCAGCTTTATAAGGTCCTCTGTCCTGTGGTACAAGGAAACAATAAGTCGGGGCTTAAAGGTTTTTATGGTGATTTCGCTGCCCTTAAGCGCCTCCTCCTCGCTTCCCTCAACATCGTATTTAATTATGGTGGCAGGCTTTCCGCCCAACAGGCTATCTACGCTTCTTCCGGTAACCTCTGTTGCCCTTCCCTTCGATTCCTCGGAAATATTATCCGTAAGGGAGGAATTTCTGCCGGATTTGCTGTAGAACAGAAGGGTTTTATCCTCGCTCCAGGCGGCGGCGTTTTCAGCCTGAAATACCCCTGAACCAAGGGCATAATGCCTGCGGCGAAGCTTCGAAAAATTCCTCCTGTCGGGCTCTAAGGCATATATTTTATTGAATCTCTTATCGGTAAGCTGAAGAAACTCCTCTACGGTATCCCCGTTATATGCCCCGAGGTCAACGTAGGTTTCGTTTGTTCCTATTTTAAGTAGGGAGTAAGCCTCCTCTTTAGAGGTTTCACAGCTTCGGAGCACCTTTATATCGCCTGTGATACGATACTTCATAATAGCGTCAAGAGTATCCTTAGACTGTTCATCGGCAAGGAGCGTTCTAAGCATCATAAATTCATACTCATGGTCGGAAATAAAATCGCTGTCGAATAATCCTCCGCCGAAAACGGGTACATCGGGAGCTACCACCTCGTGGCGCAGTGAAATTTCTCCGATACGCTCCATTACCTCGGGAATAGCCGTACCAAAGCAGATAACTACGATAAAATCCTCGTACATTTCTTCAAGCTCGGAAAGCTTACGAACCTTATAGCCCTTAAAATAGTGGCCTCTTACGAATTCGTCGCTCGCCATAAATTCATCGGGCTTTATTCCGTAGGTTTCCATAACCTTCATTATTTTTTCAGCGCCGTCGCCCATACCATACATAACAATGGGCTTTTTCGTTTCGGACAGCCTGCTCCAGACGTCGGTGGCAGGACTGTATAAGTCCTCCATTCCGATTTCGTCATCAAAAAATTCCGACATAGTAGTATTCCTTTTCTTAAGACTGCCTGAGCGCAGCCGATTTTTTACCGGCTTATGCAGAATTACGCCCCGATACCTTGCGTATGAAAGGGTAATTCCTGCGTAAGCCTTCAGAGTTTTTATTCAACAGTTACAGATTTAGCTAAATTCTTCGGGTGGTCAACGTCACAGTCTCTTAAAACTGCGGTATAGTAAGCGATAAGCTGTAAGGGTACAACTGCCACAAGGGGCATAAGCAAATCTCTCGTCTTCGGGATAAATACAGGGTAATCCACTACGCCCTCTTCTATAACCGTACCCTCGGAGCAAACCATACAAACCTTCGCTCCACGGCTCTTTACCTCTTTAATATTGCTCTGCATTTTCGCAAAAAGCTCCGTCTGTGTAGCTACCGCAATAACGGGCATTCCCTCCTCGATAAGGGAAATAGTACCGTGCTTAAGCTCACCTGCCGCATAGCTTTCGGAATGGATATAGGAAATCTCCTTAAGCTTTAAGGAGCCCTCCATACTTAGTGCATAATCAAGACCTCTGCCGATATACAAAAGGCTCTGGGCGCTCATAAGATTGGAAGCTACATACTGATACTGCTCTAAGCTTTCGGTACATCTCTTAACCTTTTCGGGTATTTCGAGAAGCTCGGAAACAAGAGCCTTACACTCCGCTTCATCAATCCGGCCTCTTACGAAAGCGACCTTAAAGGCTAAAAGATACATAAACGCAGTCTGTACCATATACGCCTTTGTTGAGCATACGGATATTTCGGGACCTGCGAGAGTGTACATAACCATTTTAGCGTCACGGGCAATAGTTGAGCCGACAACATTCACTATCGCAAGGGTATCACAGCCCGTATCATTTGCAAGATGAAGCGCCGCCTTTGTATCTGCGGTTTCGCCCGACTGGGAGATAACTACTACGAGGTCCTCTGCCGTAAGAAGAGGGCTTCTGTAGCGGAATTCCGAAGCAATATCAACGATAACGGGAGTTCTTGCGAGACCCTCGATAAGATATTTTCCTACTGTGCCTGCGTGCATTGCGGAGCCGCAGCCCACAAGATAGATATGCTTATAATTCTTAAGCTTTTCGTCGGTAAGCCCACATTCCGAAAAATCCACAAGTCCGTTCTTAATTCTCGGAAGTATAGTTTTCTTAAGAGAGTCGGGCTGTTCGAAGATTTCCTTAAGCATAAAGTGCTTGAAACCACCTTTTTCAGCCGCCGCTATATCCCAGTCCGCAATCTGTAGCTCCTTTTCAATTTCGTTCTTATGAAGGTCGTAGAATACGACGCCGTCCTTACTAATTTCGGCGATTTCATTCTCTTCAAGCAGGTAGTATTCCTTTGTATGCTCAAGAATAGCGGTAACGTCGGAGGCGATAAACATTTCGCCCTTTCCTACTCCTACGATAAGAGGGCTTTCCTTTCTTACCGCGAAAATCTTATTCTTGAAATCCCTGAACATAATTCCTAAGGCATAAGCTCCCTCAATTTCCGAAACAGTAGAAATAACTGCGTCAATGGGATTACCTGCATAGTTATAGTCGAGAAGCTTAGCTACCGTTTCGGTATCCGTTTCGCTCTCGAAGCCGTAGCCCTTCGAAATAAGGTATTCCTTTATTTTACGATAATTTTCGATAATTCCGTTATGTACGATTGAAACTCTTCCGTTTCCGATAGGGTGACTGTTTATGTCGCTGGGTTCGCCGTGGGTAGCCCATCTTGTATGGCCGATACCCGATACTGCGGTAAGCTCTCCGACCTCGCCGAGCTTTACGGCAAGACCCTCGTCAATTTTACCCTTTGCCTTTACTGTCTTTATTCTATCGCCCTCGAAAACTGCGATTCCTGCGCTGTCATATCCTCTGTATTCAAGCTTTTTTAATGCATTTACCAGTATTTTTTCACATGCCTCGTTTCCGACATAGCCAACTATTCCACACATATTATAATATCTCCTTTCGGATAGCATAGTGTATCAGTATATATAAATATACCATTATATTATATCACATAGCAGCATATTTTGCAACTAAAATATGCTATAAAACCAAAAAACCGCAGGAATTTCAAAAAATTCAAGCGGTTTTTTCATAAATGTTAAAATTACTTTTAAGGCAATACCGCACAAAGATTGCGTGTGGATTGCGCCGTCAGATTTTTCGTCAGATTGTATAGAAATTTCGCAGGCATACTGGCGTATGTCAAGGAATTTCTGTGCAATATGACGGAAAAGATGCAAGCAAGGCACACGCAAAGCCGTAAGGCGGTCTTTGTGCGGTGTTGCCTTAATCTTATTTTCTCAATCTTCTTAGCATAGCGTTAATGAGATTTCCTATCTGGGGCTTAGAGAACTGGTCGTCGGCTCCTACGCTCATTCCCTTAAGCCTCATACGCTCGTCAATAAGGGAGGAGAAAAGGAAAACCGGAATTCTCTTAAGATTAGGGTCGCTCTTTATAAGCTTTGTGAGACGGTGACCGTCCATCTGCGGCATTTCGATATCGCTTATTACAAGGGAAACCTTATCTATTATATCGCTTTCATTTTCAAAGGCAGAAACATAATCCCAAGCCTCTTTACCGTTTGCAAAGGAGGTAACATTATGGAATCCTGCGTTTGTAACTGCGTCAACTATAAGCTTATTCAGGAAAGGAGAATCCTCTGCAATAACAATTTTTGCATCATAGTTTGTTTCGTCCTCTCTCTCGATTCTGTCAACTCCTGTCATATCGAGAGTAGCAGAACAGTTAAGGTCGGAAATAATCTTTTCAAAGTCGAGAATTATGATAATTCTTCCGTCAATCTTAGCGATACCCGTAGCAATACCACGCTGGCTGTTATTAGCTACCGTGGGCGGCTTTTCGATATTTCCCCAGTTGATACGCTGAATGCCCTTAACGCTTGAAACATGGAAGGCAATATCAAGACCGTTAAACTCACAGACGATAAGGAGCGTAGTTGTATTTTCGGGAATCGGAATACCCAGCACCTTATGTAAGTCAACAACGGTAATTATCTTATCTCTGGGCATAAAAAGACCCTCAATTTCAGGTGGAGCGGCAGGAATGGGGGTTATGGGTCTATACGCCATAATCTCGCTTACCTTAGCTATATTTATACCATAATCCTTGTCTCCCACAAAGAATTCAAGGAGTTCAAGCTCATTCGTTCCGCTTTCAAGTAAGATATTAGATTCCATAAAAATAACCTTCCTTATATCTTAATACTATAGCTTTTCATAATTATACAACATCCCGAAGAAAAAATCAACACTTTAAGTCAAATTTAACAAATACAACTATATTTTACATTATTTTTGTATATTTTCACAAGAAGAAATATATCAATAAGCGTATTTACTGCCTCCGACAAACTCCCTTACCAATGAATTAAGAGGAACATACTCACGGTCAAGTCCATCAATATCCCTTAAGAACTCCTCCATATCGCAGTAGCTCTCATAGTCGGCGTAGCTGTCCCTTATTCTTATAAGCTCGTCATAGACAAAGGGCTTATATACCGCCGCCTCATAGGAAATAAAGGTATCGATATCAAAAGCTGCCTTATGCTTATAGGGCATTATAAAGCGCTCCTCGCCCCGTTCTACCCACTTGAAGAAATCGAGGGTTCCTGTTATATCCCTGCCCCTGAAAAGCTTATCACGGACAATTCTTCTCATAAGGCGGATTTTTGACGGATGAAGAAGCTTCCCTTCGCTGTTTTCAATACGTGTTCTTACGCTGACATATACCGTTGTGGCATGGTCGCCGATATTACCCGTAATTTCGGGGTTAAGGGCATGTATTCCCTCAAGAATAATAAACTCTCCGGGGTTACGCTTAAGATTCTTTCCAGGAAGTCGGGACTGGGTAGAAAAATCGAAGGTAGGAATCTGTATTTCCTCACATTTCCAGAGCTTTTCAAGGTGGTCGTTAAGAAGGTTCATATCAAGTCTTTTCGGACTTTCAAGGTCAACCCTTCCATCCTCGTCAACCTCGTTCTCGGGGTCGGTTATGGGGCGGAAATAGTTATCCATGGAAATGGGGTGAACGATCCTGCCCATATTTTCAAGCATCGTAGCAAGTCTTAAGGCAGTAGTAGTCTTTCCCGAGCCGGAAGGACCCGAAATAAGTATTATAGGGTGGGCATTATCGCTTGTGACAAGCTTTTTCGCTACCTCCTCGATACCCTCCCGGTACTGAGCTTCTGCGGCTTCGATGAAGCTCTCGGGCGCTTCGGCTGTATTTCTGTTCAGTTCATCAAGCTTAAGTATTTTCATTTACCACACCTCGCATTATTTATTCGGGGAATCAACGGTTTTCCTTTTCAAGAATACCTATTATATCCGTTAAGCTTTTACAGCAGGCAAAAAGACGGGGCTTAAGCTCCTCCTCAGGTTCCGTTAAATCGGGAACCATTATGGTTTTACAGCCTGCGTCGCTGGCGGATATAATTCCGTTAGGCGAATCCTCAACAGCTATAAATTCCGAGGTTGATAAGCCTAACTGCTCCGCCGCATAGATGTACACATCGGGCTTCGGCTTACCCCATTCAACCATTGAGGCGCTTATAATATTGTCAAAGCAGTCATAAAGCCCTGCGGTTTTAAGAAGCTTTCCTGCCCTTTCGATATCGGTAGCGGTGGCTACTGCCCTTTTATATCCCTTTTCGCCCAGCCAATCTAAAAGCTCTCTCGCTCCCGCCTTAACGTCAAGTCCGTATTTGTCGATATGCTCCTGCATAAGCTTCATTCTTAATGCTCTTATCGTAAGGTAGTCACAGTCTTCGCCGAACCATTCCTTAAAAAGAGGTTCTGTCAGCCTATGGGTAAGGCTCCTTATTTCTAAGGCATGGCGGCGTTCCATAGGGAAGCCGAGACTGTTCGCCGCCTCACACCAGTATTTTACCAGCAGCTTCTCCGTATCAAGAATAGTTCCGTCAAGGTCGAAAATTACTGCCTTAATACTCATAGGTATCCTCCAGCTTTGTAGCATTCTTTATTGAATGGATAGTCATGGAGTTTTTGCTCATAGAGAGGGTATAAACCATTGTCTTTGTGGGAGGATTCTCGAATTCGATACCATCGACAGCTAATGCAGAAGGAGGGATATAATCCACCTTAACCGTATAAAGCTCGCCAACGGAGGAAATCTCGGTAATTCGGGGAGAATAGGCGGAATAACGGGGATTTATCGGAACGAGATAGGAATTTGTTTCAGAGTTATAGATAAAGCTCGCATCTGCGCCGCCTACGGTCTGATGCTGGATAACCGCAGAGCTGCCGTAAATAGCCCTTATTGAATATTCAACGTCAACGGCAGGAACATACATATATGTATTGTACTGCTTTTCATAGTTGGTATTATCGCCGGTAAGGATTATTCGCCAGATAGCGGATTCAACAATAATTGTAGAGGGTAAATCCTTAACCTCGTCGCATTCGGGAGGGTCAACGGAAACCACAGGATACAAAAACAGCGCTATATCGTTCTTAAGTCCCGTCTGATTTACAATATCCGAAATACCGTCCTTTACGAAAATAACGGAGGATACGATTCCTATAACCGACATAATAATTACGAAAATAGCGAAAACGAGATAAAAGCGGTTGGGACGTTCACGTTCAACAGCCGCTTCCTCTTCCGGCGCAGTCTCCACGCTAAGCGCCTCGTAATCCTCGCCTAAGGCTTCGCTTACGCTCTCGGAAAAACTCTCTTCTCTGTGAGGCTTCTGCTTTTTTACGGGAGTATATTCCTTTATTACCTCGGCTTCGGAGGAAGCTTCAACGGAAGCCTTATTATTATATGCAGGCTTTTCTTCCTGCTCCACATTTATTTCAGTTTCCTTTTCGGGAGACTTTTTAATGCTTTCGGTTATTACGGGTTCCTTCTTCACAGCCGTAACTTCTTCGGGAATACCCTTAAAAACAGTTACGGTTTTCTCCACATCGGAACCGAAAACCTTAACCTTTTCCTCGGAAATACCGAGCTGGGCATTCATTCGTTTTGTAGCCGCCTGGTTACCCCGATTGCTCTTATTTCTGTTCTTTTTACTCATTGTACTTCCTTTAATTTCTTATCTGACCGTTACCGCTTATGAGATATTTATAAGTGGTAAGCGCCTTTAAACCCATAGGACCTCTTGCGTGGAGCTTCTGGGTAGAAATGCCGATTTCCGCGCCTAAGCCGAACTCAAAGCCATCGGTAAAGCGTGTGCTTGCATTTACATAAACTGCCGCCGCGTCAACTAAACGCTGGAACTTTACGGCGTTATCGTGATTTATGGTAACGATGCATTCGCTGTGCTTTGTGCCGTATTTGTTGATATGGGCTATTGCCTCGTCAATACTGTTTACCGTCTTAACGGCTATTGCGTAGTCGAGAAATTCCTTTGCGTACTCCTCTTCGGTTGCAGTACCCTGCATCTCCATAAATTTTCCGCAGGTTTCGTCGCCAAAAATCTTCACCTTACCGTTCCACTTCTTGTTAAGTGCGGTATAGAACTGCTCCGCTACATCCTTATGTACAAGAACATTTTCGATAGCGTTGCAGACGCTGGGACGCTGGGTCTTTGCGTTATCTACGATATTTACCGCCATATCTATATCAGCGAAGCGGTCAACGTAAACGTGGCAGTTTCCCTCCCCCGTCTGGATAACGGGAATTGTGGAATTCTGCATAACGGAACGGATAAGACCGCCGCCGCCTCTCGGAATAAGCACGTCAATGTATTTATCCGCCTTCATAAGCTCGTTCGCCACAGGACGGGAGGTATCAACAACAAGCTGAATTGCGTCCTCGGGCAGTCCCTTCGAAGCAACAGCCTCTCTCATAAGCTTAATAAGGCACTTATTCGAATAAATAGCGTCGCTTCCGCCACGAAGGATACAAACGTTTCCTGCCTTTAAACAGAGAACAGCGGCGTCAACGGTTACATTGGGACGGGATTCAAAGATTATTCCGATTACGCCGAGAGGTACCCTCTTCTGCTCGATACAAAGACCGTTAGGAAGCTCCTCGCCGCCGATAATCTCTCCGATAGGGTCCTTTAGTGCCATAACCTGTAAAACGCCCTCGCTCATACCGTCTATTCTCGCTTCGGTAAGGGTAAGGCGGTCGATAAGAGACTCGGTCATACCGTTAATCTTAGCGTTTTCGATATCACGCTTATTTTCCTTTATGATAAGCTCCTTGTTATTAAGAAGAGCCTCTGAAATTGCTTTTAATGCGGCGTTTTTATCCTTTGTTCCTACTAAAGTCATCTTAGCCTCGGCAGCCTTTGCGGCTGTTCCGAGTTCATCAATATAGCTCATATCTTTCCTCCCTTAGTTTTCAAGCTCAAAGAGCGTGAATTTTGCGCTTTCGTCAAAAATACCGTAAAGGTTTTCGGGGCAGTCGCCATTTATAATAACTGTTGGAATATTCGATTCCCCTGCTATCTTTGCGGCTTCAAGCTTCGTAAGCATTCCGCCGCTGGCAAGCTCGCTGCCCTTTTCGCCTGCGGCGGCTATCATCTCGTCGGTAAGCTTATGTACTAAGGGGATATGCTTTGCGTCGGGGAGAGAAGGATTCTTATCGTAAAGTCCGTCAACATCGGTAAGAATAACGAGAAGGTCAGCCTCACAGAGCTGTGCGGTTACTGCGGAGAGGGTATCATTCTCGTCGAAGTCAAGCTGTTCTATTGAAACGGTATCGTTAGCGTTAATTACGGGGATAACTCCCATTTCAAGCAGTCTGTGCAGGGTGTTAAAGGCGTTCTCGTGACGGATTTTGTTGCTAATTACATCACGGGTAACGAGAATCTGCGCTACCGTATGATTGTATCTGCCGAATTCCCTGTCGTATATATTCATAAGCTCACACTGACCGATAGCGGCGCAAGCCTGCTTTGTCGGCATATCCTTTGGCCGCTGTGTAAAGCCTGCCTTGCCGACGCCGATACCTACTGCACCGGAGGTAACGAAGATAATATCCTTACCCTGGTTCTTAAGGTCGGACATTACCTCGACAAGACGTCTAACCCTTCTTATATTAAGGTTTCCGGTTTTGTAGCAAAGAGTAGAGGTTCCTACCTTAATTACTATTCTTTTTTTGTTTTCAAGCTTTCCCATTTTACGCCTCTTTAATAAGTATAATATATATGATTATATCAAAAATAAGTAAAAAAAGCAATAGTAAAGGCAAAAAATCCTTAAAAAGACAAAAAAAGAGAGAACCGTAAAGGTTCTCCAAATAAAAGTATAATGTGTAGAACAAAAGAAAGGAGACAACTAAAAAACTAAAAATAAATGGCGGTCATTTATTTCATTTTAGTTATGCTTGTAAGAGGTTTCCCCCTTACAATTCGTATTATATCCTATTCTACACAAAAAGTCAACAATTATAGAAAAAATGTTATGGTTTATTGATAATTTTATGAAAAACATCAAATAAACATAAAAGCTTTTAGTGATATTGACAAATAAGGTTACATCAAAGAAACTAAAATTTCTCTTATTCTTTCAATTTCCGTCTTTTTAAGCTTCTTCGGACCCCGATAATCGCCGATATACTGTCTTAATTCCTTTTCACCGAGGCAGACGTTGCTGTTAGGGTTATTAAGCTGGAGCTTAAGCTTTGTGAAGGGATTAGAGAAATAAACTACGCCGTCAATCCAGACGTCAATTCCCTCGGAGCGGAGGATATTTTTAAGGATATCCCTCTGCCTCGAAACCTGTTTAACGGGGTTCTTAATCTCCGTTTCGGTATTTTTTCCGTCACGGTAATGCTTGAACTGGCACCAGGTATCGTCGCTGTCGGAGCCGTTTATTACTCCCGAATGGTTCTTAACCTCGACGATTATTATGCCCCTTTCTCCTACCATAAGTAAATCAAGCTCGGAGCGGTTACGCTTATATCTTATCGGCACATTAACAAAAATGTCATATTCATGCTTAAAATGCTTTACTGTTTTAAGCATGGATTTTTCGCCCTTTAAGCCCGAAAGAAGAATATTATACTTCCTGCCCAGAATCATATAAGCGAAGGCGCAAAGCACTATAGCAGCGGCGGAAATATATGCGCCAACCTGGTTAGTATCGGAATTAGGGGCAATATTAAAGACGAAGAAAAGCAGGAGCACCGCAGGTAGCATTCCGAAAACAATCTGCAGAAAGAAAAGCACTCCCACCTTACGCCTGTTAGGATTACGCTTCTTATAAATTTTCATATTATACGTTAAACCTGAACACTACAACGTCGCCGTCGTTCATTACATATTCCTTACCCTCGAGACGGACTAAGCCCTTTTCCTTAGCTCCCGTCATACCGCCGTTTTCCATAAGATCCTTAAAGGAAACAACCTCGGCACGGATAAAGCCCTTTTCAAAGTCGGTATGTATTTTACCTGCCGCCTGGGGAGCCTTTGTACCCTTGGTT
>JAEDHF010000034.1 GCA_016297165.1 Oscillospiraceae bacterium | reverse complement strand
TTTCAAGACGTGCTATGTCATAATCATCTCTTGTAATATGATGACCACCGCCGAAATTTATCCATTTCATTTTCGGAAGAAATTCGCCGAATTTTTCGATTACTGCCTCTAAGGTAGCTTCAAGAGCGTCGGAATTCTGTTCGCAAAGGGTATGAAAATGAAGTCCCTCTACGTTTTCAAGGTCATTTTCGTCAAAATCCTCCCGTCTTATTCCGAGCCTTGACTTTTTTGAGCAGGGGTCGTAGATTTCGTGACCCTCCTGAGTAGAAAGCTCCGGGTTAATTCTTAGCCCTATGCTTACGCCTTTTTCTACTGCCCTATCCCGATATTTTCTTAGTTGATTAAAGGAATTGAATACAATATGATTTGTATAGCAAAGTATCTCGTCAATCTCGTTTTCACGGAATGCCGCCGAAAAAACGTGGTTTTCCTTACCCATACATTCGTAGCCGAGACGGGCTTCATATAACCCGCTTGACGCCGTACCGCTGACGTATTGCCCAATAAGAGGATAGAAGCTGTAGGCGGAAAAAGCCTTCTGTGCAAGGAGAATTTTACAGCCTGTACGCTCCTCCACGCCCCAAAGAATTTCAAGATTTTTTATGAGCCTACCCTCGTCGATAATATAACAGGGCGTCGGAAGCGGCAGGCTCTTTATTTCGCTTCCTGTCATATCAGTCAACCAATACGGGGTTAAAGTCCTCTTCCCAGGGCAGACCCCACTTATTAAGAGCCTCCATAAAGGGATCGGGGTCGAATTCTTCGATATTATATACGCCTGCGCCGCTCCATTTACCTGTCATAATAAGCATAGCGCCTATCATAGCCGGAACACCCGTTGTGTAGGAAATGGCCTGTGAGCCTACCTCCTTATAGCATTCCTGATGGTCGCAGATATTGTAAAGATAGTATGTCTTATCCTTTCCGTCCTTCTTTCCCCGGAAGATACAGCCGATATTAGTCTTTCCAACCGTTCTCGGACCTAAGGAAGCAGGATCGGGAAGTACCGCCTTAAGGAACTGTAAGGGAACAATCTCCTTACCCTCGTACATAATAGGTTCAATAGAGGTCATACCTACGTTTTCAAGGCATTTAAGATGAGTTAAATAGCTCTGACCGAAGGTCATAAAGAATCTGATGCGCTTGATGCCTTTGATGTTAAGAGCGAGGGATTCAAGCTCCTCATGGTGAAGAAGGTACATATCCTTTTCGCCGACACCCTTAAAGTTATAAACTCTCTTGATCTCCATAGGCTCGGTTTCAACCCATTTACCGTCCTCGATATAGCTTCCCTTTGCAGAAACCTCTCGGATATTGATTTCGGGGTTGAAGTTGGTGGCGAAGGGATAGCCGTGGTCGCCGCCGTTACAGTCGAGAATATCAATATAATTGATTTCGTCGAACTGATGCTTCATAGCGTAAGCGGAGAAAACGCCGGTAACGCCGGGGTCGAAACCGCTTCCGAGAAGTGCGGTAATTCCTGCCTCCTTAAAGCGCTCACGATATGCCCACTGCCACTTGTATTCGAATTTAGCAGTATCAAGAGGCTCGTAGTTTGCGGTATCTACATAATGGGTTTTTGTTGCAAGGCAAGCGTCCATTATGGTTAAATCCTGATACGGAAGCGCAAGGTTAAGCACAACATCGGGCTTATAGCTGTTGATAAGCGCAATAAGCTCATCAACGTTATCAGCGTTTACCTGTGCGGTTTCGATAACGGTTTTTGTTGTAGGCTGAAGCTTTTCCTTAAGAGCGTCGCATTTCGACTTTGTGCGGCTTGCAATCATAATACCCTCGAAAACCTCGCTGTTCTGACAGCACTTATGAATAGCAACGGAAGCAACTCCGCCGCAGCCGATAATCATACATTTTCCCATTTCAAATTACCTTCCTTTTCATTTATTCTACTTCCTCAAGAAGTGATTCTACATAATTGGGCAGTGCGAATGCACCCACATGAATGTGTGAATTATAATATCTCGTCTTAATTCCGAGAGCCTTCCATTTAGCTCCGTCATAATCTATAACGGGGTGATATTTCTTCGAGGCGAAGCCGAAAAGCCAGTGTCCCGAGGGGTATGTGGGAATATGAGCCTGATATACCCTGCTTATGGGGAAGCTTTCGACAATACGCTTGTGAGCTCTTTGCATAGCTGTTGCGTCCTGTTCGTAAAAGGGGCTTTCATGCTGGTTTACCATTATTCCGTCCTCTTTTAAAGCCTTGAAGCAGCTGCCGTAGAATTCCTTTGTAAAAAGCCCCTCTCCGGGACCAAAGGGGTCGGTTGAGTCAACGATTATTACATCATATTTGTTCTCGTATCTTCGTATGAACTTAACTCCGTCCTCATAGAAGATATGTACCCTCGGGTCGTCGAGAGAGCACGCCGTAAAGGGCAGATATTTCTTGCATACGTCAACAACAAGCTCGTCAATTTCCACAAGGTCGATATGCTTAACCGCATTATAACGGCAAAGCTCTCTTACAACACCGCCGTCGCCGCCGCCGATTACAAGCACTCTTGCAGGATTCGGGTGAACTGCCGCCGCTGCATGGGTTATCATTTCGTGGTAGATAAATTCGTCCTTTTCGGTAAGCATCATATATCCGTCAATGGAAAGAAAACGTCCGAATTCCTTTGAGCTGAATACATCAATGCGCTGAAACTCGCTTTTGCCGCTATACAGCTGTTCCTCTACCTTTATGGAAAGTTTAACGTCGGGAGTATGAAACTCCGAAAACCATAAATCCATATTCGCTCCTTTCCGTTACTGCAGGAGAACGTTAAGCCGTTCGATCCTTATATCTTCCGTTCCCGTCATCTGGCAGCCCTTTTCCTTAGCGTATTTTATATAGCGTATTATATCCTCGGTAATTAGCTCGCCGGGGGCAAGAATCGGTATTCCCGGAGGATAGCACATAACAAATTCACTGCATATATAGCCTGCTGTTTCCTCTAAGGGCAGAGACTTCTTTTTCGAATAAAACGCTTTACGGGGAGTCTCCGCAACAACAGGGTTGATATACTCCTGACTGAGCATACCTGTACTGCTCTTTCCGTAAACACGCTTTATCTCAGCAAGAGCGCTTATAAGCCGCTCAATATCACGTTTTCTGTCGCCCACCGAAATATAGGCCAAGATATTTCCTATATCGCCGAATTCAATCTGTATATCATATTCATCACGCAGCAGGTCGTAAACCTCAATTCCCGCAAGTCCTACGGAAAGGGTATGAACCGAAAGCTTAGAGCGGTCGAAATCGAAAACGCTGTCCTTATTTATAAGCTCCTTTGAAAAGGCGTAATAGCCGCCTATTTCGTTGATTTCATATCTTGCATACTCTGCCATTTTCACGGTTTCGTGGAAAATTTCCTTACCCTGTAGCGCAAGTCTTTTCCTTGAAAGGTCGAGGCTTGAAAGAAAAAGATAGGAGGCGCTGGTGGTCTGGGTAAGGTTAATTACCTGTCGCATATAGTCGGCGTTTATGCTGCTGCCCATAAGAAGAAAAGAGCTTTGTGTAAGGCTTCCCCCCGATTTATGCATACTCACGCTGGCAAGGTCGGCGCCGCATTCCATAGCGGTTGGCGGAAAATCGTCTCCGAAATAGAAATGGGTACCGTGAGCCTCGTCAACCAGCACAAGCATACCGTGAGCATGGGCGATTTCGGTAATTCTTCTGAGGTCTGAGCATATTCCGTAATAGGTGGGATTGTTCACAAGAACAGCCTTTGCGTCGGGGTTTTCTTCTATTGCTTTCTGAACCTCCGCTACCGACATACCAAGGGGTATTCCAAGGGTTTCATTGGTGTCAGGATTGACATAAACGGGAACAGCGTCGCTTAAAATAAGTGAATTTATTGCGCTTCTGTGTACGTTTCGGGGCAGTATGATTTTATCGCCGCTTTTACAGGCGTACATAATCATAGCCTGTACAGAAGAGGTTGTTCCTCCTACCATAAAGAAGGCGTTTGCCGCGCCGAAGGCCTCCGCCGCAAGCTCCTCTGCGTCCTTTATAACCGAAACGGGGTGACAGAGATTATCGAGAGGCTTCATTGAGTTAACGTCAACCTCCATACAGCTTTCGCCGAGGAATTCCGTAAGCTCCTTATTTCCCCTTCCCCTTTTATGACCGGGGACGTCGAAGGGAACAATCCTCATTTTCTTCATCCGCAAAAGTGCTTCGTAAATAGGAGCGTTCTCCTGAGTATAATTCATCAGTAAATATTCCTTCCGCTGAAAATTTCAATCATTTCCCGTCTTAGCGCCGAGGAAATATCAAGTCTTACCTTAGGCGGAAGCTCGTCAACATCGGCATTAAAGAGATAATTCTGGAGATTCATCTCCTTTATAAGCATTTTCGTATGGAACATATTAGCCTGATAAACGTTGATATCAACGGCGTCGTAGCGGTCGAGAATGTTAGGGTTTATATAATCTTGAATAGATGTAATCTTATGGTCGATAAAAAGCTTTTCGCCCTCAATATTACGGGTAAAACCCCTTACACGGTAATCCATGGTAATAATATCGGAATCGAAGCTTCCGATAAGATAGTCGAGAGCTGTTAAAGGCGTAATCTTACCGCAGGTAGCTACGTCAATATCAACTCTGAAGGTAGCGATACTGTTATCGGGGTGATATTCGGGATAGGTATGTACCGTAACATGGCTCTTATCAAGGTGAGCTACCGAGGCCTCCGTCTTTATCGGAATCATAGTCTCGTCGGCAATAAGGAAGGTAGCGGAAGCGCCCTGTGGGTCATAGTCCTGGTGGGAAAAGCTTAAAACCTGTGCCCCTATCATTTCCGTAAGATTAGTCATAATCTCGGTAATTCGGTCGCTGTTATACTGCTCGTCAATATAGTCGATATAGTTCTTCTGCTCCTTAGGGGTTTTAGCGTAGCAGACATCATAGATATTGAAGCTGAGCGACTTTGTAAGATTATTGAAACCGTAGAGCTTTAATTTATTTTCCATTAGTCCTTCCTATCCTTTTTCAAAAATAAAAACGCATAACAGCTTATATCAACTGTTATGCGCAATACACTTATAAATAAATTATGCCGAAGTGCATTATAAGGGCTCCAGAGTCTATATAGCAAGCAATCATACATACTTTTACTACTCTTATTGACCGTTTCACAAGTTGATGTGCGGACTTACCGCAATAAATAAGCAAACTTATAAAATGTTATCGGATTAACCGAATCAATAGGCTGAGTAATCAGCTCAACTGCACAAGGCAGTCAAAACTTGCTATGATGAAAGGATAAACCCTCATTTCTGCAATTCACTTTATATTATCACATTTTTCTCTGTTTGTCAATAGCCGACGAGAAATATACCTGTTATTTATCCGCAATATAAAGCTTTTCTCCGTCGGAATCTACCCTTACGGTATCCCCTGCCCTTAATACGTCGCCAATAATTGCCCTCGCAATAAGGGTTTCAAGCTTACGCTGAATGAATCTCTTAAGAGGTCTTGCGCCGTAAACAGGGTCGTAGCCGTTATCTATGATATACTTTTTCGCTTCGGGGGTAATCTCGATTTTAAGCTGTTTATCCTCAAGTCTCTTTCCGAGAGCGTCAATCATAAGGTCAACAATGCTTTCAATCTCCGTCCTGCCCAGAGGCTTATAATACACGATTTCATCAAGACGATTAAGGAATTCGGGACGGAAGGACTGCTTCAGCAAAGCGTCAACCTGACTTCTCGCCTCTTCGGAAATTTCGCCCTTATCGGTAATGCCGTCGAGGATATAGGGAGAGCCTAAGTTAGAGGTTAGAATGATGATTGTATTCTTGAAATCTACGGTTCTGCCCTGGGAGTCGGTAATTCTGCCGTCGTCGAGAACCTGGAGAAGAATGTTGAATACGTCGGGGTGAGCCTTTTCAATTTCATCGAAAAGCACAACCGCATAGGGCTTACGGCGGATTGCCTCCGTAAGCTGGCCGCCCTCGTCGTAGCCTACATATCCGGGAGGTGCTCCTATAAGACGGGACACGCTGAATTTCTCCATATATTCGCTCATATCAATACGGACAATTCCGTTTTCGTCATCAAAAAGCGCCTCGGAAAGAGCCTTCGCAAGCTCGGTCTTACCTACGCCCGTAGGTCCTAAGAAAAGGAATGAGCCTAAGGGACGGTTGGGGTCCTGTATTCCTGCACGGGAACGGATAATAGCCTCGCTTACCTTTTCTACCGCCTCGTCCTGACCGATAACTCTCTTATGAAGAATACCTTCCATATTAAGGAGCTTTTCTCTCTCGCCCTCCATAAGCTTTGATACGGGAATACCCGTCCAGCGGCAGATAATCTTAGCGATTTCCTCCTCGGTAACCTTATCACGAAGAAGAGTTCTTGCCTTTTCGTCCTCTGCCGATTTTTCAGCCTCTTCAAGCTGCGCCTTTAACTGGGGCAGTCTGCCGTACTGTAGCTCAGCTGCCTTATTAAGGTTATATTCCCGCTTTGCCTTATCGATTTCAGCGGTAACGCTTTCGATTTCCTTTCTGATATCCTGTACCTTTGTTATAGAAACCTTCTCGTTTTCCCATTTCGCCTTCATTTCCTTAAAGGAGCTTCTCATATCCGAAAGCTCACGGCGGATTTCTTCAAGGCGGTCTGCTGAAAGCTTATCGTTTTCCTTAGCAAGAGCCGCTTCCTCGATTTCGTGCTGCATTATCTTTCTCGAAAGCTCATCAAGCTCCGTAGGCATAGACTCCATTTCCGTCTTTATAAGGGCGCAGGCTTCGTCCACAAGGTCTATCGCCTTATCGGGCAGGAATCTGTCAGAAATATAGCGGTTGGAAAGGGTAGCTGCCGCAATAAGGGCGTTATCGCTTATCTTTACGCCATGGAATACCTCGTAACGCTCCTTAATGCCCCTTAGAATTGAAATAGTGTCCTCTACGGTAGGCTCTCCTACCATAACAGGCTGGAAACGTCTTTCGAGAGCGGCGTCCTTTTCGATATACTGACGGTATTCGTTAAGAGTGGTTGCGCCGATACAATGAAGCTCGCCGCGGGCAAGCATAGGCTTTAAGATATTACCTGCGTCCATAGCGCCGTCGGTTTTACCTGCCCCTACGATAAGATGAAGCTCATCAATAAAGAGTATGATTTTACCGTCGCTTTCCTTAATTTCACGAAGAACGGACTTTAAACGCTCCTCAAATTCGCCCCTGTACTTTGCGCCTGCAACAAGAGCGCCCATATCAAGGGAAAATACGCTCCTGTCCTTTAAGGTATCGGGTACGTCTCCCCTGACTATTCTTAGGGCGAGACCCTCGGCAATAGCGGTTTTACCTACGCCGGGCTCGCCGATAAGAACGGGGTTATTCTTGCTCTTTCTCGAAAGAATACGGATAACATTACGAATTTCGCTGTCACGACCTATAACGGGGTCAAGCTTATTGTTACGGGCAAGCTCTACTAAATCCTGTCCGTATTTTTTCAGTACGTCATAGGTGCTTTCGGGATTGTCACCCGTTACTCTTGCGTTACCTCTTACGCTTTTAAGGGCAGTAAGAAATCTATCCCTTGTGATGCCGAAGGAGGAAAGGATATCCTTAGTCTTATCCTTTCCCTTTTCGATAAGACCGATAAAAAGATGCTCTACGGAGATATATTCGTCTCCCATTTTTTCCGCAGTTTCTTCTGCATAGGTAAGCGCCTTATCGGTTTCGGGAGTAATATATACCTCGTCTGCCCTTCTGCCGCTTCCCGTTACCTTAGGAAGCCCCTCAACAGCCTTTTCCGCTTCGGATTTTACTGCGTTTTCGTCAACTCCCATTTTTGAAAGAAGCTGTGGGATAAGTCCCTCTCTGTCAGACAATAAAGCCAGTAAAATATGAAGCTGGTCAATCTGCTGATTGGAATTGGAAATTGCGATATTCTGTGCAGTACCGATTACTTCCATTGACTTTTTAGTTAATTTGTTGGTGTTCATAAAATCACTGCCTTTCTATTATTCAGCCTGACGATAAACCGCCATCTGCGTCGTCAACTGCACAACGGCAGGCACAAAGCCTAGCCGTTATACAGTTTCCTAGCATCTGACGGCTTCTCGTCAGTCCGGATTGTTTTATTCTTTAAAATGTTTTCTATATGATTACAATACCGTCACGAAGATATTCCCCGTAGCGATTTGTAGCAAGAGCCACCGCCGTTCTTTTTACGGCTATATTTTCGAAGTATATCTTAAGTATTTCATCAAACATTTTTATATATTCGGAAATTGCCTTAGCTATTTCTTCGTCGGAGCAATTCTCCTTTCCGTAGGGCATTCCGAAGGTACGGGTAAATCTTCCGTCCTCTATCGTGTATGAAATTCCGTCGGGAAAGAATTTTACAATATACGAGTTTTCAAGCTCCGCCCATAGCTTAAGAAAATCCGTAAGCTCGGCTTTAAGCCTTTCCGACTGGGTCCTGAAGGAAACCTTAAGCTGTCCGATAGTCTTATTGAAGCTACGATAAAGCTCAAGGCTGTATCTTATTACGGGTTTATACTTATATTTAAGAGAGGAGCGTATCGAAAGCATAGCGTCGGAGGGCTGCTGCATAACCATAAAAACATCGTTATTCATAAGGCTTTCGATTTCTCCGAAAATATCGTTCATACGCTTTTCCGGGGTGGTATATGATACTGCTTCCGCTAAAAGCTTATTTATATAGGCGGAACGGCTCATGTTTTCACGGTAAGCAAGTCTGTCCACCGCCTCAACCACATCATCGGAGAGAACAAGGCTATAAACGCTTTTATTCATTTCTTACCATTCCTTTCTTCTTAATCCATCTGCATTATATCACATTCTTAATAACTTGTCAATAGAATTATATAATTTTATTTACAAATTATTATTTCTTCGGCATTGATTTTTTTATACAATATGGTATAATGGTAATAGAATAATCTAAAAGGAGGAAAGCTAATGAAACTAAGAACAATTTTTATACTTTCCACCCTTTTTATGGGTTTATACATAGCCCTCGGCATATAAATCCGTTCGCACCCCAACGATAACCGTAAGCTTAACGAAGCACAGGCGGTATTGTCCGTAAGCACCCGGAGCGTTATTGATAATCACTGGGCATACTACCTTATCAATAGAGACAACCCCCTGCCCGAGAATTTTACCGTAGCCCTCGATACCGTTCAGGGACAATTCACCATGGACGAACGCTGCGCCGCCTACGGAAGAGATATGATAGCTGCCGCTAAACGGGACGGAATCGACCTTATGGTAGTTTCCGCCTACCGAAGCGTAAGAAAACAGCAGGAAAACCTCGAGAGCTATACCGAAAGACTAATAAATAACGGCTATACCCGGGAAGAAGCTCTTATTTTAGCAAAAAAGGAAATAGCCGAACCTTATACAAGCGAGCATAACGCAGGACTTGCCCTTGATATACTGACAGCCGACTGGTGGGAAACCCACGATGACATTACCGACGATTTCGAGAATACCGAGGAATTCCGCTGGCTTTCGGAGAATGCGTACAAATTCGGCTTTATTATGCGATACCCTAAGGAATATGAGGATATAACGGGATATTCCTACGAGCCCTGGCATTATCGCTTTGTGGGGATATACTACGCTGAAAAAATAAAGGAATCGGGGCTTCCCTTCGAATATTTTTATAAGACAAATTTCTGAATAAATCAAAACCACCAGCTGAGCTGGTGGTTTGCACTCGCCCTTCAAGGGCGTATTACCGGCTTGTGCCTGAAGGCACATTGAAGAGCCTGACAACCGCATCTTATTTTCGAGCAGCCGCTAAAGCGGCTGTTTTTTTGCTTACTTATTCTTGCTACCCGTAAACGGGTCAACATATTCCTTGAATGTCAACTGATCGTTTGCTATATCCTCTTGTAGCTGATTTCGTACATATTCTGCTATTCGCTTTTCGTTCTTTCCAACAGTATCTACATAGTATCCGCGGCACCAGAAATGGCGATTGCCATATTTGTACTTCATATTTGCGTGTCTGTCAAATATCATCAGCGAGCTTTTGCCTTTGAGATATCCCATAAACTGCGCTATGCTCAAATTCGGCGGTATTTCCACAAGCATATGAATATGGTCGGGACAAGCTTCCGCTTCTATTATATTTACCTTTTTCTGTTCGCACAAGCTTCTTAGTATTTTGCCTATGTCCGCTTTTATTTGCCCGTATATTACCATTCTCCTATACTTTGGTGCGAATACTATGTGATACTTGCAATTCCACTTGGAATGTGATAAACTATGATTGTCATTCATATGACAGTCCTCCTTTTCGTTAATGATGTGGTTGCCAAACCCACTTTCATTATGCCACAAGGAGGGCTTTCTTTTATCTAAAGATTTTTATTCCACCGCTTTAAGCGGTGGTTTATTTGCGCTTAAGCTAACAATTAAACAAATCTCCCCATAAACATTAGTTAAATGGGGAGTTTTTTGTTTATTTTATACAACAGAAAAAGCAACTATGTCAATTATTCAACATAAGGAATTACTGAAACAGCCTTTACGCCTGCGCCTACATGGCAGCAGATACTTATAGGGAGAGCGTACATTTCAACGGATTCATCGCCGAAATAGTCCTTGATACGGCGGAGCCAGGGTTCTGCATCGGCTTTATCGCCTGAATATGCGGCGGTAATATGTACCTTCTTACCCTTAAATCTTTCTTCCTTATCCTTTTTCGCTACCTCAAGCATAATCTTCTGGGCATTTTCCATACCTCTCGCCTTTGCGTAAGCGTCAAGCTTTTCGCCCTGAATCTGTAAAACGGGCTTTAAGCCGAGAATTGTTGCAAGAGCGGCGCCTGCGGCGGTTACTCTTCCACTCTTCTTTAAAAGCTCAAGAGTATTTACTGCAAGATAAATACTGCAATCAAAAGCATTTTCTTCAAGGTAAGCCGCAACCTCTGCCGCTGTTTTTCCTTTTTCTATAAGCTTTAATGCGTCGATAACGCTTTCGCGCTGTGTAATGGAAATACGCTTGTTGTCAACAACATAAACCTTTCCCTCGTAATCTGCGGCTAAAGCCCTTGCGGTGCTGCAGGAGCTGCTTAAGGACGCAGACATAGGAATATGTACGATTTCATCATATTCGGTAAGAAGCTTATCCCAGAGCTCTGTAAGCGAATCGGGAGCAGGCTGTGAGGTGGTTACATCATCTCCTGCCGCAAGCCTTCTGAAAAACTCCTCATAAGTAGAGTTTATTCCGTCGAAGAATTCCTCGCCGTTAACCATAAAAGGCATATTTATCATATAAATTCCGAGCTTTTTTGCTTCTTCGTTTGTAATACCGCTGTTGGTATCTGTTACTACTGCTATTCTTCCCATAATTTCAACCTTTCTTAAGGCAACACCGCACAAAGACCGCCTTGCGGCTTTGCGTATGCCTTGCTTGCATCTTTTCCGTCATCTTGCACAAATTTCCCTTGACAGGCGACAGCCTGCCTGCACTCGATTTGCACAATCTGACGAAAAATCTGACTTCGCAATCCACACGCAATCTTTGTGCGGTATTGCCTTAATTGTATTTAATGAATAGTATAGCATATTTCCGACTAAAGGTCAAGATTTTATGCTTTACTTTTCATAATATCCTATGGTATAATAATTAAGGTCACCTCTTAAACAATACTGAAAGGACAGTTAAAATGCAGAATACCGAAGAATACATAAGGGAACGGCTTTTCGCCCTTCAGGATTTAAAATACCGGGATTTCAGCGCAAAGCTTATACCAAATGTTCCCTACGACGCAGTAATAGGTGTAAGAACACCCGATTTAAGAAAGCTGGCTAAAGAGCTCGCCGGTACAGAGCAAGGCGGTGAATTCATAAGAATACTGCCTCATAAGTATCACGAGGAAAACTGCCTTCACGCCTTCATTATTGAGCAAATTAAGGATTACGACCAATGCTTAGCCGAGGTTGACAGGTTTTTACCCTATATAAATAACTGGGCAACCTGCGACAGTCTTTCGCCAAAGGCTTTCGCTAAGAATAAGGAAAGGCTTGTGGCTGAAATAAAGCGCTGGCTTTCAGACGAAAAGACCTATACAATCCGTTTCGGGATTGGTATGCTTATGAGGTATTTCCTCGACGAAGCCTTTGACCCGATTTACCCCGAAATGGCGGCAGGAATACGCTCCGAGGAATACTATGTGAATATGATGCTTGCCTGGTATTTCGCTACCGCTCTCGCAAAGCAGTATGACATAATTATCCCATATTTAGAAGAAAAAAGGCTTTCCGTCCGGGTGCATAACAAAACTATCAGAAAGGCGATAGAAAGCTATCGTATTACGAAGGAACAGAAGGATTACCTGAGAACTCTTACCATAAAATAAAAGGAGCAGTATTATCGGATTCGGTAATACTGCCCTTATTTTATTTCAGTACCGCTACTGTAACGCCTGCCTCGCCCTCGCCATAAGCGCCGAGACGATAGCTTTTTACGTTCTTGTTTGTCTTAAGGAATTGGTGAACTGCGCTGCGCAGAGCGCCTGTTCCCTTTCCGTGAATAATTGTAATAGTTTCGATTCCGCCTAAAAGACAGTTGTCGATAAACCTGTCAACCTCCATAACGCCCTCGTCGGAAGTCATTCCCCTTATGTCAAGTTCCATACTGCTCTTACGATTTGCGTTACTCTGAAGGGTTTTCTTGATTCCGCCCTTTTTCTTGGGTGCAGGCTGACTTTCTTCAATCAACTCAATGTTATCAAGCTTCGTCTTTGTTTTAATCATACCAAGCTGGATACCAACATTTCCGCCGCTATCGGGAAGAGATATAACCGTACCTCTCGTTCCCATATCCATAAGACGGATACTGTCGCCTATTCTAAGCTCTCTCGGAAGGACGTATTTCGTCTTTTTACGCTCGATAACGGGGTTAGCCTTATCGAACATACTGTCAATAGTTAAATTCGTCTTATTTTTAGAGGCTTTAACCTTATCGGAGAAGTCGGATTTATCCTTTTCACGCTTAAGCTCCTCTAATTCGTTCATAAGCTTTTCTGCGCCGAAACGAGTCTGCTCAACTATAGAC
>JAEDHF010000193.1 GCA_016297165.1 Oscillospiraceae bacterium | reverse complement strand
CGTCAATAGTAGATATGCCTATTGTGGTTTCTTCGAGTACGTCAAGGAGAACCCTTACCGTATCGAGAGCTGTAAGCATAGTAATATTATTCTCGTTGGCACAGCGTCTTATCGCCGCACCGTCCTTAAAATGCACACCCGACAGTACCGCACGGGTATTTATTACATAGCTTACATAGCCTGCACGGATTGAATCGAGGATTTCCTCGCTTCCCTCGCTTAGCTTATGACGGATTCTTGTTCTTATGCCGTGTTCCTTAAGGAAGTTTGCGGTTCCGATAGTCGCCTCTATATTAAAGCCCATATCGTAGAAGCGTTTAACAAGAGGTAACGCCTCCTCCTTATCCTCGTCGGCTAAGGTTACTACTACTGTACCGTAGTTCTGCAGGTTGACGCCCGACGCCATAAGCGCCTTGTACATGGCTCTGTGAAGCTTTTTATCGTAGCCTATAGCCTCGCCCGTGGATTTCATTTCCGGCGAAAGATAGGAGTCCATACCACGGAGCTTCGAGAAGGAAAAGGCAGGCGCCTTAACATACCAGCGCTTCTTTTCATCGGGGTAGCCTACTGTTATACCCTGCTCGGGGAGAGAGGTTCCGAGAATCGTAAGAGTAGCTATATCCGCAAGGCTATAGCCCGTAGCCTTCGATAAAAAGGGTACTGTTCTTGAAGAACGGGGGTTAACCTCAATGATATAGACGTCCTCATTTTCATCAACGATGAACTGGATATTGAAAAGTCCGATAATACCTATTCCGAGTCCGAGACGTCTTGTATAATCAAGAATGGTTTCCTTTACCTTTGAAGAAATGCTGTAGGTAGGATAAACGCTTATGGAGTCGCCGGAATGGACACCCGTTCTTTCAACAAGCTCCATAATTCCGGGAACAAATACGTTCTTTCCGTCGCATACTGCGTCAACCTCAACCTCCTTGCCCCTGATATATTTATCAACAAGCACAGGCTTATCCTTATCCACCTCAACGGCGGTTTTAAGATAATGACGGAGCATTTCCTCATTGGCTACAATCTGCATAGCCCTACCGCCGAGAACAAAGCTCGGACGGACAAGAACGGGATAGCCGATTTCCTCGGCTGCCTTAATACCGTCCTCAATATTTGTTACAGCCTTACCCTTTGGCTGTGGGATATTAAGCTCAAGAAGAAGCTTTTCGAAGCTGTCCCTGTTTTCCGCCTTATCGATAGCCTCACAGTCGGTACCGATTATCTTAACTCCACGTTCCGCTAAGGGAGCGGCAAGGTTAATGGCAGTCTGGCCGCCTAAGGAGGCTACAACGCCCACAGGCTTTTCAAGCTCAATAATATTCAGAACGTCCTCAACACACAGAGGCTCGAAATAGAGCTTATCCGAGGTGGTATAATCGGTAGAAACCGTTTCGGGGTTGTTGTTGATTATAATTGCCTCATAGCCCGCCTTTTTAATGGTCTGAACGGCGTGTACGGTTGAATAGTCGAACTCGACGCCCTGACCTATTCTTATAGGACCGGAGCCTAAAACTACGATTTTCTTCTTATCGGAGATAATGGACTCGTTTTCATACTCATAGGTAGAATAGAAATAAGGGATATAGCTCTTGAATTCCGAAGCGCAGGTATCTATCATCTTATAGACAGGGAGAATATTCTCCTTCTTCCTCATTTCGTAAACGGCAATTTCATCACTCTTCCAGAGTCTTCCGATTTCCTTATCGGAGAAGCCCAGTCTTTTAGCTTCGTATAATACGTCCTTATCAAAGGGATTATTCTTAAGGAGCGTTTCGGTATCGGTGATGTTCTTAAGCTTTCTTATAAAGAACATATCAATGCCTGTAACGCTGTTTACATCCTCACAGGGACAGCCGCGGCGAAGAAGCTCCGCAATAGCGTAAATTCTGTCGTCGGAGCCTACCTTTATATACTCCTCAAGCTCCTTTGTGAACATTTTTTCGAACTTGTTATGCTGCAGGTGATAAAGTCCGATTTCAAGAGAGCGGACTGCCTTCAGAAGGCTTTCCTCCGCAGTTCTGCCCACGCTCATAACCTCGCCCGTAGCCTTCATCTGTGTGCCGAGGGAGTTATTAGCGTCGGTAAACTTATCGAAGGGGAATCGTGGCATTTTTGTTACGATATAGTCGAGGGTAGGTTCGAAAGATGCGGGAGTGTTGGCGATTCTTATTTCGTCGAGGGTCATACCAACGCCCACCTTTGCGGAAACTCTTGCGATAGGGTAGCCGCTTGCCTTCGAAGCGAGGGCAGAGGAACGGGAAACTCTCGGGTTAACCTCAATAAGGTAATACTTGAAGGACTTTGTATCAAGTGCAAACTGAACGTTACAGCCGCCCTCGATTTCCAGTGCTCTTATAATCTTAAGTGCGCTGTCACGAAGCATCTGGTATTCCTTATTGGTTAAGGTCTGTGAGGGGCAGACTACTATGGAGTCGCCTGTATGAATGCCCACAGGGTCCAGGTTTTCCATATTACAGATTGTTATGGCGGTGTCGTTGCTGTCACGCATAACCTCGTACTCGATTTCCTTATAGCCCTTTATACTTTTTTCAACAAGAACCTGATGCACGGGAGAAAGAGCAAGACCGTTCTTTATAAGGGGCAGGAATTCTTCCTCGTTATCGGCAAAACCGCCTCCTGTTCCCCCTAAGGTGAAGGCAGGACGAAGCACAACGGGATAGCCGATTTCTCTTGCTATTCTTAAGCCGTCCTCTATGGTATTTGCAATATCCGAAGGGAGAACGGGTTCGCCGAGGCTTTCGCAGAGCTCTTTAAAAAGCTCTCTGTCCTCTGCCCTTTCGATACTGCTGCTCTTTGTGCCGAGAAGCTCCGTCTGACATTCCTTCAATACGCCCTTTTTCTCTAACTGCATAGCAAGGTTAAG
>JAEDHF010000033.1 GCA_016297165.1 Oscillospiraceae bacterium | reverse complement strand
GATGAAGCTGGCGAAGACGAGAACCCCGGTACAGGTGTTGCTCTCGCAGTTGTTCCCGCTATCATGGCTGCTGCTGCAGTAGTAGTTTCCAAGAAGAGAAAGTAATTTCGATTCGAAGAATCTTCTAAGTAAATAATAAATGGGACCTCCTCGGAGGTCCTGTTTTTTGTGCAAATTTCCTACTCCCGTAATTAGCTTAAATTCGCCATTTTTAGCTAATTACTTTAATCGTTTTGCCTATTTTATAAAGATAGATTTAGTTATTTTGTATATTGACTATGTAACGATTTTCCTGTATAATTACGATAAATGATAATGCGGAAAGCATTATCGGTTTAATTTAAGGAGGATACTAAAAATGAAGTTAAGAAAGTTAATTTCTTGTGTTGCTGCCGCTTCCGTAGCTACAGCCGCACTCGCTACAGCAGTAAGCGCTGAGCTCGTTACTGTAGAACAGAACGGCATATTCTTTAGCCAGACAGGTATGTGGATGCCCGTTCTCTATTCCGACGGTACAGTTGACGCTAAGGACAAGGACATCATAGATTACGGCCTTGACCTTTCTAAGATTGGTTCCGTTGAGGTAACCTACAGAGCTACCGATACAGAATGGTTTGAAGGTAATTTCGGCGGCGCTCTCGTTCTTTCGAGCCAGAAGGAAGGCGATAAGACCCATAACTGGAACGCTAAGGATTTCTGGGGCGTAAATGATGAAGCTATCGGTATAAATACTGTTGATGAAGGAAAGGCTATGATTGCTGAAACTCTCGGCGATTATACATACAAGATTGTTATGCCTGTTGATGATACAAACAGCGTAATCGACGGCGCACAGCTCGTTCAGATCGCTTACCAGGATTACAACGGCGGTGACTTCTCTCCCATTGAAGTTGTTTCTATGGTAGTTAAGGATACAGCAGGCGCTGAAATGATTTCCTTCGACGCTAACGGTAATGCTTCTATCGCTCCCGTTAAGCATGAAGCCACAGCAGGTACAGCTACAGAAACAGAAACAGCAACTCCTTCTGACGAAGAAGAGCCTAAGGCTCCTTCCGATGACCCCAATGCTCTTCCCTTCGACCTCTCCTCTATGTACACCTATGACTTTATGTTCTACGGCACTGACTACACAAATACAAAGGAAATCACCTTCGTATTAAATACTGCTGATGATGAAGACTTCGGCGGCGGCGTAATGTTTAACGGTACTGCTTGCGGCTGGGATCAGAGAGAAGAATACTTCTTCAGCGGTCCTGACGGTGATAAAGATCTTAAGTGCACAAAGATTGCTGATGGTAAGTATGAATTAACAGTAGCTATCCCCGACGGTATCTTCGGCACATACACAGACGAGGACTTCTATGCACAGGTTTGCCTCCAGAAGTGGTGGGGCAGCGATCCTATCAAGGTTGCTGGCATTAAGTTAGACGGCGTTGACGTATTACCTGCTAAGGCAGGCGATGTTGACGCATCTACAGACAGCACAAAGGGCTCTCCTGACACAGGTGTTGCTGATGTTGCAGTTGTTGCAGGTCTTGCTCTCGTAGCAGGCGGCGCATTCATCGTTGCTAAGAAGAGAAAGTAATTTCTTATAACTGAATAAATACGCCTATAGGGTCTATACTCCCTATAGGCGTTATTTTTTGCGCTGAAATGCTGAAAATTGGCTTTATAATGCCATTTTCCGACATTTTTTACGTTTTGTAGATTTTAACGAAATTAAATCTACTATCTGTAAAAAATGGTGACATAAAATTACCAAATTAAGGAATGAAGGGACGATTTTGCTACTAAATTGAAACAAATTTAGTCAATTTCAACAAAATCGGGGTTCTGGATTTATTTGACATTACCGAAATATAGGGATATAATCAGCTTGTAGAACATAAGATATAGAACATTACATAAACCTTAGAAAGGAGAAAACTATGAACCTCAGATATAAGCTTAATTCTATCCGTAAACGCTTCGGCGGTAGTCCTGTGGCAGTGCCCTTTGCGGCGATAATTATTATAGCGGCAGTTTTCCTCCTTACGGGCGCCGCTTTCGCCGATAACGGAAGGGGCTACAGGGTCTATATAAATGCGGATAATGCAGTAATAGAGACGAGAGCCGACGAGGTTACCGTGGGCGAGGTCTTACGGGAACAGGGTATAACCCTCGATAGCAACGACGAGGTTTATCCGACGGCGGAATGCCTTATAACCGAGAACGATACTATTATAAAGGTGCATCGTGTTGAATACAGGGAGTATCGTGTTACCGAGGTTGTGCCCTATAAGACTATCCGAAAGGAGAGCGTTAACCATAAGCTCGGCGAGGAAATCCTCGATACCGAGGGCGTTTCGGGCATTACTACGAAGCTCATACGGAATAAATACGTAAACGGTATGATTGTGAATTCTAAGGCTATCGTCGAGGAAGAAACCGAGCCTATCGACGAGGTTATACTTGTGGGAACTGCGAAAAATGAGCCCGTAAGTAAGCGGGAGGGAAATTTCCGCCTCGTAAACGGAATCCCCGAAAGCTACGAGTATAAGCTTAGCGGAAAGGCGACCGCTTATACCGCCCGAGAGGGCTGCGGTACCTATAGCGGACGGCCGCTTGTGGTGGGCTCTGTGGCGGTTGACCCCGAGATTATCCCCTTCGGCTCCGAGCTCTATATCGTTTCGAAGGACGGAAGCCATGTTTACGGCTACGCTGTCGCTTCCGATACGGGAGATCTTACCGAGGCAGGAGTTCTCGTTGACTGTTTTATGGGCATTACCGAGACTAACTACGATGACGCTTGCCGCTGGGGCGCCCGTTTCTGCGATGTGTATGTGCTAAGCGTAGGCGATAACAGCGTAAGCTGGAGATAGGAAACAGCCCCGACGGGGCTGTTTTTTTATTGGGTATTCTTATAAAGAAAGAACAGCAAAACCCCGTCGGTATCCCGACGGGGCATTTTCATATCATAAAAACAGCGTATTCATTCCGCAAAGCTTAAAAATAAGCTCAAGTAAAATGATTATTACAGGCTGGTGGAGAATGTAAATCCAGATACCGTGCCTACCGATAAAGGCGAGACCGTTAAACCTCACCATATACATACCCTTCGCCATTCTTCCGCTTTTGAAAAGCGTGCCGAGGGAGCTTCCCGCAAGGAAAAGGAACAGGTTAGGTATAAGAGGGAAATAGTCGGCGCTTGAGAACCTTGCGTCGGGGAAGCCTAAGGGGAAGAGATTGGGACTCGAATAAAGGGCAGTCGGCAGGTCGATTCTGAAAATTCCGTCAAAGCCTAAATAGCCACGGGGAACGCTGATTGTTACGAAATAGAGGAGGGCGAAAAGGAAAACTCCAAGCCAGGCAGGTATTTTTTCGGTAAAACGTCCGATAAAGCCGTAAATCATAGCCGCAACGCCGATAAAATGAAGAACGCCGAAGAGAATCGTTTCCGAGGGCATTACCACCGAGGTCACAAAGGTAAACATCATGCCGATAAAGAAGTAGAGAGCGCCGCGCTTGAAATTGTTCCGTGAATAGTTGGCGGAAATGCCTGCCACGAAGATAAATGTGCCTGCAATAAAGGGCTGCAGAAACCGCATTATTATATCCACCACGTCGGGCAGGTCTATAAGATAGATACAGGCTATATCGTAATAGATATGGTAAAGCACCATAAGTATATAGGCGATTCCTCTTATCTCGTCAATAATTCCTGCTCTTTTTCCCATAGCTTATCCCTCGTCCTTCGGTATAGTCAGATACACAAATATTCTATCATATTCTTACCTTATTTTCAAGGGCTATAATATCATTTTCATCAAAAACTATCTCTTTATTCTTCCGACCCGAAAGAATTTCCTCGGAAATAGGATTCTCGAGAAGTGCGGTTATTGTGCGTGAAAGGTGCCTTGCGCCGTATTTTTCGCTGTAGCCGATACTGCTTAGCTTTTCTATTGCAGTATCCGTAACTTTAAGGCAGTAGCCTCTCTCCGCCGTTCTTTCCTTAAGCTCCTCTGTCATATTCCTGCATATTTTTTCGATAGCCTCCTTAGAAAGCTTATCGAAAATTACGATTTCATCAATACGGTTAAGAAATTCGGGGCTGAAGCTATTTTTAAGGTCGTTTTCAACCTTAATAGGGGAATTATCCTTTTCCGGGGAAATAAAGCCGAGAGAGCCTATTTCCTCGGTAATACAACGGGCGCCTATATTGGTAGTCATTATTATTATAGTATTTTTAAGGCTGACACGCCGCCCGTCTGCCGAGGTAATTACTCCCTCGTCGAGAACCTGCAGCAGGAGGTTAAGGACGTCGGGGTGAGCCTTTTCTATTTCGTCAAAGAGAATAACGCTGTAGGGCTTCTGCTTAACCGCTTCAATAAGCCGTCCCCCGTCCTCATAGCCTACATATCCTGCAGGAGCCCCGATAAGCCCCGAAACGCTGTGCTTTTCCATATACTCCGACATATCGAAGCGGATAAGCCCCTTTTCGTCGCCGTAAACCGTAGCGGCAAGCGCCTTCGAAAGCTCGGTTTTTCCTACTCCGGTTGGCCCGGCAAAAAGGAAGCTTCCCGAGGGTCGGTTTTTCCTGCATATTCCCGAGCGGCTTCGTCTTATTGCCTCGGAAACTGCCCTTACCGCCTTATCCTGCCCGATTATACGCTTTTTAAGCTCCGCTTCAAGAGTAAGCACCCTTTCCGCCTCGTCCCTCGAAATCTCCTCTACGGGGATTTTACTTATTATAGAAGCAACCTTCGCTATATCCCCTTCTTTTACCTCGGGCAATTTCTTCTTATCGCTTTTTCCGTCCAGCTCAAGGCATTTTTCCTCAATCGCCTTTTCCTTGTTCCGTATTTTCGCCGCCTTTTCGAAGTCCTCGCTTATTACGGCGCTGTTTTTCTCCTGCCCTAAAAGGAAAAGCTCCCTTTTTAGAGCTTCCAGCTCTCCCGGATTATTATACGCTCCTATCCTTACCATGGAGCAGGCTCTGTCCATAAGGTCTATGGCTTTATCGGGGAGCTTACGGTTTTCCATATATCTTACCGAGAGACTTACTGCAGAAGCTATAGCTTCGTCGGTAATCCTTACGTTATGGTAGGCCTCGTACCTTTTGCGTATGCCCTTAAGGACGGTTATCGTAGCTTCTGGGGAGGTTTCCTCTATAACTACGGGCTGGAATCGCCGTTCAAGGGCTCCGTCCTTTTCGATATACTTCCTGTATTCCTCGAAGGTAGTAGCGCCGATTACCCGTATTTCCCCCCTGGCTAAAACGGGCTTCAGTATATTTGCTGCGTCGATTGCGCCCTCTGCGGCTCCTGCCCCTACGATAGAATGAATCTCGTCAATAAAGAGGATAACGTTTCCGTCGCTTATAGTTTCCTCAATAATGGATTTAACCCTGTCCTCGAAGTCGCCCCTGTATTTTGCCCCTGCGATAACTGCCGAAAGGTCGATACTGTAGATATTCTTGCTCCGTAAATCCTCGGGAACGTTTCCCTCGGAAATACGGATAGCTATCCCCTCCGCTACGGCAGTTTTACCCACGCCGCTTTCTCCGATAAGGCAGGGGTTATTCTTCCGCCGCCGAAGAAGCACCTCCACAGCGTCGTTTATCTCCCTCTCTCTGCCGATAACCGGGTCGAGCTGTCCCTTTTCCGCCATTTTCGAAAGGTTACGCCCGTATTTTTCAAGAACAGGTCGGGGCTTACTTTTCTGTGGGGCATTACTGCGTATAGTCCTGTCCCCGTATTCACGGCAGACCTGCCCGATATTAACTCCCATTTCCTTAAGAAAAACCGAGCCGTAACAGCTTTCGTCCCGTATAATGGAGAGGAGTATATGCTCCGTTCCTGCGAGGCAGTCCCCATTGGGCGAATTTTTCGCCTCGGCGAAGGCATTTTCCAGTATCCTCTTACTCCTTGGAGTAAAATCTCCTGTACTAAGACGGGTAGCTACGCCCCTTCCTATCATAAGCTCCATTTTAGAAAGTAAATCTCCCGAATTAACGCCGTATTTATTCAGCAGTCCGTAAGCTATACTTTCCTCCTCGGAAAGAAGCCCGTAGAGGATATGCTCGCTTCCTATATAGGTATGACCCATAGACATAGCTATTTCCATAGCCTTATTCAGCACAGAATTTGCTTTTTCGGTAAAACCCTTGAATTCAATCATAAAACCCGTCCTTTTTAAAAAATACAGTAACAATTTTTTGCCCACTACATATATTATATTATGAAACGTTTCATAAATATTTAATCAGGAGGAAACATATTATGAACGGAAATGGTTGCATCTGGATTATCGTTTTAATCCTCTTATTCTGCTGCTGCGGTAACGGATTCTCTTTCTGCGGTAACGGTAATAGCAACGGCTGTGGCTGTGGCTGCGAAAACAACAACAACTGCGGTTGTAACCCCTGCTGCTGACAGAAGCCTTAAGCCGATTCCGCCTTTATCGGGCAGGTTATAGGACTTAGTTGGCGGCGGTAAGGGCAGTCAGCGTAAGCTTACGGATAGCCCAGCAGCGCAGCAAAATGTCATATAGCCGAGCCGAAAGGCGGAAAAAGCGACAAAAAGCCCCCGACAAAAGGGGCAGACCGCAAAAGCGGTGTGCTCCTTAGTCGGGGGCTTATCTTTATGCCTGCCCATATACCTATTATGGCTGTTTTTTGTTATTCGGTTTTATCTGCTGGTATCTTAGCGCCTTCGTCCATTTCCACTATATCATATTCAATAGTGATATTATTGCCCGTATAAAGCTTATAGAAGCAGTTTACCACTCTTTCCGCTACCATATCGCCGTTTTCGGAGTTTGAGTCAAGGAGGATTACGATAACCTGGCGGCTTGAATACCTTGTTGAAACGTCAACACGGCGAAGAGAGGTGAAAATAGCCTGTTCGAGAAGCTCAACCGCTACCTCGGTTTCGGCGGTTTCGATTCTTCCGTTAGGGTTCGAGGAGTTGATGGTGAAAAGTACGGTCTGTACCTCTCGCTTACTTCTTTCTACCGTTCTTCGGATAAAGTTATATACATGGTGGAAGCTTTCGTAGTCCATTAGATAAGCGCCCCTGCCCGGGTCGATACGCTTCATGCATTCACGAAGATACTGAAGGTCAACAGACTGGCTTAACCGACGGTTTTCCTCGGCGTTCTTATCGCTATAGAAATGGTAGGAGTTCTTACCGTTCTGCTTTACATAGTAAAGAGCCTTATCCGCTGCATTATATATGGTGTTGAAGTCTGAACCGTCGTCTGGGGTCTGTGCGATACCGATAGAAACGGAGGAATTCGTTTCGAATTTACATTCCTCAAGCTTATAGCAAAGGTCGGATATAATATCCGAAGCCTTATTTCCGATAACGCTCTTCGAGGTTTCGCCGCTTACGAACATTACGAATTCGTCGCCGCCGATACGGCAGAGCACATCGTTATCGCAGGAATACTTTATCATAGTTTCGGCGAACATCTTAAGGGTATGGTCGCCTGCGATATGTCCGTAATTATCGTTGATTGCCTTAAAGTTATCCATATCTATCATAAAGAGGGCGCCGTGTTCCCCCTCGGAAATACGCTTATTAACAAGCTCCTCCGTATAGGAGCGGTTAAAAAGCCCCGTAAGAGGGTCCCTCTGGGACTTGCTCTTCATATCGGTAACTTCCTGGATTTTCTCTTCGAGCTTATTGGCGAGACTCTTTCTTAGCTCCTCGAGCTCAAGAATCCTTCCTATTCTCGAACGCATTACTCCCGGAACAAAGGGCTTCGCTATAAAGTCCAGCGCTCCCGCCTCAAGGCAGCGGCTCTCTGTTTCGGCGTCGTTATCTGCGGTTAGGAAGATTATCGGAATATGGGAGGATTTCTCCGTAGCGCGGATTTTCGTCATAACCTCGAAGCCGTCCATTTCGGGCATATTTATATCTAAAAGTATCAGGTCGGTGGTGTTGTTTTCGAGGAATTTAAGAGCCTGTGCTCCCGAGATTACGGGAGTAACCTTATAGATATCGTTAAGTACCAGCTTTGCGGAGGTAAGGTTCGTCTTGTTATCGTCAACAATCAGTATATGCTTCATAATATGTAATCTCCTTATTTCGTAACGAAAAGTACTCCTACCGTTCCGGGACCGCAGTTACCGGATACTGTGGCGGAGGCTTCGGTAAAGATAATCTCCTTGAAATGGAGGTGCTTTTCTATTTCTTTTTTTACCATATTGAGGGTTTTAACGCTGCAGCCCGCTGTGGTAACAAACAGGAGATCGTTATCGATATTTTCCTTATCACTTAGCTGGCGCTTGATATATTTCTTAATAACCCTGTCATAGTTTCCTATACCGATACGTAAAAGCTTAAGATAGCCGTTCTTTACGCCGAGAATAGGGTGAAGGTTAAATGCACGGCAGAGCTTAGCCGCCACCTCGGGAATTCTTCCGTTATAATAGAGATATTCTGCGCTTTCGGCGCTGAAGGAGCTTGATACCATGTCCTTCATATCATCAAGCGCTTCCGCTATTTCGTCAGCCTGCTTCTTCTCGTCCCTGAGGCGGCAGGCTCTTAATACAACATGAGCAATTCCTGTAGAAACCTGCGCCGAGTCGATTACGGTAATCCTGCCCTCGTATTTCTTAGCGGCAATAACTGCGTTATCGTAGGCATGGCTTATTTTTGAGCCGATACAGATATGGATAAGCTTTTCATACTTTTTAATCTGACTGTCGAAGAAGTCCTCGTATTCATAAACGGAGGGCGGAGCGGAAAGCATTTTTCTTTTTCCGCTCTGGATATAGTCGATAACGTTACGGGAGGTAATCTCGTCCATATCACGGAAACGTCCCGTTTCTGTAGTTATATAGAAGTATATAACGTCAACGCCGTATTGCTCGAGCATATCCGCTGTGATATCGGCGGTGCAGTCTGTGGAAATTCCGAGTAATGCCTTAGTTTTCATAAGCTCCTCCTTTCTTATGCAGTCCTGCCCGATTTAAGCTTATCGGGGATAGCCTTTACCGCCTTAGCGGCTTCGTCGTATTCATAGTCAAGAGCAAGAGCCTTAACCTTTCCGAAATATTCGGCTAAATCGAGCCCCTGATATTTGTAGCAGGAGGCTTCCTCGGTAAGCTCCTCTATCTTATCTCCGTCGAACTCATCACAGGCGGCGGAGATTTTTTCTACATAGTCCATAAGGAGAGCCATATCCATTTCGGGCATAACCGACTGCTCGGTAACCACCTCGGCGGCAGCCTCCTTCGGCTCGGGAGCAATTTCATCAAGATGCTCCTTACCCTTTTCGATAACCTTTTTATAAAGCTCGATAAGGTCGCTATGTTCTTTTTCGATAACGTCGTAGTCCCCCGATTTTCCTGCAAGCTCCAGCTTTTTAGCCAGCTCGGAGAGGGGAACGGAGCCTATAGAAAGAGAGGTATTCTTTAAAGCGTGAACCTCGATAACGTAGCTCTTCCAGTCCTTATCATGGAAAAAGCCTTCTAATTCCTCTATTTTACCGGGACCCTTCTTAACGTAAATATCGAGGATTTCGAGGTAAATCTCCTCGTCTCCGCCCGTATATACGAGACCCTTTTCGGGGCTGAACAATACGCCGCTATCTACGGGCTTTTTATCCTCCTTACGCCGTCTGGGGTTAGCGACTATATTCTTAGGAGCGGAGCCGGACTTAATAAGCTCCTTAGGAAGCCATGTCTTAAGAATACGGTCAAGGGTCGAAAGCTCTATAGGCTTAGCCATAAAGTCGGAGAAGCCTGCGTTTATGAACATATCACGGACGCCGTTAATAGCGTTAGCGGTAAGGGCGATAATGGGGAGCTTCTTATAATATTCGCCCTCGGTAGCTCTTATCATACCGGTAGCCTCTACGCCGTCTATTTCGGGCATCATGTGGTCCATAAATACCAGGTCGTAATCCTTCGAACGAAGCATAGCGATAGCGGTTTTAGCGCTGTCTGCCGTAAGAACCTGCATATTATAGGGCTTCATAAGTCCTACCGCAACCTTAAGGTTAATAATATTATCATCAACGATAAGAATTCTCGCCTTAGGAGCAGTAAAGCTTATACCTCCGCTTCTTCTGTCGGTTATGCTCGCTATAACGCTTTCGTTATTAAGTACCGAAGCCGCAGAGAGAACGTAGAAGGGCTTATAGATACACTTCATATTGGGCGGCGGTACTACTGCATTCATACGGTCCTGTATAATAACGACGCTTATACTATCGGACAGGGAGGAGTAATATTCCTTATTTGCGAGATATTCCTCCTTACCGATAAAGCAGTACATCACCTTTTCGGCCTCAATATGCTCCTTAAGGTCTTCGAAGGTGCTGCAGAAGGTGAAGTTTATATGGAGCTGTTTTCCTATATGCTTTATAAGGTTGCGGTAATGATATGCAACCTGCGGCAGGAATTTTTCGAGATTGATATAGGCTGTGGCGTTAACGCTTCCGGGATTGTCAACGCTTGCGAAGGGCTTGGGATTTGCGACCTTCATAGGGATAACGAACTTGAATTCCGAGCCCTGGCCGTAAACGCTTGAAACATTTATAAAGCCGCCCATAAGGGCAACCATACGCTTAGAGATAGCAAGACCGAGACCGGTACCCTCTACGGAACGGTTCTTTCTTGTATCAACCTGCTGGAAGCTTGTGAAGAGCTTTTCGAGATTTTCGGGGGAGATACCTATACCCGTATCGATTACCGAAACATTAAGATTTATACCGTAATCCTGCTTTGTCTGGCTTACCTTTAGGACAACGGCGCCCTTTTCGGTAAACTTTATTGCGTTAGTCATAAAGTTTATGATAACCTGTCGGATTCTTATCTCGTCGGCGATAAGACCCGAGGGGATATCGGGGTCAGCCTCAACGATAATTTCGAGAGCCTTATCCCCCTTTCTCGCCATAGCCATATTAACAACATCGTTAAGGGTAGAGGCGATATTGAATTCCTCCTCGATAAGCTCCATTTTTCCCGAATCAATCTTCGAGAAATCGAGGATATCGTTAATAATCTGTAAGAGGTTACGGCCCGCATTCTGGATATTGAAACAATGCTCGCTTATAGCCTCGGTTATACCCTCTTCTCTTAATATAAGCTCACACATACCCACTATTGCGTTCATAGGAGTTCTTATTTCGTGGCTCATATTAGCGAGGAAGTCAGACTTTGAGCGTTCGGCTCTTCTTGCTTCCTCGATAAGCTGCTGCTGTCTCATTCTAATTTTTATTATCGAGTAATTCATTCCAAAGCAGACCAGCATTATAAAGAAATAAACGATAGGGAATCTTACCCGATATACCTCGGAATATTTATATCCCAGCTCGTAAAGGGGTGACCAGAGATATACTGCATTAGAGATACAGATAAGAATACTAAGTATTCCGCCGTAATAAAGCCCGATAAAATGTATTGCAATAGGCGGAACAACAAGAATCCAGACAATACTGAAGCCGCCGACGCCGCCGCTTATAAGGAAATACATCATTACTGCATAAACGGCTATATCCACGAAAAGTATCATCAGGAAGGAGCTTCTCGAAAGCTTATAGAATAAAGCGGTAATTATGAACCAGCCGCTGAGTCCTGCGGTAATGAAGCTCATCTCGGTAGAGCCCGTAAAAATATTCACAATGCACATAAAGCCCGAAATGATTGCAAATGCCACGCACGCAATATAGATAGAGCTGTTATTGAAATCTCTCGAATTATCTCTTATGTTTTTAAATATACTGTTTTTCATAACAATCCCCCTGTCATATACCATTATTATATATATTTAAAGGCAGTTAGTCAATAAAAATATGGCTATAATCGTAAAAATAAAGTAAATTTTGTTAAAATTCATAGCCGGAGACGATAATAGAGACTAAAAATATAGATATACATAATATGATATATATGATAGAAATATGTTGAAACATATCGGATAATATGCTATAATTAAAAAAAACGGAGTTGATTATATGAAAAAGTACAGATTTATTATAAATACTGCCGCTATTCTTGCTGCGGCGGTTATGCTTGCCTCCTGCGGAGGAAATAAGGAAGGGAATATTAAGGAAAGCGAGGCAAAAGGCAGCATCGTGAGCAGCGAGATTAAGGAAGAAAACACCTCTGCCGTAACAGAAAAGACGGAAATTCCCGAAGCTTTGGGCGGCCCCGTAGCCTTTTACGGCGAGCTTAAAACCGACGGGAACAGGATTATCGGCTCGAAAAGCGGAGACCCTGTCAGAGTTAACGGTATGAGCTTTTTCTGGAGCAACTGGTCACAGAAATACTATACCGCCGGATATGTTGACCTTATGGCGGAGGATTTCGGCTGTGAAATCCTGCGGTTTCCCTACGGAATAGACGATAACGGCGTGCCTTACGATGAGAGCGATATAGAGAGGCTGGATACCGTTATTGAGGCGGCGATAAATAAGGGGCTTTATGTAATAATAGACTGGCATTCCCACGGCGCTCACAAAAACCCCGGCAAGGCGGCGGAGTTCTTCGGAAGAATGGCTGAAAAATACGGAAGCTACGACAACATAATCTTCGAAATATATAACGAGCCGAAGGACGTACAATGGAAGGATATAAGAGCCTACGCAGAGACTATTATCCCCGTAATAAGGGAGTATTCCGATAATCTTATCGTAGTAGGTACCCCTAACTGGTCACAGGAGGTTACCGCTGCGGCGAAAACTCCCGTAGAGGGCGAAAATATAGCTTATGCCCTTCATTTCTATGCAGGTACCCACAAGGAATGGCTCAGAGATTACGGCGATAAGGCGTTAAAGGCGGGAGTGCCCCTTTTCGTAACGGAATGGGGAAGCGTAAGCTCCGACGGAAACGGCGATATCGACAGGGCTTCTACCGAAGAGTGGCTTCGTTGGCTGGATGATAACGGGCTTTCGGGTTGCGTCTGGGCAGTTAACGATAAGGACGAAAGCTCAAGCATTTTCATTATGAACGATATCATCAGCGATACGGGAGAGTTCATTAAGGGAATAATAAGGGAGCGTACGGATAAGGCTCCCTGGAGAGAATAAAAAAGCGCCTGAGTCAGAGTGACTCAGGCACTTTTTTATTGGTGGAAGCTTAATTGGTGGAAGCGGGTGGACGGAGCTTATGCTCCTATTCGTCGTCCGAATTCATCCTCGATTCCATAACAGCAAAATAGCGTCCAAATCATAGTGATTTGAACGCTTTTTGCTGGTGGAAGCGGGTGGATTCGGACCACCGAAGCTAACGCAACAGATTTACAGTCTGCCCCCTTTGGCCACTCGGGAACGCTTCCTCATATTAAGTTTCCGTTACCGGAAACGAGCCTGCCTTTAAGGCAGTCAATTTATTTTAAGCCGGAAAATCGGCTGGAGCT
>JAEDHF010000192.1 GCA_016297165.1 Oscillospiraceae bacterium | reverse complement strand
CCCATAACCTTGAGGAAATGTGTCGGGATTCCTGGAATTTTGTACTTAAGAACAGGTAAGATAGTTACCGGTATATGTGAACACACAAAATCTCCCCCACGGCAAACGCCGTAGGGGAGATTTCTGTTATTCTCTTATAATTTCACACTTAACGATATATCCGTCATCCTTTCGGATAGCCACAATATCGCTTTCGCCGCATTTCTTGCACACGGAAAGAATGTCGCCTTCGTAGCTCTGCCCCGAATAGATTACTTCCATTTCCTTAATGGGGCGCTCCTTAAGCTCCGCTACCGTATAGGTATCAAGCATAAAGCGGATATATTCCTTGTTGTTTGCGTGACCTGCGTAGTCGATGCTTGCGTATTTAACCTGTACTCTGTCTGCCTCGGAGAGATTTTCGGTATCGAATTTTGAAAAATCCATTTCCACCTCGGGAGACTCCTCGGTAAAGCTTTCGTCAATGCCGACGGTAGAGGTCTTTCTGATTTTTCCCGTATCGAGGTCGAGGGCGCAGATTTCGGTCTTAAGGCAGCCGCAAAGCTTCTCTGCCTTATTCCTTATTTCTACGTCAATGTTAAGGGTAGCGCGGGATATCTTCGATATAAAGCCCGTAACGGAATATTCCTCGTTCCAGGCTATGCTGCCGAATACCCTAAGCTTACATTTCGTTATGACCCAGATTGCGTTATATTCCCTTTGTGCAGTTACTCCGTCAACCTTAAGCTCGCCCATAAGCTCGGTTACCGTTTCCTCCGAAATCTGGAAAAATCCGATAAGTGACAGATTTACGGAAGGGTCCGTCATAGCTGCTCTTACCTTGTCATGCTTTATAAGCTTCATATTCTATTCCTGCTTAGTCGTTAAAGGTAAACTTTCCGACAAGGGATTTAAGGGTGTCTGCCTGGCTTGAAAGCTCCTCGCTTGCAGCAGCACTTTCCTCTGCGGTAGATGAGTTGGTCTGGATAACTCCTGCGATTTTATCTATACCTGTGGAAACATCGCCGATAGCCTTAACCTGCTCTGCCGTTGCGCCGGAAATACGGGAAACGGATTCGAGAACACGCTTTGAATTTTCAACAACATTAAGGAGAGATTTCTCTGTTTCTCCGGAAATTTTTGAGCCCTCCTCAACGGCACGGACAGTTTCCTCGATAAGCTGTGTGGTGCTGTTTGCCGCCTCGGCGCTCTTTCCTGCGAGATTTCGTACCTCGTCGGCAACAACCGCAAAGCCCTTGCCTGCTTCTCCTGCACGGGCAGCCTCAACAGCCGCATTAAGAGCAAGAATATTGGTCTGGAAGGCGATATCCTCGATAGCCTTGATGATTTTTCCGATTTCGTTGGCCTTTAAGGTAATAGTGTCCATAGCGGAAACCATACGCTCCATCTGTTCGTTGCAGATATTGAGCTCGGCGTTTGTATTTTCGTTTTCCTTCTTGGCTGCAGCCGCATGCTCGGCGGTAATGTTAATCTGATTGGAAATTCTGTTGATAGCTTCGGCGAGCTCGTCAATAGAAGCCGCCTGTGTAGTTGCGCCGATAGAAAGGGACTGCGCTCCTGCGGAGAGCTGACCCGAGCCTGCCGCAACCTGTTCCGCACCCGTATTTATACGGCTTAAGGCGGAGCTTAAATCGCTTCTGATACCGGAAACGGAGGTAAGAAGCTCCTCGAAATCGCCCTTATAGGCGGCGGAATTGATATCGGTAGCTACTCCGAAATCGCCTCCTGCCATAGCGGCTAAAATACGGTGCATATCTGAGATTACCGAATTCATATTGCTTACGATTCGGCTCGTAGCGTCAACAAGCACGCCAATTTCGTCGTTTCTCTTTGTTTTAGGCACATCGCTCTTAAGGTCGCCGTTTGCAAGCTTATCGAGACGGTCGCTGCAAAGCTTTATGGGATTACCGATAGAGACGCCCATTCTTATAGCTACGATAATAACTGCAAGTATGGAGATTGCAACGAAAATCATGGATATAATGAAAATTGTTGTGGAGGTCTGAACGAGGTTCATGTGTCCTGCCGTAAGGGCATAGGTCCAGCCGCCCGAAGCGCAGTCAATGGGAATATAGGCGATAAATCTCGTCTCTCCCTCGTTATACTTCTCGAAGCCCTCCTCGCCGTTTCTCATTTTAGCGTGGATAGCGGCACGTTCGGTATATTTGGGCTCCGTCTTTGCAAGCTCTTCAATATTTATCTGCTGTGCGGTTTCCTCTAAGGTTTTATTGGCGATAATAACGCCGTCCTTGCTGATTATGTATGCGTCGGCATTATCCGCAAATTTTATGGAGTTAATAATATCGATAAGGAAGGTTTCCTTAGGAACAATATATACACAGCCCACGGGTTTTCCGCCAAGAGCGCCGTTTTCCCAGAGGGGAGCGGCAATAATAATAGTCATCTGTCCGGTTATCTTCGATACTACGGGGTCGGAAACGTAGGGAACACCCTCCATAGCCTTCTGATAGTAAACACGGTCGCTATAATCCTTTCCGTCGAAGATACTCTTTCCGTCGACGCCGATTATGTTTCCTCGTTCGAGACCGTAATGCTTTACAAAGGAATCAATAAGCGCCTTTTTCGTATCGGCATCGGAGGAGGTGTCCGAGAATTCGGGGTTACCGCCCAGGTCAACAGCTATATTGGAATAAGCCTGTACCTCGTACTCTATTCGCTCGGCAGCAAGCTTCGCAAAGGAATTCATATTCTCCTTTGACTGTTCGAGGGCTCCGAAATAAGCGGAAAGGGTAGTAAATAAGCCTAAGGCAAGCACAAGCACCGACGCTGTTGTAACAAAAGAAATAATTATTCTCGTTTTTAAACTTTTCACGGTTCGTTTCCTCCAAAAATACTTACGGTCTCCTCTGAATACCTATGCCATTTCTCTGCACTATGCCTTTAGCTGTCAT
>JAEDHF010000191.1 GCA_016297165.1 Oscillospiraceae bacterium | reverse complement strand
GATATTATTTTACCCCATATTCCGGGCGGAATATGGGGTTTATCGACAGGCTGAATAACTGTTCATAGAACAGTTATTGGACACACACTAATTATAAGATTGTACTAAATTTTCGCAGTAATACTTGATGTATTTCAAGAAAATTTGGGGCAATATGACAGCTAAAGGCATAGTGCAGAGAAATGGCATAGGTTTTTAGAGGCGACCTTATACTAATCAAGTATTTTCATTATATCGGGAAAGGGGCTCAGGCTCCTTTTAAGAATACCGTGAAGCTCTGCTATAGCGATACCGTAATTGGTTACGGGTACGCCTGCTGCCTTACAGCGGCTTATTCTCGATTTCATTTCCCTTTCATTAAGCATACAGCCGCCACAATGGATAACAAGAGCGTATTCCGACGGGTTGTCGGGGAATTCTCCTCCCGAGGTAAAGGAAAATTCAATGTTTTTTCCCGTATATTCCCTTACCCATTTCGGAAGCTTTACCGTTCCGATATCGCCGCATTGACGGTGGTGGGTACAGCCCTCGGAGATAAGCACCTTATCCCCGTCCTTTAAGTCCTTAAGCCTTGCAGCACCACGTACTGCCTCCTCTAAATCCCCCTTATAACGGGCGAAAAGAATTGAAAAGGAGGTAAGAAGGATGTCCTCGGGAGTATCCCTTGAAACCCTGCCGAAGGCCTGTGAATCGGTGATAACGATTTTCGGCTTCTCCGAAAGAGAGGAAAGAGCCTGTTTTAACTCCGTATCGCGGCATACCGTAACAAGCCCACCCTTTTCGAGAATATCACGGATAGTCTGCTGCTGTGGGAGAATGAGCCTGCCTTTAGGAGCGGCGGCGTCAATGGGTATTACAAGGACAGTTGTTTCGCCTTTTTCGAGAAGGTCAGAGGCGATAACCTTTTCCTCTGTGCAGTCCTTCGAAAGCCGCCCTATCATTTCCTTAAGCTCGTAGATATTTTTCTTATCCTTTGCGCTAACGTATATTTCGTTATCGGGGCAGTCGGGCGTCTCTTCCAGCAAATCAGCTTTATTATGGGCGATTATATAGGGGATATTCCTTTCCTTGAAAAGAGCGATAAGCTCATTTTCAAGGGGTGAGGGCTTCTCCCTGTCGGTTACGAGAATGGCGATATTGACGTAGCTTAAAGCCTGCCGTGTTCTTTTTACCCTCATTTCGCCGAGCTCACCCTCGTCGTCTATTCCGGGAGTATCTACTATTACAACAGGACCCAGCGGCAGCAGCTCCATAGCCTTTTTTACCGGGTCGGTGGTGGTTCCTGCGAAATCGGAAACGAGAGAAAGCTCCTGCCCTGTAACTGCGTTTACAAGGCTGCTTTTTCCTGCATTACGAAGCCCGAAAAAGCCGATATGTATTCTCTCCGATGAGGTAACTTCGTTAAGGCTCATAGCGTTCTCCTTAGAATCTGAAATCTCTCCTGTTGGAGTTCTTGATATCGTTTATGTTGCTTTCAGCGATCTGTCTTACCTTATCCTTAGGTATCTTCTTAAGCTCCTCGTCGATAAGCTTAAAGCCGATTTTTTTCGTCTCCTCGGAAGCGTAGTCAACGAGGTATTCCGTAAGAGTCATAAGCGCATTGGGGTGACAGCAGTTAAGAATCTGACCGTTTTTGCAGAGCGCCATAAATCTGTCCCCTGTTCTTCCCTCTCGGTAGCAGGCTGTGCAGAATGAGGGGATATGGCCGCATTCCATAAGCCAGCGTACAACCTCGTCAAGGGTTCTCTGGTCGGAAACGTCGAACTGCTCGGTATCGTGGGGTCTTTCGGTATCGGTATAACCGCCTACGGAGGTTCTCGAAGCGCCGCTTATCTGCGAAATGCCGAGATTAAGGGCTCTTCCTCTTACCTCCTCGGACTCTCGGGTAGAGATAATCATGCCCGTATAGGGAACTGCAAGTCGGATACAAGCGATAATCTTTTCGAAGGTATCGTCGGGGATAGAATTATCGAAAACGGAGGGGTCGATGTCACAGGCTCTCTTGATACGGGGAACGCTTATGGTATGAGGGCCTACGCCGTGAACGGCTTCGAGGTGCTCTGCGTGCATAATAAGTCCTGCGAACTCGTACTTATACATTTCAAGCCCGAAAAGAACGCCTAAGCCTACGTCGTCAATTCCGCCCTCCATAGCTCTGTCCATAGCCTCGGTATGGTAATCGTAATCGTGCTTGGGGCCTGTGGGGTGAAGCTTAAGATAGCTTTCCTTATGATAGGTTTCCTGGAAAAGGATATATGTACCTATTCCTGCGTCCTTAAGCTTACGATAGTTTTCTACTGTAGTAGCGGCAATATTTACGTTTACACGTCTGATTGCGCCGTTTTTATGGTTAACGCTGTAGATTGTCTTGATGCATTCGAGGATATATTCGATAGGATTATTTACGGGGTCCTCCCCTGCCTCAATAGCAAGGCGCTTGTGACCCATATCCTGCAAAGCGATAACCTCGTTTCTTACCTCCTCCTGGGTAAGCTTCTTACGGGGAATATCCCTGTTCTTCATGTGGTAGGGGCAGTAAACACAGCCGTTTACGCAGTAGTTTGAAAGATAAAGAGGCGCAAACATTACTATACGGTTGCCATAGAATGCTTGCTTTATTTCCTCGGCGATTTCCTTTATTTTCTCAACCTTTTCGGGTATGTCACAGGCTAAGAGAACAGAAGCCTCTCTGTGGGAAAGACCGCTGCATACGCAGCCCTGCTCGGTTTTACGTGGTCTCGCCTTTTCTAAGATTTCGTCGATAAGCTCTGCGTTATTCTTGTTCTCTTCCGCATAGCGGAGGGTTTCAAGGATTTCACCGTCGTTGATGAATTCTTCTGCCTTTAATGATTTGGGATTATAGTTTGCCATTTTTATGTCCTTTCTGTTTTAGTTTTACTACAGACTGCCGACGCAGATGATGGTTT
>JAEDHF010000190.1 GCA_016297165.1 Oscillospiraceae bacterium | reverse complement strand
GGTAGGAAAGGCCTTTTTATCATAAAGCTTAACAACGTATTCCCGATTTATGTCGGAGCTGTCGTGGCATAAGTAAAGAATAGCCTGACCTCCCGGCTTTGAACTGCCTGTACCGGGATTGATCGTATATTTATTGCCTAAAATCTTTTCGAAAAGAAGCTGTTCAAGAGTATGGTTCTCATAGCTTTCATTTTCGAAGGTATCAGGCATAACATATTCGGTAGCAACTCTTTTAAGAGACTCTTCGGTGAATTGTGTTGCAAATTCCTGCATAGTGAATAACCCTTCCTATTTTAAAGCTTTCTACAAAATAATTTTACGATAAGATTTCCGAATAATACCGCCATAGAAACGTAAACTCCCGAAACGGGCACGTCCGCTCTGCCTGATAGATTGATAATAATCATGTTTACCGCTAAACAAGCAATAATGAGAAAGCTTTCTCCAAAAATCATTAAGCCGCTTGGACCAGCGCCTTTTTTATATACTACTCTGATAATATATATAAGGGAAAATATAGCGTATACTACCAGAAAAGCAATCAATAAATTATTCAACTCTTTCTGTGCACTCTCGCCTAAATAGCCAAAGTCCAAAAATGAAAAACTCATCAGAACAAAGCCCAGAATCATCTGAACAGGGAAAATCGGTCCGTGCTCTTCCTCTTCTTTCTTATTTTGTTCATTATTTTTAAACACCGCCGGCTTACTTTTTTTAACCTTTTTCTTTTCCGGCTTATTCTTTATAGGTTTATTCCATGGCGTCGAACTCCGGAATTTCTTTTCTCTTACTTCATCTCTTCCCCTGATAAAATCTATGGCCTTCTTATAAATATCCGCATATTCCTCTTTACCATTTAAGAACTTACAGAATTCGCGCATATAATCTATGCGTTCCTTCTTGGAGCCGGAAGATTCCCTTATAATCTCGTACTGCGATAAAGCAAGTTTATGAGCTAAGCCCTGCACATAATCACATTCTGACGAATAGTCTATTTTCGAAAGGATTGAAATAGTCTCGCTCAGCCCGGAATAAGAAGCCTTATAGCCTATAAGCTCCGCTGCTAATTTCAGATTTCCTGTATTGGCTAACTCAATCTCTGAAGAAGATGTTTTATAACCTCCGGTAGTTTTAGCATAAGGCGCAATCTCGCGAAGCAAGGAGCCGCATACGTCTGCATTATCAAAATCGTGATTATCTGCCTCTATAAGCCATATCTGATAAATACATACAAATATCCTGAAGGGATCCGTTTCTCCTATTGAAAAAAGACTTTTGGCAAATTCAAGCATAAGCTGCGGCGAAAAATCCTGAGCTATATTTGCATTCAGCTTATTGGTTATACTGAAAATACAGTCCGATATTATATTCTTTGTGTATTGACCGAAATTGACAGCATTGGTGTTTTGAAGCTGTTCGGTTATTATCTGAATATCATTTACGGTTAGTGCTTTTTTTAAAGCCTCCTTTTCAGATAGAAACAGAATTGCAGTTTTCACTTCATCTAAATCTGCATTCAGAAAACAAGCTTTATCACTGCAAAGCAAATTAGCGTTGTTCTCACAGCATTTTTTAGCAAGCCTTAAGTATTCTATTGCACATTCAAGATTTTTATTTATAGCATAATACTCCCACCTCGTAAAAAGCTCTTGTGCAAGAGGCGAACTGCAACCAAAGATATTTAAATACTCCTCATAGGCAAGGCATAGAGTCTGTTCTTCTGTATTCTCTCTGAAGGTATGATACATGAATATTGTCGAGGCTATATTTTTCCTTTTCCCCTTCAGACGTATTTCATTAATGGAGTCATCAAATACAGAATTCTCAAAGGCGTTATAAAGGTTGAGAAACTCCTTATAATCGGCAGACTCTTTTATTTTTTCATAAGGCTCAAGCTTTTTAGCAGCAGCGATCAGCGAGGGAGTATTTGTTCCCATTACCTTAGCAATATCACATAAAAAAGAATAACTATCCTTAATTTCTATTATGTTATCATCAATGGATAGATAGCCGTTAGTCTCAGCCTCTTTTTTAATGTCCTCGTAAACCTGTCGATAAAGCTTTTCGGTATCGACAGTAATGAAATCCTTGTGCATAGGAGCAGTCTGAGACATTGGTGTGCTGTTCTGTCTTGTCTGATTACTGCGTTGTGTTGCCATATTTTATCCTCCGTGGGTTAAAATCATACAATTAACAACATTATAACAGAAAAATAAACTAATTGCAATATATTTCGACAGTATATTTGGCGATTTAGATTGTTGCAGATACGGTGCATCCGCCCGACGTTTAAAAGGCGCTTTTTATTGCCCAAAAACAGACCATATATAAACAGCCGAGGAATCCCTTCCCCGGCTGCCTTCACATATCCCCATATTTCACCACAAAATGTGTGCCCGGACAACTAGTTTAAGACATACCCGCCATGTCCGGCGTCGATAATGACTACCTGCTTCCGATTAGCTCCTGTTGAAACTTCAACCGCCTTCCCATCGCCCTTTACGAGTGCCGAAAGTCCTGCTACAGCAAGACAGCAGCACAGCGTTACCACTACGGGAATCTTTCCTTTAATCTTTTTCCAAATCTTCATAATCCGACCTGTCCTTTCATATTTAGTTAGGCTTGTATGGTAATGAATATGTTGAGGTAGTGGGGATTATGACCTGAAGTTATTATATCATACATCGGTGTTTACCCCGACTTTTTCAACTGCTTTTTTGAGCTGCCTGCCGAAAATATCATCGCCGATTTTGCCGATAAAGGCTGTCTTATAACCCAGCTTATTCAGCATTGCAAGAACATTGCAGGGTGCGCCGCCGGGGTTGGCTTCCATAATGGGGTTGCCCTGTGAGCTTGTTCCGTTCTCGGCGAAATCTATCAGCAGCCCGCCAAGCGCACAAACATCAAATCTGCTCATAATCATTCCTCCGTATCGTCCATA
>JAEDHF010000189.1 GCA_016297165.1 Oscillospiraceae bacterium | reverse complement strand
TAGCTATCCACCTTTTTCATTATTCAGATAATATTGTACTATTTTAAGGTTAAAATGTCAATTAAAAAGTTGATTTTTCTCATTTTTTATGGTATAATATCCGATATGCAGCAATAAATGCCCATAGATTACGGCTGCAGCGAAAACAGGAGAATATATGAAAATAGTTATTGTTTCTGATACACACAGAGATCTTGATGTATTAACCGAAATTATTGAAACGAACCGCGGAGCCGACTTGTTTATTCATCTCGGCGACGGCGAAGATGAATATGAGGATGTACGTTATATGTGCCCCGAATCCGCCTTTATTTATATTAAAGGCAATAACGACTGGGGTATGTACCCACCAAACAGCATCATTTCTCTTTGCGGTCACAGAATATATATGTGCCACGGTCATAGCTTCAGCCGAAGTGATCTGAAAGGCTATCTTGCTGCTACCGCTTCCGTTAACGGCTGTGATATCGCTCTTTACGGGCATACCCACGTTATGGCGGACGATGTAATTAACGGCATAAGACTTATTAACCCCGGAAGTCCCTCCTGCCCAAGGGGGCAGAATCCCTGCTCCTACGGCATTATGTATCTCTCGGATAACGGAGATGTAAAATTCGAACATAAAATAATTGATTAACGAAAGGAAAATCTCATTGGATAATCTTATAAACAGGCGTGAAATTGCGGAGAATGTTTATTTCTCCTCTGTTACCGATAAGCGCTTTAAACTTAATAAGGTAAGCGTAACCTTCGTGACGGGTCTTTCCGAAGAAACAGCCGCCCTTAACGCTTTAGTTCCCTGTCTCCTCTCGAAATGCAACGATAATTTCAGGACTATAGCGGCGCTTAATAAAAAGCTATCGGGTCTTTATGCAGCAAATCTTGATTGCAGCGTGAGAAAGGACGGAGACCTTCAATATACCGGACTTTATGTTACTGTAATAGATAACGCTTTTGCACTTGAAAACGAGGATATTATGACGGAAGCGGTCAACCTGTTAAAAGACTGCATCTTCAAGCCCTTTCTTGAAAACGGCGCTTTTCCGAAGAATTCCGTTGAAATAGAAAAACAGAATCAGATTGATGACAATAACGCAGAGATTAACGACAAAACGCTTTATTCCCTTAAAAAGGCTTATACGGCTGCATTTAAAGGCGAGCCTGCAGAAACAGGCTGCCTCGGGGAAAACAGTGATATTGAAAAAATAACCCCCAAAACCGCTGTTACACAGTATGAAAAGCTTCTAAGAGATTTACGGGTTGAAATTGTCTGCGTAGGCTGTAACGATTTTATTGAAACAGAAAAAATCCTTAAAAAAGCTTTCTTGTCAGTAAAGAGAGAAGTAAAGCATTCGCCCGAAAACAGAATCAGCCCAATAAAACCCGAGCCTCTCAGAATAACCGAAAGGCTTGACGTTGAACAGAGCAAGCTTGTAATAGTCTTTAAATCCGAATACAGGAACAAGCCTGCGCTGATGGTTATGTCTGCCTTATACGGCGGCGGAGAATTTGCTAAGCTGTTTAAGGTGGTAAGAGAGGAAATGTCCCTTTGCTATTACTGCTTTTCGAGGCTCGGATATTCCAAGGGGGTTATGACCGCTGAATGCGGCGTTGACCATAACAATCTTGATAAGGCGGAAAAGGAGTGCATTAGCCAGCTCGATGAAATAGTAAAGGGCAATTTCTCCGAAGAGGATATTGAAAAGACAAAGCTTTCTCTTATTAACAGCCTCCGCTCTGTAAACGACGGCGTCAGCTCGGTTTCAAACTGGTATTTTTCAAGAATAATAGATAACGATATTATTACTCCCGAAGAAATGGTAAATCGGATAAATGCAGTGACAAAAGAAGAGATTATTAAGGCTGCCGACTCAATGAAAGCAGATACGGTTTATGTACTTACCTCGGATAAAAAGGAGGGTGAAGTATGAATTCTGAAATAATTGAAAACAAGCGAATAAGGGAACAATACACGAGAATCAAGCATAAAAGCGGACTTACAATCTGCCTCTATCCTATGAGAGAATACAGTACCGCCTTCGCTATATTCGGAGCTAAATACGGCTCCATAGATACAACCTTCAAAACCAAAAAAGACGCCGACTATGTTACCGTCCCGGAAGGAATCGCCCATTATCTCGAGCATAAGCTCTTCGAGAATGATGACTGCGACGCTCTGGAGCAATATGCAAAAACAGGTGCAAGTGCAAATGCATATACAACCTTTGACTCTACTGCATATTATTTTTCCTGCACGAGAGAATTTGAGGAAAACCTGAGAATTCTGCTGAATTTCGTTCAGAATCCGTATTTTACCAACGAAAGCGTTCAAAAGGAACAGGGCATTATTTCTCAGGAGATAAAAATTTATCTTGACGATCCCGGCTGGAGAGTATTCTTTAACGGTTTATGTGCCGTTTATCATTATAACCCTGTAAGAATCGATATTGCAGGCACTACGGAGAGTATAGCGAAAATTGATAAGGAGCTTCTCTATCGCTGCTATAATGCATTTTATAATCTTAACAATATGGTGCTTTCCGTTGCAGGCAATTTTGACCCCGATGATGTTATAAGAATCTGTGATGAGCTTCTAAAAACATCAGAAAACCAGGAGCTTGATATAATTATTCCCAATGAGCCATATGGTGTAAAGGAAAAAAGATGCGTTCAGAAGCTTTACTGTGCCGTTCCCCTTTTCCAGTTAGCCTTTAAAATGCCTAATTATGAGGGTTATGAGAACACTCGTAACTTCATTATATATAATATGCTGTTTGAAACTGCCCTCGGAAGCTCTTCCCCGTTTTTCAGCAGGTTATATGAAAGCGGGCTGATAAACGATACCTTTCATGTAGGCGTTTTCAACGGAAGAGGCTTTTTCCTGCCCGTAGCCGACGGTGAATCAAGAGATCCCGACAGGGTTACAAAGGAAATAATAGACGAACTTAACCACTTGAAAAAGACAGGTCTTCCCCGTGACGAATTCGAAATAGTGAAGAAAATG
>JAEDHF010000188.1 GCA_016297165.1 Oscillospiraceae bacterium | reverse complement strand
CTGGTATTAAGATTGAGCTTTTTTCCGATGAGCCTCAGGTGCTGATAATGCATACCCATACCAGCGAAAGCTACGAGCCATACGAAAAGGACTGGTACGACGAAAGCTATACGAGCCGCTCCATGGACGCAGATAACAGCGTTGTGGCGGTAGGAGAGGCGATAGCGGAGGAGCTTTCTGCGTCGGGAATTTCCGTTATCCACGACGGTACTATTCATGATAATATATATAGCGGAGCCTATTCTCGAAGCCTCGACACTACTCTCTCAATTCTCTCTGAATACCCTTCTATTAAAATAATACTTGATATACATAGAGACGCTATCGAATATGAGGACGGAAGCCATGTGAGTGCAGTAGCTGAAATCGACGGTAAAAAAGCGGCGCAGGTTATGATTATTTCCGCCGCAGATGAGGGGAGCTACGATATACCTCACTACCTCGAAAACTTCCATTTTGCCTGTGAATTCCAGCAGGCCATGGAGCAAAGCTACAGCGGACTTACCCGTCCCGTGCTGTTTCAGTACTGTCAGTATAATCAGCAGGTTTCAACGGGCTCTCTGCTTGTTGAGGTAGGCTCCCATGGCAATACCGTTGAACAGGCGGTATATAGCGGTCATCTTATCGGTAAGGCTTTATCGGAGCTTTTGTCAGCCAAAGCTGTTGAGCGTACTAAAAATACCGGGGCAGACAGGGAAGGCGTAATGCCTTTATATTTCATTGAACGTTTACGTTAAGTTCTCCAAAAAAACCGTCATGGCTTGCTAAAAATATGCGCCATGGCGGTTTAATTCTACTTTTTAACTGTCTTTTTATGAATACATAGCTTTTCAAGGGTACAGCTTTCGCATTGAGGCTTTCTTGCGTCGCATACCAGTCTGCCGTGCCACACTAATCTGTGACAAAGGCCGAGCCCCTCTTCCGGGGGAACTATGAGAGAAAGCTGTTTTTCTACCTTGACTGCGTCCTTTGAATCGGCGAGTCCGAGACGGTTTGTGAGCCTGATTACATGGGTATCGCATACAAGGGCAGGCTTTCCGTATAAGTCGCCGCAGACGAGATTTGCTGTTTTTCTGCCTACGCCGGGAAGCTTAACGAGCTCATCTACGGTATCGGGAATTATATCGTTATACTTTTCGTGAAGCATACTGCACATAAGGGAAATATCCTTAGCCTTAGTCCTGAAAAGTCCGCAGCTTTCTATATACTTCTCGATTTCGCTTACCTCGGCTTCTGCGTAGTCGGCTATTTCGGGGAAACGCTTAAAGAGCTCAGGTGTTACGAGATTAACCCTTTTATCCGTGCATTGTGCAGACAGACGAGTAGCTATAAGAAGCTCGTGAGGCTTTGAATAATTAAGGGCGCATTTTACTTCGGGGTATTCTTTTTTAAGCAGACCGATTATTTCGGCTGCCTTCTGTTTCTTTGTCATAATCATAATAATGGCGCAAATACTTTCAGTAATGAGCGCAGCAACCTCTTTCTGAAGGGTAGATTTTTATAGATATTCTCGGGTACTATTTCGGAAACCGAAAGAGCCTTTAGGAAGGATTCCTTTGCTTCGGTAACAGCCTTAGAATTATACATCCATACTCCGTTCTCAAAGTGGAGATAAAAGCTTCTGTAATCGAAGTTACAGGTCCCTACAATAGCGGTAGTATCATCGCTTATAATCATTTTTGTATGCATAAAGCCCGGCATAAACTCATAAATCTTTACTCCGTTTTCGATAAGTGCAGTATAATTTGCACGGGTCATCTCAAAGACAATCTTCTTATCTGGGTGATGAGGGGTAATAATCCTTACGTCAATACCGCTCTGCGCGGCTCTTATAAGTGCATTTTCCATTACCTCGTCTATAATAAGATATGGAGTACAGATATAAATACTTTTCTTTGCATTGTTTATGGTGTTGATATATGCATTTTCATGTATAAGGCCGTTAAAAAGCGGTTCGTCAGAGAAAGGAATTACAAGACCGTCGTTTTTCGCCTGATAATCCACGGCGTACTTTGCAAAATCCTGTGTTTCTCCCGTAGCGAAATACCACATCTCAAGATAAAGCACTACTACTTTCTTTACGGCGTCTCCCTTAAGCTTAACCGAAGAATCCTCCCAGAAGCCGAAGCGTTCCTTCTTGTTGATATATTCGTCGGCTATATTTATGCCTCCGGTAAAGGCTACCTTTCCGTCGATAATGGCGAATTTTCTATGGTCGCGGTAGTTAAGGAATTTATCGAGAGATGGCTTATATGGGTTAAACACTACGGTTTTTATTCCGAGACGCTCCATTTCCTCGGGAAAATCAACGGACAGCAGGTTTATTGTTCCGATATCGTCATACATAAGACGAACCTCAACGCCTTCTTTCGCCTTTTCTACCAGGATATTGAGAATCTTTTGCCACATTTCGCCTTCGCCAATAATGAAATATTCAAGGAAAATGTAGTTTTCTGCCTTTTTTAGCTCAATAAGCAGCTTTTCGAAGAAAATTGAGCCGGGATTAAGGAATTCGGTTTCGGTAAAGGCATAAATATTGCTACGGGAGTTGTTTATAAGGTAGTTAGCCTCTCTTTTTATCGGCGAGAACCTTTCGCTTATCATTTCGAGAAGCTCGTTATCGGGAGTGATAATGCCCTTTGAGCTTTCCACGGCCTTACGGAGCTTTTCGGTATTCTCCTTATTAAGGTGGGAACGACCGAACATAATATAGAATAATGCCCCACCCACAGGGAAACATAAAACGGGTATTATCCATGCAATTTTAAAGCCGGGACTGTTATTACGGTTAACGATACTTATGGCGATAATAAAGCTTATTACAAGAAAACCGAGAAATAAGGGGATAAATAAGGCGGAAAGAAAGAACATAGGTACTACAATAAGCAGTATCTGAATAAGAATCAGAATACTTATAATAAAAAGGCGGCTTGAAAGAAGTTTTCCGAGCTTTCCCATATTTTTTCCTCGCTTTCCTTACAGTATCTATTTAATGTCTGCTCATTAACTTCTGATAGGCTTAATAACAATAAAAAAAGCCTATCAGAAGTTACTAAAGTGCAAGGATTTCTTAAAATATTTATGAA
>JAEDHF010000187.1 GCA_016297165.1 Oscillospiraceae bacterium | reverse complement strand
ACGAACTAAAGTGCAAGGATTTTCATAAATATTTTAAGAAATCCTTGCACTTTAGTAACTTCTGATAGGCTTTTTTAATTGTTATTAAGCCTATCAGAAGTTAATGAGCAGACATTAAATACAAAGCTTATCGGTTCTCCCACATCAGTCTATTTCGACCATAACCTTTTCGCTGTGTCTTACAGCGCCGGCACGCATGATAGTTCTGATTGCCTTGGCAATTCTACCCTGCTTACCGATTACTCTGCCCATATCGGCGGCGGCAACGTGTAAATGATATACGACTGTACCGTCCTCCTTGGGCTCGTCAACGGTGATTTCGATTGCGGACTTATCCTCCACAAGCTCCTCAACCATTGCATATAATAATTCCTTCATTGATAGCCTCCGCCTGATTAAACAATACCGTTATTCTTTAAAATCTTCTTAACTGTATCTGTGGGCTGAGCGCCGTTCTTGATCCACTGCTGAGCCTTTTCAGCGTCGATTTTTACTACGCTGGGTTCCTTTGTAGGATCATAGTAACCGATTTCCTCGATAAAACGACCGTCTCTGGGGTAACGGGAATCAGCAACAACTACTCTGTAGAAAGGAGCCTTCTTAGCACCCATTCTTCTGAGTCTGATTTTAACTGCCATCTATATTCACCTCCGTAAATTTGATTGTATAATAAATAATTATTGATACCTTAGGTTATCGGCGGCTTACATCATACCGCCCATATTCTTTAAATCCTTAAGCATACTCATAGGGATACGGGGCTTCTTTCCTTTTCCGAACTTACCGCCGCCCATCTGCTTCATCATCTTCTGCATCATATCGAACTGCTTAAGGAGATTATTAACGTCCTCAACTCTTGTTCCCGAGCCTGCGGCAATCCTGCGCTTACGCTTAGCGTCGATAAGGGAAGGACGTTCACGCTCCTTCTTTGTCATCGAAAGGATAATCGCCTTCGTACGGGGCATTTTCTTTTCGTCGATATCCTCTTCCTTTATCTTTCCGCTTACTCCGGGAAGCATATTAAGGATAGAGGAGATACTTCCCATTTTTTCGATTTGCTCAAACTGGCTAAGTAAGTCGTTCATATCGAATTTATTGGTCTGCATCTTTCTGGCAAGCTTCTCCGCTTCCTTTTCGTCGAAGCTTTCCTTAGCCTTTTCAATAAGAGAAAGAACGTCGCCCATTCCGAGAATACGATTAGCCATTCTGTCCGGGTGGAACTGTTCGAGGTCGTCGATTTTTTCGCCGATACCGCAGAACTTTATGGGCTTACCCGTTACCGCAAGTACCGATAACGCAGCACCGCCTCTTGTATCACCGTCAAGCTTCGTAAGAACAACGCCCGTAATTTCAAGGGCTTCGTTAAAGCTCTTGGCTACGTTTACTGCGTCCTGACCTGTCATAGAGTCAACTACGAGGAGGATTTCGTTGGGCTTCGTTTCAGCCTCGATTTCCTTAAGCTCGTTCATCAGCTCTTCATCTATATGCAGACGACCTGCCGTATCGAGAATTACTACGTCATAGCCGCCGTCTTTAGCAACCTTTAAGCTTTCTCTGGCAATCTTAACGGGATTTTCCTGTCCCATTTCGAATACCTTTACGCCCGCCTTTTCGCCAACAACCTTCAACTGGTCTATTGCGGCAGGACGGTATATATCGCAGGCTACAAGCATAGGACGTCGGTTAAGTCCCTTAAGGTATTTTGCAAGCTTGGCTGCGTGAGTGGTTTTACCTGCACCCTGTAAGCCGCACATCATAATTACGCAGGGAGGCTTAGAGGGAAATTCGATTCTTGAATTCGTACCGCCCATAAGCTTACAGAGCTCGTCATGTACTATATCGATAACCTGCTGTGCGGGGGTAAGACTTTCTAGAACCTCAGAGCCTACTGCCCTTTCGGTAACCTTATTAACGAAGTCCTTAACGACCTTAAAGCTTACGTCAGCTTCGAGAAGCGCCATTTTTATCTCTCTCATAGCTTCGTTAACGGTTTTTTCGTTAAGCTTACCGTAGCCACGGAGATTCTTAAAGATTTTTCCGAGCTTATCGGATAATCCTTCAAAAGCCATAGCGTTTCTCCTTTCTAAAGTAAAGCCTTAATTTCATCCAGACACCCTTCGATTCCGGCGTCAATCTTTTTTCCGGCTCTTAATTCGTTTTCGAGAGCCTCAATTCTTTCCTTAAGCAGCATAAAGCGCTTTACAAGACCCATTTCCTCTTCAAGCTCCGTTAGTCTCCCTTCGCTTGTCTTGATGCAGTTCATAACACCCTGCCGTGTTATTCCAACAACCTCGGAAATTTCTCCGAGAGAAAGGTCTTCATTATAGTAAAGGTCGAGAGTTTCTCTTTGTTTATCGGTTAAAAGGGGCGAATACATATCGAGATATAACGTATAACGTAAATCCTTTGGCATATCTGCTCCTTTCGCACCTTCGTAAGGGGTGTAAACTTCAATTCGTTTACAGCAGTTACTATTATATCATAAAATCTGCATTTGTCAAGACTTATTTAAAAATTTTTTCAGAGAATTAAGAATATGTAAAAATTTCAGCATAAAGGGCTGCTTTTCAGCTTCAAAATTCATTATTATAGCTATTGTGCCACATTTTAAGATGTGCTATAATAATTCCCGTTGAGTTGAAACAGCATTATTGCGTACATATATTAAACATTTGGGAACAAAAGGAAGGATATCGATGAATTTCAGGCTTCTACCGGGCAGAGTTCTGCACAAAACCTCATATTTTATCAAGAAAAATGCGGTGCTTTGTATTGCTGCCGTATTAGCGATTATAACCTCTTTTATAATACTGCCCGACAAAGAATACATAGGATATTTCGACTTCAAAACCCTCGCCTGCCTGTTTTCCACACTTGCGGTAATAGGAGCCTTAAGAAACATAAGCTTTTTCACAATTCTTGCCCGTTCTATAGTTAGAAAAACAGGAACGCTCCGTATGGCGGTTTTCGCTCTCGTATTCATAACCTTTTTCGGCTCTATGCTTATCGCTAACGATATGGCGCTTCTTACCTTCCTTCCTCTCGGCTACTATGTTCTTTCGTCAACAGGAAAAACAGAGATAATGGCTTATAACTTTATTCTGCAGAACATCGCCGCAAAT
>JAEDHF010000032.1 GCA_016297165.1 Oscillospiraceae bacterium | reverse complement strand
CACAAAGACACTTAAGGATATCCACAAACTGGCTGATGAACGTATGTACAGCAAGAAAAAGGAAATGAAAGCGAAATATGCAAGAACTGCCGCTGAAGCGGAAGTAAGATAATCATAGGGACCTGTATCAATGGATATAGGTCCTTTCCTATTGAAATTTTCTGTTATTTATGGTATAATGACAGAATAAATAGTATTATTGAATGTGCATATTGCAGGAAAGGAACGGATTATTATGACAAAGGCTATGGAAAGACTGAATAAGTGTTACGAATGCTTTAAGGAAAAGGTAGATTTTAAGCCGTCGGTGGCTATTATTTTAGGCTCGGGCCTCGGAGCTCTTGCCGACGAAATCGATATAAAGGCAACCCTCAATTACAGTGAAATAGAAGGCTTCCCACAGTCAACGGTTATCGGTCATAAGGGAAGATTTGTTTTCGGATATATAGAGGAGGTTCCCGTAGTAATTATGCAGGGAAGAGTGCATTACTACGAGGGTTACTCAATGGAGGATGTTGTTCTTCCTACAAGGCTTATGAGAATGATGGGCGCAGAGGTTTTATACCTTACAAATGCAAGCGGCGGTGCAAACCCCGAGTTTTCGGCAGGAGATTTTATGCTTATTACCGACCAGATTGCGAATTTCGTACCCAGTCCCCTTATCGGCGGTAATCTTGATGAGCTCGGAACACGTTTCCCTGATATGCATGAGATTTACGACAAGGACCTTCGCTCTATTATAAAGAATACTGCAAAGGAACAGGGAATAAATCTCCGTGAGGGTGTTTATATCCAGCTTACGGGTCCTAATTTTGAAAGCCCTGCAGAGGTAAGAATGTGCAGAATGTTAGGCGCTGACGCTATTGGTATGAGTACGGCTTGCGAAGCTATTGCAGCAAACCATGCAGGTATGAAAATCTGCGGTATTTCCTGTATTGCTAACCTTGCCTGCGGTCTTACGGATAATCCCCTTACTCATCAGGAGGTTATGGAAGCCTCGGATAAGGCGGCTCCCTTATTCAAGAAGCTTATAAAGTCTTCTGTCGTAAATATTTACAGAGCGTTATAATCGGAGCGAAAAATGAATATAAACGAAGTAGTGAATTGTGAAAATGTACGTCTTTCCGAGGACGGGAAAAGCGTAATAATAATTGACCAGACTCTTTTACCCAACGAGCTTAAGTATATTTCTCTTTCAACTCCCGAAGAGCTTTATGACGCTATATATGAGCTTAAGGTAAGAGGAGCGCCAGCTATCGGAATATGTGCTGGCTATGGTCTTTACGTAATGGCAGGCAGTATAGCGGCAGAAAGCAGTGACGGTTTTCTTGAAAAGCTTCGTACCATAAAGGATTATATCAATTCTGCCCGACCTACTGCTGTGAACTTAAGTCATGCGCTTAACCGTGTTGAAAAAGCTGCCTGCGATAAGAAAGATAAAGGCATTGAAGCTATGCTTACGGCTATGAAAGCCGAGAGTACTGCTATACATAACGAGGATATTGCTATGTGCCGTGCTATTTCGGAATACGGGCTTACTCTCGTTAAGGACCCTTAGCTACCTCCCGATATGGTACGGGTCTCGGTACCTTATTCTTAGGTAAGGAAAAGGGCTATAATTTCCACGTTTATTCAGACGAGACAAGACCGCTTTTACAGGGTGCCCGTCTTACGGCGTATGAGCTTTATAACGCAGGAATTGATGTAACACTTATATGTGACAATATGGCGAGTATCGTTATGAAACAGGGTAAAATAAACGCTTGCTTTGTGGGCTGTGACAGGGTTGCCGCTAACGGTGATACTGCCAATAAAATCGGAACAAGCGGTGTGGCTGTCCTTGCTAAGCATTACGGTATTCCTTTCTATGTTTTCTGCCCCTCGACTACCATTGATTTTAACTGCAAAACAGGGCAGGATATTAAGATAGAAGAGCGTGAAGCCGAAGAAATAAAGACGAAGTTTTACGAAAAGCCTATGGCGCCCGAGGGGGTAAAATGCTATAATCCCGCTTTCGATGTAACAGATAGTGAGCTTATTACCGCTATCGTGACGGAAAAGGGTATTTGCCGTTATCCTTATACAGAAAGTCTCAGTGCGCTTTTCGGAAGGGATAATGATGATTGTAAGAAGATTAACCGATAAGAGCGATATCGAAGCCGCTATAAAGCTCACTATCGGGGTTTTTATGGTATTTGAGGCTCCCGAATATCCGAAAGAGGGTATCGAAAGCTTTAAAACCTCTCTTTCATCAAAGGAGTACCTGGAAAAGCTTACTTTCTATGGTGCATTTGACGGCGGAAAGCTTGTGGGAACGATAGCTACCCGTCTTTTAGGCAGTCATATCGCCCTTTTATTTGTTGATGAAGGATATCAGGGCAAGGGAGTGGGCAGACTGCTTTTTGATGAAGTGCTGAGGTGCTGTTATACCGAGAGGCTTACGGTAAATTCATCGCCCTTCGCCGCCGGGATATACCGTCATTTAGGCTTTATTGACGATATGCCCGAGCAGATAAAGGACGGAATCCGATATATACCTATGACATACACTAAAAGTAAAGAAGGAAAAGAACAATGAAAATCAGAATATATAACGCAAAAATCCTTACAATGACCGACGGAATTCAGTTTTTTGAGGGCGAGCTTCATACCGAGGGGGATATTATTTCCTATATTGGAAAGGATAAGGGTGATGGTAACTTTGACAGAGAAATCGACGCAAAGGGGAACCTCATAATGCCCGGCTTCAAGAATGCCCATACCCATACGGCTATGACCTTCCTGCGTTCCTTTGCTGATGATTTACCCTTACAGGAATGGCTTTACAACCGTGTTTTCCCTATGGAAGCGAAGCTTAATCCCGAGCGTGTTTACTGGCTGTCACGCCTTGGCATCTTAGAATATCTTACAAGCGGCATTACCGCTAATTTCGATATGTATATGAAAACTGAAGCTATCGCTTCAGCAAGCATTGACAGCGGTTTCAGAACCGTTATCTGTGACTCCATTAACAATTTCGGCGGAACTGTCGAGCAGATGGAAAAGGATTTCGACAGCTTTAATGCAAAGGACCCCCTTATTTCCTATCATCTCGGCTTCCATGCGGAATATACAACGTCTATTGAGCTTATGAAGGAGCTTTCTGCGCTTGCAAACAGGAGGAAGCTTCCTGTGTTCGTTCATAACTCCGAAACTAAGAACGAGGTTGAGGGCTGTATAGAACGTTACGGAATGACTCCTACGGAGCTTCTCGACAGCATCGGTATGTATAATTACGGCGGCGGCGGTTACCATTGTGTATGGATGAGCGATAAGGATATAGAAATTTTTAAGAAAAGAGGACTTTTTGCAGTAACAAATCCTGCCTCAAATCTTAAGCTTGCCAGCGGTATTGCTCCTATTTCACGATATCTTAAGGAAAATATACCCGTAGCTATCGGAACCGATGGCCCTGCGAGCAATAACTGTCTTGATATGTTCCGTGAAATGTTCCTTGTTACAGGGCTCCAGAAGGTTAGTACAATGGACGCCGAGGCTTGCGACGCAGCTGAAGTTCTTAAAATGGCTACGGTAAACGGCGCTCTCGCTATGGGTCTTAAGGACTGTGATACTCTTGCAGTCGGTAAAAAGGCGGACCTTATTGAGATTGACCTTAATCAGCCCAATATGCAGCCGCTCAATAATATCGCAAAGAATGTTGTATATGCGGGCAGTAAGCAAAACGTGAAAATGACTATGGTAGGGGGCAGAATTCTGTATGAAAACGGGGAATTCTTCGTTAATGAGTCTCCCGAGTTTATCTTCAAAAAGTCTAACGAGATAATTAAAGCTATGAGTAATGAATAATACTGTGAATCTGCCCGAAAATGTGGGCTTAATACTTAAAAGGCTAAAGGAGAAGGGCTTTGAAGCCTATCTTGTGGGCGGCTGTATCAGGAATACCCTTTTGGGAATTGAGCCGAAGGATTACGATTTTACAACCAACGCTTCTCCCGAAGAAATAATAGGCGCTTTTCCCGAATATAAGACCGTTACTACGGGTATCAGGTTTGGAACGGTTACTGTTATAATCGGTAAGGAGCCTTATGAGATTACTACCTATCGGGTTGACGGGGAATATAGCGATAACCGCCGTCCCGAGGGAGTATCGTTCACAAAGAGTCTCAGAGAAGATTTAAAACGCAGGGATTTTACCGTAAATGCTCTTGCATATAACCCCGACGAAGGTATAGTTGACCTGTTCGGTGGTGAAAACGACCTGAAAAATGGCATTATCAGAGCTATCGGCGACCCCAATAAGCGGTTTAATGAGGACGGGCTCAGAATACTCCGTGGTCTCAGGTTTGCTTCACAGTATAATATGAAAATTGAGAACGAAACCGCTTCGAGTATTCATAGGAACAAAGAGCTCCTTAAGAATATTTCGGCGGAGCGCATAGCGGAGGAGCTGAATAAGCTAATCTGCGGAAACTGTGAAAGCGTGCTCAGGGAATTCAGAGATGTTTTTGCAGTCATTATTCCCGAACTCAGTAAATGCTTCGGCTTCGAGCAGCACACAAAATATCACAATCGTGATGTATATGAGCATATTATAGCTACCGTTTCGGCGATAAGACCCGAAAAGTATCTTCGTCTTGCTATGCTTTTTCATGATATCGGAAAACCCGATTATTTTACATTTTCCGACGGCGTTGGCCATTTTAAGGGACACGCAAAGGGCAGCAGACAGATAGCAGAACACTTTTTCAGCAGCTTTAAGTACGACAAGGCTACTGCAGAAAGGGCTATAGCGCTCATAAAGTATCACGATATTGTTCTTGAAAACCGTGATAATCTGATAAGGAGATATCTTAATAAATTCGGCGAAGAAATGTTTCTTGATATTATCGAGGTTCATATTGCCGACGATATGGGAAAGGCTCCCGAATACAGAAAAAGAATTGACCTCTATAACGAAATAAGGAAAAGAACGGAAGAAATTATCAGGGACAGGGAGTGTTTCTCGGTAAAAAGGCTTGAGATAAACGGTAAGGACCTTATGGAGCTTGGCTATAAGGGTGAAGAAATAGGGCAGGAGCTGAAGCTTCTTCTCGATATGGTTATCGAGGATAACAGTCTTAATAAACGGGAAATACTGCTTAATAAAGCGAAAAGGAGATGATTGGTATGAGCTCCATGGATATAGGAATAGATTTAGGAACTGCTAATACCATAATTACCATAGGCGGAAAGGGAATTGTAGTGAACGAGCCCAGTGTTGTTGCCTACGATAAGAAAAAGAAACAGGTTTTAGCTGTGGGTGCCGAGGCATACAGAATGCTCGGACGGACTCCCGAATATATTGTGGCAGTCAAGCCTCTTGCTGACGGCGTAATTTCCGATAATGTCATGGCGGAATCTATGATTTCGGAGTTTATACGAAAGGTAAGCGGAAGTATGCTCCTTAAGCCGAGGATAATTATCTGCGTTCCCTCTTCGGTTACCGATGTTGAAAGACGTGCAGTGGTTGAAGCGGCTTTATCTGCCGGTGCCCGAAAGGTATATATAATTCAGGAGCCTATAGCCGCTCTTCTTGGTGCGGGAGTTGATATTTCAAAGCCCGACGGTAATATGGTTGTAGATATCGGCGGTGGTACAGCCGACGTTGCTGTAGTGTCCTTCAATGGCATAGTAAATTCAAAATCCGTAAAGGTCGCAGGAAACAAGTTCGACGATGCAATAATTAAGTATATATCGGGAAAATATAAGATACTTATCGGCGAAAAAACTGCCGAAACAGTAAAGAAGTCCATAGCCAATGTATTCAATCCCACAGGAGAGATTAAAATGGAGGTAAAGGGCAGGCATCTTATCAAAGGGCTGCCCGTAACACAGGAAATAAGCGATCTGGATGTTGCTATGGCGGTTTCCGACCTTGTTGTAGAAATAATCGACAGCGTTAAAAGTGTTCTCGAAATAACTCCTCCAGAGCTCGTCGGAGATATTCATCATAATGGAATAGTACTGACGGGCGGCGGTTCTCTTCTTGGCGGTCTTGATAAATGCATTTCAAGAGAAACGGGAGTGCCCTGTTATGTGGCCGATAACGCTCTCGAATGTGTTGCGAGAGGCGTTTCCGAAGCCTTTAAGCTTTCGGAAGAGCTTCTGGATGGTTTTGAGAAAATATCCCTTTACAGATACAAATAAATGAAAAAATCCGGATCGTTGAATACAATCCGGATTCTTTTATTTGTCTTTAAACTCGTCCTTAATTTCACCCGCTATTTCCTTAAGATTAGAGGTTATATTGCTGGTGATGGACATACTTTTTTTAATTACCATTCTTGAAAAGAGCTTACTTTTCTTTACTGTGCTTGCACTTATGCTTCTGACCTTCTGAATGGAGTCTGTTACGTCGGAAATTGAGGAGAAAAGTATTTCCTGAGCCTTTGTTTCACGGCTTTGAGTAATACCTCTATGGTAATTATCGAGTACTGTTCCGTATCTATCATAAGCGTTTTTAACTGCGCTTTCCCAGGAAACATAAACCTCGTTCATAGCGTTTTCGCCCATTTTTCTCAGTTCCTCGAGATGGTCGCAGGCATACATAAGCTCGGCAGTCATAGCTTCAACATTGTTATCAGTCAGAATACCGTTATGATAGCTTGTAAAATCCTCCGCCGCACAGCTTCCCGTAATAAGAACGCTGGGCAGACCGCAGGCTGCCGCCTCACGGACGACAATACCGTTTGTATCATAAAGGGAAGGGAAGAGAAAGAGATTCGACGCAGTATAATAAACTCTCAACTCTTCACGGTCGTTTATTGCTCCTACGAAAAAGCATTTATCATATATGCCTTTTTCTTCTGCATATTTCTCAATTTCAGCCCTGTCGCCGCCGTCTCCGACGAAAATCATTCTGAAATCCTTGCCCTTTTCCTTTATTTCAGCAAGTGAATCGATAATAAGTCTTATGCCCTTATACCAGAACAGACGACCAACAAAAAGGAATACAGGCATATCCGCGGGGATACCGTATTCATAGCGAAGTGCCTCGGCATATTCCGGGTTGGCACTTCCTTTCGGGAAATCTACGCCGTTTGGCATAATAACATAGTCGCCCTCGTAGCCGATACTGCGAAGATTTTCTCCTGCGCCCTTACTTACCGTCCATACCTCGTCGCATACGGATATATTCTGCACAACGAATTTCGTTATCTGCGTAACAAGCAGTGGGTTTTCTATAACACGCTTGATATCCTCGTCAAATTTTGTATGATAGGTCATAATAAGCGGCGCACCATTTTTCTCCTTTAACAGCCTTGCAAGAACAGTTGAAGCAAAGGGACAATGGCTATGTATTATATCAAACCTGCTGTCCCGGAGGGATTCCAGGGTTGAGGAGCTGAAAGGGTAACCTGCACGATAGCCGATAAGCTTATCTGTAGCAAGGCTCGAATACCTTACAACAGGGAAGGAGTAATTGTCCTCGGCGTCGGGGTGGCTCGGGGTAACGACGGTAGCGCTTCCAAGCTTGTCGTTTATAGTGGTGGCATAGTTTATTACGGCATTAGCAACCCCGTCGATAAGGGGAGGAAAAGAGTCGTTCAGTAAGCATACGTTGAATTTCTTATCCATAATATTTACCTTTAATATGATAATAAGCCAATTAGTTTTGTCATATAATTTGTTCAAATATGTAACTATGTATAAATTATACCTTAAATTTATATAAAAATCAAGACATAGAGGTGATTATTATATGAAAAAGTTTTCTCTAATATGAAAAATCGACAGAAGTCTATTGACTCCTGCCGATTTGCTATTGATCGTTCTTATATCAGGACATTACCTTAACCATTACTGCCTTCTGTGCGTGGAGACGGTTTTCGGCTTCATCAAAGATTTCGTTTGCGTGAGCCTCTAAAACCTCCTCGGTTATCTCTTCGCCCCTGTGGGCAGGGAGACAATGAAGCACCATACAGTCGGATTTTGCCTGCTCCATCACCTTAGCGTTAACCTGGTAACCGTCGAAAGCGAGCTTTCTCTTTTCAGCTTCGCTTTCCTGACCCATGGAAGCCCATACGTCGGTATAGATAATATCAGCGTCAGCAGCACCGCTTACAGGGTCGTTAACAATTCTGAACTTATCTCCGAAGGTCTCACAGAAATCTATGATCTCCTTAGCAGGATAATAGTCCTCAGGGCAAACGAGAGTAACATTCATACCTACCTTAAGGCAACCTACTGCAAGAGAATGAGCCATATTGTTACCGTCACCGATGAAACAGAAGTTAAGACCATCCAGCTTACCCTTATACTCTCTGATTGTCATTAAGTCTGCAAGCACCTGACAGGGATGAGCAAAGTCGGTAAGTCCGTTAATAACGGGAATATTGCCGTACTTGGCTAAATCCTCGACTTCCTTCTGTTCGAAGGTTCTTATCATAATACCGTTAAGATATCTTGATAATACTCTTGCAGTATCCTGCACCGGCTCGCCTCTTCCTATCTGAAGGTCGTTAGAGGAGAGGAAAAGAGGATATCCGCCAAGCTGATACATACCTGTTTCAAAGGAAACTCTTGTTCTTGTGGAGGATTTCTGGAAAATCATACCGAGAGTCTTTCCCTCAAGATATCTATGGGGAATGCCGTTTTTAAGCTCATATTTGAGCTGGTCGGCAAGGTTAAGTATTTCTATAATTTCTTCGGTGGATAAATCCATCATTTTAAGTAAATGCTTCATTTTATATTCCTTTCTTTATTCGCTTAATGCTTCGGCTAAAATCTTTAAGCCCTTATCTATATCCTCATAAGAAATTGTAAGAGGAGGGAGGAGCCTTACCTTATCCTTAGCGGTAAGAACGAGAAGCCCCTTATCAAGACAGCTCTTCGCTACATCTCCTGCCTTTTTATTTTTAATGGTAATTCCAATCATAAGACCGATACCGCTTAATGCTGATACCTCTTCAATAGCTGAAAGCCCTTTTCTGAAGTATTCAGCCTTCTTTTTAATTTCGTCTAAAAAGCTTCTGTCTGCAGCCTTTTTCAGGACTGCTAAGCCACCTGCACAGCAGACGGGATTACCTCCGAAGGTAGAGCCGTGTGTTCCTGCGGTAAGAACGGAGGAGCATTTCTTCCCTGTAAGACAAGCTCCCATAGGCAAGCCGCCTGCTATACCCTTAGCGAGTGTAATAACATCAGCCTTCTTTCCGAAATTATCTCCTGCAAGGAATTCGCCTGTTCTGCCTACACCTGTCTGCACCTCGTCCGAAATAGTAATAATGTCTTTTTCTTCCGCTATTCTGAAGATTTCATCAACAAAATCCTTGTTGAGAGCGTTTACGCCGCCCTCGCCCTGGATATATTCGAACATAATTGCGCAAACGCTGTCGTCTGCTTTTGCTCTTAAATCCTCGATATCATTGGCAGTCACATAGATAAAGCCTTCGGTAAAGGGAAAGAAGTAGTTGTGGAAAACGTCCTGTCCTGTAGCGGAAAGGGTAGTTACCGTTCTTCCGTGGAATGAGTTCACAAGAGTAATGATATTGTGTCTGCCCTTACCGTATTTATCGAAGCTGTACTTTCTTGCAATTTTTATTGCACATTCATTAGCTTCAGCCCCGGAATTCCCGAAAAAGACCTTTTCCATTCCTGCGGCTTCTGTAAGCTTTTCTGCGAAATCTGCCTGTACCTTTGTGTAGTAGTAGTTTGAGGTATGCTGAATCTTTTTTACCTGGCTGCATACTGCGTCAACCCAGTCGTTGTTGCAATAGCCTAAGGAATTTGTACCGATACCGCTTCCGAAGTCGATATATTCCTTACCATTTTCGTCGGTAGCTAAAACATCGGAGCCGCTTTCCATTACGAGAGGGTATCTTCCGTATGTAGCCATTACATTTTCATTGAATTTCTCTATCGTGTTCATTTCATTTATCCTTATACAATCATTGTACCTGCGCCCTCATTTGTGAGAAGCTCGATTAAAATAGAGTGGGGGATACGTCCGTCTATAATATTGGCCTGCTTTACGCCTCGGCGGACCGCCTCAACGCAGCAGTCAATTTTAGGAATCATTCCACCTGAAATAATATTCTGCTTTTTAAGATAGGGAACCTCGCTTACTCCCACAGTAGGAATAAGGGTTGATTCGTCGTCCTTATCTCTTAAAAGGCCTACAATATCAGTCATAAGAATAAGGCTTTCCGCCTTCATTTCAGCGGCAATTCGTGCTGCGGCTGTGTCTGCGTTTATATTATAAACCTTACCGTCCTCGCTGCTTGCTACTGTAGAAATAACAGGAATATAGCCGCTGTTAAGAGTGTCGTTTATTATATCGGTATTTATCTTCGTTATTTCGCCAACAAGTCCAAGGTCGGGATTAAGCTGCTTTGCTTCAATCATATGTCCGTCAATGCCGCAAAGTCCTATTGCCTTTCCCTTATGCTGATAAAGCTTTTCAACCAGGTCCTTGTTCACCTTGCCACAGAGTACCATCTGAACGATATTAACCGTTTCCTCGTCGGTATATCTGAGGCCGTTTACGAACTTACTTTCCTTACCGACCTTGTTAAGCATAGCGTTAATTTCGGGACCGCCGCCATGAACAAGAACGATTTTCATACCTACCGTACTTAAAAGTACGATATCGGACATAACGTCCTGTTTGAGCTGTTCGTTTGTCATAGCGTTACCGCCGTATTTTACTACAATAACCTTATTTGTATATTTCTGAATATAGGGGAGAGCGTCGCTTAATATGCCGGCTCTCATATCATTTTCAACGTCTATCATTTTTTCGTCCTCTCTTAGCTTCTGTAATCGCCGTTAATTTTAACATAATCATAGGTAAGGTCACAGCCCCAGGCGGTAGCTGAACCATTTCCGTTTCCGATTGAAATATCTATCGTAATTTCGTCCTCGGTGAGAACTGTTTTAGCGATATCCTCGGAAAATTCTATTCCTGCTCCGTTTTTGCATACATCTATTTTTCCGGCAGCCGAGGAAATAGAAACGTCAACCTTATTTATATCGAATTCTGCGTCAGCATAGCCTACTGCACAGAGAATTCTTCCCCAGTTAGCGTCCGAGCCGAACATAGCGCATTTAAGAAGGGGAGAACGGATAACGCTTTTTGCTACCGTAATCGCTGTATCAAGATTATCGGCTCCGCTTACGTTACATTCAAGAAGCTTAGTAGCGCCCTCGCCGTCCTTTGCCAACATTCTTGTCATATTCATCATTACCGTGAAAAGCGCTTTCTTGAATACTTCGAAATCGCTGTTTTCGGCGGTAATCTCATTATTTCCTGCAAGAGCGTTAGCCATAACGCAAACCATATCGTTTGTGGAGGTGTCACCGTCAACCGAAAGACAGTTGTATGTAACCTTTACAATTTCGGAAAGAGCCTTCTGGAGCATTTCTGAGGAAATAGCTGCGTCGGTAGTTATAAAGTTAAGGGTAGTGGCCATATTGGGGTGAATCATACCGCTTCCCTTAGCCATTCCGCCTAAATGGCACACCTTATCGCCAAGCTTAAATTCAACTGCAACTTCTTTTTTTACTGTATCGGTTGTCATAATTGCGGTTGCCGCCTCTTCGTTTCCGTTATAGGAAAGCTTTTCGGTAAGGGGGTTCATAGCCTTTTCAATAGGTTCGATGGGTAAAATCTGACCGATTACGCCTGTAGAAGCCACAATTACCTCTTCAGGCTTAATTCCTAGAGCTTCGGCGGTAAGACAGCACATCTTGTATGCTTTTTCCTCGCCGTCGGCATTACAGGTGTTGGCATTTTTAGAGTTTGCGATAATTGCTTTAGCCTTTCCGCCTGTTTTTTCGAGATTTTTCTTTGTTACGGTAATAGGTGCGCCCTTGACCTTATTTAAGGTATAAACTGCGGCGGCATTACATAAAACGTCGCTTACTACCATACAGATATCATACTTTTTTGTAGGATTGTCTTTAATTCCGCAGTACACGCCGCTTGCCTTAAAGCCCTTTGCTGCACATACGCCTCCATCAATAAAGACGTCATTTCCTGTATTCTTAAGAGTAATCATATTGTTTTTCCTTTCAGCCGATTAAGCCTGTTGTTTCATCAATGCCCATCATAATGTTGAGACACTGGACAGCGGCGCCGCTTGCACCCTTTCCGAGATTATCGAGACGGGAAGCGACAAGTATTCTGTCGTTATTACCGCCTACAATGATTTCCATATTGTTAGTATTTTCGAGGTCGTTAGCGGAAATAAATCCGTCGGGGCAGAGGTCCATACCTCCTACCTCGCTTACCTTTATGAAATTACTTCCCTTATAGTGTTCTGCAAACATTTCTCTTATATCCTCGGGAGTTACCTTCTTCGAAAGAAGTCTTGTATGAAGGGGAAGGGAAACCACCATACCAGCAAAGTAATCACAGACATAAGGATTAAAGCAGGGTTCATAATCAAGTCCGGGAATAATCTTCATTTCGGGGAGGTGCTTATGCCCCTGGGATAAAGCGTACTGACGGGGAGTATCGAAGCCCTTGGCTCTATCTGTTGCCTCATACTGAGCGATACCCTTTTTACCTGCTCCGCTGTAGCCCGAAACGGCATGAACGGAAACGGGATAATCCTTAGGAAGAATGCCATTACTTACGAGAGGGTAAACCATTGAAAGAAAGCCGCTTGCATAACAGCCGGGAACGGCTACTCTCTTTGAACTTCTTATCTTTTCGCGGTGTACGGAAGAAAGCTCGGGAAAGCCATAAGCCCAGTCGGGATTAACTCTGTGTGCGGTAGAAGCGTCGATAATTCGTGTTTTATCGTTTTCTACGAGAGAAACCGCCTCGATAGCTGCACTGTCCGGTAAGCAGAGAAAGGTAAAATCGGAAGCATTTATGAGCTTTTTACGCTCGTTTATATCCTTTCTTTTATCCTCGTCTATCTTAAGAATTTCGAGATCGTTTCTGTTTTTGAAGCGTTCAAGAATTTTCAGGCCTGTTGTACCTTCCTGACCGTCAATGAATATTTTTGTCATTTTCTTTTGTCCTTTCGATTATTCCTGTGTATAGAAAAGGCTCATACCTGCTCCACGTTCGTCATTTGGGCGCTTTATAAAGCCCATTTTTTCGTAAAAGGGTTCCTTCCCCTTAGCGGAAAGTAAGGAAACCATAGTGGTTTCGCCCTTTTCTACATAACCGTTTTTAACGAAATCCATGAGCTGTGAAAGCATTTCCTTACCGATACCCTGACCCTGAAAATCGGGGTGAACGATAACATCAACGATAAGCAGATGATAACCGCCGTCGCCAACTGCCCGAGCCATGGAAACGGTCTTTCCGTCGCATTTTCCTACGGTAATAAAACGGGAGTTTGGTATGCTTGTGTTGAACTGACGCTCTGAAATAGTGCCCCAGCCAACAAGCCTCCTTAACTCATTATACTCTTCAAAGGTAATATCTTTTTTGAATTCAATCATAGCTTACTTCTGATATATTCAATCTGTGCCTTAACATTTTCGGGAGCGGGACCGCCATAGGAGCGTCTTTCACGTACGCAGGTATCAAGGCTGATTGCGTTATAGACGTCCTCGGTAAAGAGGTCGGTTTTCTCACGGTAGCATTCAATAGGAAGGTGCTCAAGGTCAGTATTCTTTGCAATACATTCGGCAACCAGACCGCCCGTAATCTTATAAGCGTCACGGAAGGGCATACCCTTTTTAACGAGATAATCTGCACAGTCGGTAGCGTTAATAAAGCCTCTTGCCGCCGCATTTCTCATATTTTCCTTATATACGCTCATTGTTTCAAGCATTGGGATAAAGGTTGAAAGACAGAGCTTAACGTTATCTATAGCGTCGAATATCGCTTCCTTATCTTCCTGCATATCCTTGTTATATGCTAAGGGCAGTCCCTTCATCATAGCAAGAAGGGTCATATTGTCGCCGAAAACTCTTGCTGCCTTACCTCTTACGAGCTCGGCGATATCGGGATTCTTTTTCTGAGGCATTATGCTTGAGCCTGTAGCAAAAGCGTCGTCAAGCTCAATGAATTTGAATTCCCAGCTGCACCAGAGGATTATTTCCTCCGAAAATCTTGAAAGGTGCATCATAATTGTAGAAATAGCGCTTGAAAGCTCAATACAGAAATCTCGGTCGGAAACGCCGTCGAGAGAGTTTGCCATGGGCTCGTCAAAGCCTAAAAGGGAAGAGGTTCTGAAACGGTCAATGTTATATGTAGTACCGGCTAAAGCTCCGCTTC
>JAEDHF010000186.1 GCA_016297165.1 Oscillospiraceae bacterium | reverse complement strand
TGAACTTCATCAATAATGATATAATCAAAGAATTCTCTCATTTCCTCGCAAACACCGATAATCTTTTCGGGATTTATATCCATAAAAGGATTTCGCGTTGCACACACAAGAGAAAGGTTTTCACTTCTTTCAACCTTTGTTGTAGCAGTAAGTATATCAATTTTTCCTTCGAGATATTCGCCGATATCGTGCTTTACCTTATCCTTAATTCCAAGCATAATATCCAGACATCTTAATCCGAAGTCCAGCTCAACAAGAAGCGTTTTATTGCCCTGATACGCAAGGCAGGAAGCTATATTTGCAGAGGTTGTTGATTTTCCTGTTCCGCCCTTTCCGGCAGTAACGGCTATAATCTGTGACATATAATACCTCCTGATAATCTTAATACTATATTATAATAGCACATTTTTCTATTTTTTTAAAGTCTTTTTTTAAATTATTATTTTTTTCGTGAAAACTGTCTTGATTTAAACTTATTTTTTTGTACAATATTACTCAATATTGGTAATACTATCCTTAGTTCCCCACCTTTTCCAGGGAGAAACTACAATTCCGTTTTCATCCATATCAGGCTCATACTTATTGTAAATATAAATATCAATGATATTTCTTACCATATATCTGGAATATTCGCCCTTTTCAAATATAATTCCGAAGGCGATTTCCGGATTTTCGGCAGGATAGTATCCCATCACCGTTGACGTATAATACCCATCCCCTGTTTCGGCGGTACCTGTTTTAATGGCTACTCCGTAAGGTAAGCCTTCAAAGTTCCAGAGCGCCGAACTCGTAGGCCAGTTAACAAGGGTAGAAACCGCTATCATTCCCTCCCTTACCGTACCGAAAGCGTCATTCTCATTCTCAATAACCTCCTCTATCTTCGGGGAGGTTGTGTATATTTTCTCCGTCATATCGTAATTCCAGACCGAATCCACAAGATACGGCTTATATCTTACGCCGTCATTGGCAAGAGTCAACGCCTGAACAGCTAAATGCAGGGGCGTAACAAGGGTATCCATCTGCCCTATTGCCGCCTGTAGCGTGTTTCCGTCGGTCCAGGGCTCTCCTCTTAAGCGCTCATACAGTTCGGGCGAGGACATCTGCCCGGATAAACCGCCGATTTCTAAGCCTAAATCCTTACCGTAGCCGAATCTTCCGGCAAATTCACTTAGCTGGTCGATACCGAGACGCCGTCCGAGGTCATAGAAAAAGATATTGCAGGACCACTTAAGGCAGTTTACAACATCATAGCCGAGATGATAACCGGTACACTTAGGCTGGTAATCGGAAGAGGAATAAAAGGTATATACGCCGGTACAAGTGCACTTAGTAGTTCTGTCGATAAAGCTGTTTATAAGTCCGTCTGTAGCAGTAATAGTCTTGAAGGCTGAGCCGGGACGATAAAGTCCGCTTATGCAGCGGTTAAACATAGGGTTTCCTTCACTATTCAAAACCGCAGCATAGTTTTCTATCGATTCTGTAAGGTCGTAGCTCGGATAAGAGGACATTCCGAGAACTGCCCCCGTTTTTGCGTCAAGTACAACCACTGCGCCTGCGTCGCAGTCGTTTCCCCTGTCGGCAGAATTATTGAGCCAGTTTATGTGGTTTGCGAGTGCCTCGTTGAGCATATTCTGCTTATCTTCATCAAATGTAAGCTTTACGCTGTTTCCTGCAACAACTTCCTTGGTTATTTCGTCGGAAATAGCGTTTCCCTTCGAATCACGGGTAATGGTACGCTGACCGTTTTCTCCTCTTAAAACGCTTTCCATGGCCTTTTCAATACCGTATTTCCCTATTATATCGTTATAACCGTAGCCGTCCTCTTTTAATGCAGAATACTCCTCCGAAGAAATTGCGCCTACCGTACCGAGAATATGAGGAGCAACAGAGCTTTTTACATATTCACGCTTACTTTCCTCAACAATATCAATTCCTCCGAGAACAAAACGCTTCTCTTTAAGGGAAGTAAGCGCTTCGATGGAAACATCATCGGAAAGGATAAACCTATTATCGTAGGAGAAGTCCTTAATCCCCATTTCATAGCGCACGCCGCAGATAATCCGCACTTCTTCATCGCTGTATTTTTCTCTGTCGATATTATACTTTTTTGAAAGGGCAGATATGCAGTTATCCGCCGTTGCATCATAATTAACGCCCGAGCTTTTTTTGAAACCCTCTATTCTTTCATCGTCATCTCCGATAAAGGTAAAAGGAACAGTATATGTTATCGGAACAGAATCGTTCCACTTATTGCCGTTATCTCTGAGTATTTCAACAGCTTTCAGAATTATATCGTTCTGCTCGCTGTAGCTCAGGTATGCCTTTTGTATTACCGCCTTATAAACAGTATGGTTTGATGTAAGGATACTGCCCTTTGAGTCGAAAATCTGTCCCCTTGTGGCAGTAACAAGCTGTGTCGAAGAATAGCTCGCTTCCGTCAACTTAAGATAAGTCTCCCCATCTACAATCTGCATACGAAGAAGCTGAAGAATACAAAGAAAGAGCGCCACAAGCAAAAGCACCGCAAGAACAAGAGTTCTTATAAGCTTTGAGGTTTTCGACATAGAAAAGAACTCCTTTCACGGTTAATCGGTCTGTTCATTATCTGTGGTTTCCTGAACATCAGGCGTATAGCCTGCCTCTATTCCGCTTGGAGACAGCTTATTATTAAGCAGCTTCACAAGATAATACATAGAGGGCGACAAAATAATAGTAGATATAGCCGCAGGAAGCATTGAGGAGTAAAAGATAACTTCGCCTCCGGGAATGTTCCATATAGCAATATTAAAGAGATAATCCATCGAAAACTGAATAATAACTGCCGCAACGGTAATAACAACAAAATTAAACAGGTTCCGACGAATAAGATTCTTTACAAGAAGAGTAGCCGCAACGCAAACAGGCATAAGCCACACCACGCTGAAACCGAAAATAAAACCGCAGGCTATATCAATAAGATATCCACAGAAAAGCGCAAAAATGCCCACGGACAGCTCAGATTCATTCATAGCTACCGCTACGGCAAGGGGTATAATAAGTACGGGCTGCCAATGGCCGAAAACACCTGCTCTCATAATAACATATAGTAACAGTAAAATTAGGGAATATAACAGCCATTTTATAAAATTCCGCCTTTTTTGTCTCG
>JAEDHF010000185.1 GCA_016297165.1 Oscillospiraceae bacterium | reverse complement strand
AGACTCTTGATTCAAAAAAGGTTACTACGGGAGATAATAGATAGGCTATAATAAAGCCGATTAAGATAGGCTGGATAGCGTTCAGGAAATTACCTGCGGCGGCGGCAATATCCTTATAATTCATTACCATCACAAAAACAAGGATAGACGCTACAATAACGCAAAGCGCAGTAACGCCCCATGCCACATAATTATTCTTGAACTTGAATTTCATAGCCTCACCCCATTTTTCGCAAACACTCAATAGTACATACGATAATTATACGCTCTTTTGTCTTGTTTGTCAATGTATTCTGTTATTTTAGGCAATACCGCACAAAGATTGCGTGAGGATTGCGACGTCAGATTTTTCGTCAGATTGTGCAAATTGAGTGCAGGCAGGCTGGTCTGTCGGTCAGCCCCTCTGTCACTTCGTGACACCTCCCCCCTCAGGGGGAGACCACGCCTGTCAATCGAAATTTGTGCAAGATGACGGAAAAGATGCAAGCAAGGCGTACGCAAAGCCGTAAGGCGGTCTTTGTGCGGTGTTGCCTTTATTATAAAGTATTGACAAAAATACCGCAGGCTTTGCATTTTTTGCACAACAGCCTGCGGTTTTTGCATTATTTGTTTTCTGCCTTAAGTAAGTCTCTTATTTCGGTAAGTAACTCAATCTGTGGGTCGGGCTTGGGTGCAGGAGCTTCTTCGGGAGCAGCTTCCTTAGCTTCTTCCTTCTTTTTAAGCTTTTCTGCCTTTTCTCTTACTACTGCAATAATCTTAATCACAGCAAATACACAGATAGCCATAAGGAGGAAGTTTACGAGAGCGTCGAGGAAAATGCCGTAGCGAATAGCCAACTCTTCCTTTACTACCTCTCCTGCCTCGTTAAGCTCAGCAGGATTAAGTACTACCTTTAAATCTGCGAAGTCGATACTTCCCGTAACAAGACCAAGCGCAGGCATAATCAGATCGGAAACAACGCTGTTTACAATCTTTGTGAAGGCGCCGCCGATGATAACGCCGACTGCCATATCCAGAACGTTACCCTTGGAGATAAACTCCTTGAATTCTGTGAAAATACTCTTCTTTTTCTTTTCTTCTGCCATTTTTAATATTCCTTTCTTTTTTGGTATCAGTTTGTATATCCGAAGCCGAGAATTCCGAAATAGGTATCCTCGTTTCCTTCAGCCATTTTAATTTCGACCCTGTGCTTTTCTACTCCGTCGCCCTCGAAAATAAGCTGTGCTACGGGATTGCTCCAGCCGTCGGGAGAGCTGCTTTTTACGGTTGTCGTTCTTTCCCCGTCAACATAAACCTCTGCTGTTCCGTACTTATTGCTGTTCTGGCAGTGGTACAGGATAAAAAGACTTTCGCATTCAATCTCAAAAACGATACCCTCGTTTTCTCCGCCCTTTCTGACCCAGCCGTTGGGAAACTGCGACAAGGCGGTTTTTTCTTTATATTCGCCCATTGATACGGGGGTAAGATTACTGCTGTCGAGAAGATGCATATTTACGAAGGCGTCGCCGTAATGGGGCTTTATTGCCGATAAATCGGAGTTGTCACGGTCCCAGAAGGCCTTATCCTTATCCTTAACGGCGAAATCTCTTTCTACATAGTCATAAAGCCTTTTAATCATATCTGCTATATAACGATGACCGTATATATTAGGGTGAGCCTCGTCATCGGAATAAAGGGACCAGTCCATTCTTCCGCTTTCGAATTCACCGCCGAGGGAGTCGGGAACGCTTATCATAGGCAGTCCGTAATTGTTTCCTATTTCACTCATGTGTTCCTGGCAGTTATAGCCCGTTTTCGTCTGTGTGAAAAGTAAAATAACAGCAGGATTGTTCGGGAGCCCCAGCATTCTTTTAACAAGGCTTTCATAGGCTTCCTTTGAAGTGCTGTCCTGTGCGTCGTTAACGGCGAATTCGATAAAAACAATATCGGGGTTTCCGTAGGGAGCGATAACGTCCCTTTCGCATCTTATAAGCCCGACAATCGAAGGCGTTCCGCTCATACCTGCGTTAACGTAATTCATTTTCGAAGTCGGAAAACGCTCCGAAAGCTCGTTAAAGCTAAGCTGTGCCCAGCATTTCGTAACGTCGGAATTATAGCCCTCGGTAATTGAGCCGCCGATATAGGCTACCGTAATTTCCTCGCCCTTATCGGCTCTTTCGAACACGTTCTTAATCCTGTCGGTGTTGCCTGTGGTGACTATTGATTCTGTGATAACGAGATTACGGTATTCCTCTTCGGAAAGAGCGTCGTAATCCATGGTTTCGTCGGCGTCGGGCTTCGTTTCCGGAGCTGTAGTTTCCGATTCTGTTACTGTCTCGGTTACCGTATCGGTAACGGCCGATGTATTTTCCTCCGTCTTATCCGTTTTTTCGGGGGCAGGACTGCCGCCGCAGGAGGAAAGGATAGCTGCTGCAATTAAAAGCGACAAAAAGCCGCATAATCTCCTTTTTTTCATGTTAAATTCTCCTTTTACGTTCTGCAACTACTATTATACAGTTTTTTTCACAAAAGTCAATATTCTTAAATAAAATGAAAAGAGGAATATATGCTCCTGAATAAATCAGAAAAAAGAGGTTAAAAATACTAATGGTCAAAGATGGCGGCGATAACCGAAGCAGACGCTTTATCGTTCGCCGACCTATGCCGGAGAAGAAAGGATTGATAATAATGTCTATTAAACGAGGAGAAATCTATTACGCCGATTTAAGCCCCGTAGTCGGCTCGGAGCAGGGCGGAGTAAGACCCGTCCTGATTGTGCAGAACGATATAGGAAACAAGCACAGCCCTACCGTTATCGCCGCCGCAATAACAAGCCAGAGAGAAAAAGCCCGTCTTCCTACACATATATCCCTGGACGCAGTAAGCTGTGGGCTTTCGAAGGACTCGGTGGTGCTGCTTGAACAGGTTCGTACATTGGATAAAAAAAGGCTGAAGGAGAGAATGGGCGAGCTGGACAGCGCTTCTATGCATAAGGTTGACAGCGCCCTGTCCGTTAGTTTTGGGCTTGAACAACCCCGTATATAAGAGAAAAAGACTGCACAGGAGGAATACCGCTCCCGGAATAAACCCATAAACGCCCGAAGGAAAACCTTCGGGCGTTCAGCCTGTCGATAAACCCCATATTCCGCCCGGAATATGGGGTAAAATAATATC
>JAEDHF010000184.1 GCA_016297165.1 Oscillospiraceae bacterium | reverse complement strand
TAACAGGGTAGTAATTGTATCTATAAATCAACATAAAGAATACTTTTGGATCGTAAACAGAAAAAAATAACTAATTTTCAATCAAGATTTTCCATACCACACCCCGCTACAATTCAACCCCATATTACCGCAAACTCCCGACAGTTTTCCTGTCGGGCATTCGCCTTATCATACTTATTTACCTGTCCCATTCCCCACAGAACTGCTCATAGCTCCAATTCATTTTCACCTTTATCTCATATCCTCTCCCGATTTCAACACAGTCAATCAGCTGCGAGAGTATCATCCGTTTCTGTTCAAGAGTACAAAATATTTGGAAAGATAGTAAAAGTGATGAATGTTCCGATGAATAGTGTAAACAGCGATATTGTAAATAATGCCGCTGTTTACCTTAAATTATTATCAAAATTCATAACTCTCTTATATAACGGTTGATTTTGCATTTTCTTTCAACTACAGATTGAATTCATAAACTATAATTACCTTGAATTCAACTGTGAATTGTGATACAATGTAGAAAAACACATGGGAGGGCAAAAAATGGACAACACCTTCAACGTAAATCTCCGCAAGATTCGCAAGGAAAAGGGAGTAACACAGGAACAGCTCGCAGAAGCGGTAGGAGTATCGCCGCAGGCTGTATCAAAATGGGAAATGAACAGCTTTCCCGACAGTGCACTTCTGCCAAAAATAGCGGAAAAGCTGGGCGTTTCAATAGACGAGCTTTTCGGGCTTAAAAACGAGAATATTTCAATTTACGACAGGGTTATGGAACATATCAAAGCCACGCCTAAGGACAAGCTGTTCGAAGAAGCCTTATTCATCAGCAGGTCTGTTATCATGGCGGGGTGCGGCTGTCCAAGATACGAGCCGCTTATTCCTGAGATTCTGAGCTCCGAATACGACCATTTCAGCCGATTGAATTTCAGCAAGGGCTTTATGGAAGTGCGAAACAACGAGGATTTGCAGTATGCATTCCTGTTCCCCGAGCCGAAATGCGGCTACGATAAGGTACTGAAATACGACGAGGAGTATGTAAAGCTCTTTAGCGTGCTCTCAAAGCCCAATGCCCTTAAAGCCCTGTATTTTATGGCAGGACGGGAGGGCACAATGTTCTTTAAAAAGGACACCCTTATGCACGAGCTTGGAATTTCCTCCGAAAACGCAAAGGAGATTATAAAAGCCTTCTGCGATATCGGTTTTATTTGGGAGGCAACTCTAAACGGCGGCAACGACAGCGAAAAAATCTATCAGTACATATCACGCTGTGAGCTTGTTGCATTTCTTGCCGCCGCACGGTATTTCATACATCCGCCAACCAACTTCGGTTACAGCTCCGAAGGTCGAAACGAGCGTTATCTGAAAAACGACACCTACAAAAAGGAGAACGGTGATGAAAAAGAAGAAAACCGATGAAAAGAAGAACCCTCTGCACCGTGAATACGGGCTTTGGAGCAATATATGCTGGGCTCTTTCCGCTATGCGCAGACACTCAAGGCGACTGATGCTGCTTATTCCCATAGGCATAATCTGCGCGCCGCTTATGAACTACCTTTGGACGTTTATCTCGAAGTTTGTCATTGATATGATTACGGGGGAATCGGGCTTAGAAGCTTTATTATGGCTTATGGGCATTTTTACCGCCATTCAGCTTGTTTCGACTATGCTGAACACCTATTACAGCAGCGAAATATGGTGGCGGTATATCGAGGTTCGCTTCAAGCTGATAGGCGAAAAGAATAGAAAGGTTATGAGTATAGATTTCGAGCATCTTGAAAACCCCGACGTTATGGATTGCTACCAGAAGGCAAGCAACGCCTGCGACAACAACGACGCAGGAGTTGAGGGCATGATGCGCTCTATTGTAAGCTTTGCTATGTCCCTTGCAACGACGGCTGTGGGAATTTGTATTCTCGGTACGCTTAGCGGCTGGATTGTTCTTATTATGATTGTTCTTGCGGCTATAAACTTCATCATCACCGACAGGACAAATGCCGCCTGCAAAAAGAAGGTATGGGACCCCCTTGCCACATGGTGGCGCAAGGATAACTATATGCGGTGGCAGATAACCGATTTCGCCCCTGCAAAGGATATACGGCTTTTCGGTCTTCGAAGCTGGCTGGTGGGGAAATATAAGGAGCTTAAAACCGAGCGGCTTAATGCACAAAAGGAAAATCAGAAAATGTGGTTTGTTACCTCTCTGATTTCGGGAATTTTGTGGGCAGTTGCCATTGGTATAGTCTATGTAATGCTGATAAATGCCGTAGTATATGACGGTCTTTCTATAGGTAATTTCAGCCTTTATCTCGCAGGCGCCGCAACACTTTCTCAGCATTTGACTCGGCTTCTTAACGGTGTAAGCAGCCTTCTTCAGAAAAGCCGTGAGGTTGACGATTTCAGAAGCTTTATGGACTTCGAGGGCGGCGATAAGGATAAAAGCGGTAAAAAAGTACCCGACCTTGACCGCTATGAATTCGAATTCAGAAATGTGTCATTCAAGTACCCGAAAGCCGAAAACTATGCACTGAAAAACCTTTCACTTAAGCTTAATGCAGGAGAACGTCTGGCGGTAGTGGGACTTAACGGCGCAGGAAAATCCACCTTTATAAAACTGCTTTTAAGGCTGTATGAGCCTACAGAGGGCGAAATTCTCCTTAACGGCGTAAATATAAGGGAATACAATAAGCAAAGCTATTACAGTATCTTCGCCCCCGTATTTCAGGACGTAGAGCTTTTCGCCTTTCCCCTCTCGGAGAATGTTTCTATGCAGTCTCCTGAAAAAACGGAAAAGGAAAGAGCGGAAAAATGCCTTATAGCCTCGGGCTTCGGGGAGAAGCTATCGGAGCTGCCAAAGGGCGTTGATACCGAGATACTTAAGATAATCCATGACGACGGAGTTGACCTTTCCGGTGGCGAAAAGCAGAAGCTCGCTCTTGCCCGTGCGCTTTACAAGAATGCGCCTGTTGCGGTTCTTGACGAGCCTACCGCCGCTCTTGACGCTATTGCGGAAAGTAAGCTCTATAACGATTTTGACAGGCTTATAGGCAACAAAACTGCCGTTTACATAAGCCACAGATTAAGCTCTACACAGTTCTGCAAAAACGTAGCTATGTTTAAGGACGGCGAGCTTTGTGAATACGGAACGCACGAAAGCCT
>JAEDHF010000031.1 GCA_016297165.1 Oscillospiraceae bacterium | reverse complement strand
TCAGCAGTAACTGCATTTTCTTCCTCAACGCCATGCTCTTCTCCGGGAGCTTTGTTAATAGAGGAAACCATATCCTTTAATTCGTCAATCTCAGTCTTAATTACATCGCCGGCTTCCTCGGCAATCTCGCCTGTCTTAGCCTTAACATCCTTAGCAAAGCTTACAGTCTTTTCCTTAACGTCCTTAGTGAACTTAACTGTCTTTTCCTTAGCGTCCTTAGCGAAGTTTACTGTCTTTTCCTTTGTATCCTTAGCGAACTTCTTTGTATCTGCTACTGTTGCTTCGCCCTTCGATACCATATCGTTGTTGATGATTTCGTCGATACCCTCTTTAAACTTTTCGGTACCGGTCTTTAAAGCGCCTACTGCAAAAAGAGAAGCCTTCTGGAGCTTTTCCTTGGGTGTAGAATGCTTTTCTTCAACGAAAATTTCGGAATCTGACTCAAAAACATGAGCGGTTTCCTCATTCTTCTTCTTTTCGAAAATCTTTTTTCCTACATAAAAGCCTACTCCTGTGAGAGCTGCGAGACCGATAAAAGTCGATAACTTACCCATAATAATTCTTCCTTTCGATAACGAGTTTTGTCAATATCCTCATTATACAGCAAATATTGCCGTTTGTAAAGTATTTATTCAATTTTATTTTTTATTTATAGCTTCGAGGTGGTAAATCGGATAACCCTGTGAAGAAAAACGTTCTTCATATTCAGTTATAATATTCCCCTCAATACCGCTGTTATGCAAATCAAAGGTTATATTTCTGAGCCTGAAGTCGTTGTCACAGAAGCTGTTAAGAGAGAATTCGAAGAATTTGGCATTATCCGTTTTTTGCAGAATAAGTCCATCAGGGACAAGAATTTTTCTGTAAATCGAGAGAAAACGGCTGTGCGTAAGGCGATGCTTTGCGTATGTATTCTTCGGGAAGGGGCAGCTGAAATTGAGATAAATTCTCTCTACGCTGTTTTCCGGGAAGATTTTTTCGAGATATTCCGCCATACCCATAACATAGCGGAGATTCTTAAGCCCCGATTTATGAGTACGTTCCATAGCCGTAACAAGAACATTTACGTTCTGTTCAACGGCAATAAAGTTGATATCCGGGTTTTGTCTTGCGATTTCCTCGGCGAACTGACCCTTTCCGCAGCCTATTTCAAGATGAATGGGATTATTGTTTCCGAAAACCTTAACGGGGTCGATTATCTCTGGCTCGTTTATCCCCTTCTGCTCCGAGGCATAATCCTGAAGCCAGCCGAGGCTTACGTCGGAGCACGCCGCTATTCTTTCGTCAAGATGACGCTTTTTTCTCATTCTCATAAAAAACCGTTTTCCTTTAATTCAATATATTTATCCATAAGAAGTCCCGTCATATAGCCCTTCGACAACAAAGCTGCGGCTTCCTCTACGGGATACCAGCCAGCTTCGTTAACCTCATTGGGCGAAGGCTTAAGCTCTGCCTTTCTTACCTTACAAATATAAGCCAGCATAAGCTGGTCACGCTTATCGTAGAATTTGCTGAAGGCATAATAAACGCTTTCCGTTCTTAAGCCTACCTCTTCCTCAATTTCTCTGACAACTGCTTCCTCGGCGCTTTCGCCGGGCTTCATATACCCTGCAATAAGTATATGGCGGTCGCCTGTGTAGTCCTGCTTTATAAGTACTGCCTCCTCGTATTCGTTAACGCAAAGGCAGATAACACAGGTGGAAAATATGGGAAAATGAGGGCGGTTACAGGCTGCACAAAAAGGAATTCCGCCTTCGTCGCCTATTTCCTTTTCAATAAGCCTGCTGCCGCAAAAGGGACAAAACTCAAAAATCATATTTACTTCTTAAAGCTGTATTCGGAGAAATCGAAGGTTGCGAAATAATCCTCGGGGGTTTCGGCACGACGGATAAGCTGATAGCTTCCGTCCTCCTTAAGCATTATTTCGGCAGAACGAAGCTTTCCGTTATAGTTATAGCCCATGGAAAAGCCGTGTGCGCCTGTATCATGGATATAGATAAGGTCGCCCATATCAATCTTCGGAAGCTCTCTGTCCTTAGCGAACTTATCGCAGTTTTCACAGAGACCGCCCACTATGTCGTAAACATGGTCGCAGGGCTCGTTTTCCTTACCCATAACCGTAATATGATGATATGCACCGTATATAGCTGGACGCATAAGGTTAGCCGCACAAGCGTCAACGCCGATATATTCCTTATAAATATGCTTTTCACGGATTGCTCTTGTAACAAGAGCGCCGTAGGGAGCAAGCATAAAGCGGCCAAGCTCGGTAAAGATTGCTACGTCGCCCATTCCGGCAGGAAGAAGAACCTCCTCGTAAGCCTCTCTTACCCTTCTGCCGATTTCCGCAATATCATTTGCAGGCTGGTCGGGTCTGTAGGGAATGCCTACGCCGCCGGAAAGATTGATAAAGCTAATCTGTACACCGGTCTTTTCCTTAATTTCTACCGCCGCCTTGAACATAATCTTAGCGAGAACGGGATAATAGTCGTTGGTAAGAGTGTTGCTGGCTAAGAATGCGTGCATACCGAATCTCTTTGCGCCCTTTTCCTTTAAGATACGATAGGCTTCGATAATCTGCTCATGTGTAAGACCGTACTTTGCGTCCTTGGGGGTATCCATAACGTTGCCCGTTTCACTGGTCTTGAACTCTCCGCCGGGGTTATAGCGGCAGCAGATAGTTTCGGGAATTCCGCAAAGCTTATCAAGAATCTCAATATGTGTAAAGTCGTCAAGATTTATTATAGCGCCGAGCTTTCTTGCAAGGAGAAAATCTGCGTCGGGAGTCTCGTTGGAGCTGAACATAATATCCTGGCCCTTAGCGCCTACCTTATCGGAAAGCATAAGCTCGGTATAGGAGGAGCAGTCAAAGCCGCAGCCCTCTTCCATAAGGGTTTTCATAATAAAAGGGTTAGGAGTAGCCTTAACAGCGAAATACTCCCTGAATCCCTTGTTCCAGGAGAAAGCCTCCTTAAAGCGTCTTGCATTTTCTCTTATTCCCTTTTCGTCATAGATATGGAAAGGGGTAGGATAAACCGCTGCGATTTCTTCTAACTTTTCCTTTGTGGTAAATGGTGTCTTCATAATAGTCGTTTCCTTTCTGTATCTGAAAAATTCTGTCATAATAAGGGCATTACTACCGCTGACAGGTCGATTGCTGCCAGAATGACAAGCTTTGCAATAATTGCATTTCTTCTAATTTTTCTGTAATATTCTTCCCCGTTACATCCCTCTTTATCGCTGACAAGATTTGTCCACTGGGGATAAACTGAAGCTATCGAAAATGCTCCGAAAATAGCGGGCATAATCACGAAATATATGAACAAATCCTTTGAATACCCCAGCACGCTCATAACTATCAATCCTGCAATAGACAACAGAGCGAAAACTACTGAGAAAAGCTCGAAAAGCTTTTCTATTTTGGTATATTTAAGCTTATCGGGGATATCGGGCATAATCACACCCCCATGTATTTTTCAAGGAATTTCAGGGAGAGCTCTATCCATGAACGACAGTTATCACGGTAAAAATATTCATTCCAGCCTGTATTCTTATCGCAGGTCGATAAACCGTGAGGTCCCTCGTCAAACATGTGAAGCTCTACGGGGACATGGTTCGAGACGCAGGCTTTAGCCATAACAAGGCTGTTATGAGCGGGAACACAGTCGTCGTTGGCGGTACACCACAGGAAAATCGGGGGAGTTTTAGGTGTAACCCTGTTTTCAAGGGAAAGCCTCGAAAGCTCGCTGTGGGAAGCGTTTTCGCCAAGGAGAACATCAAAGGAACCTTTATGAGGACTTGTTATTCCGCTTATAACCGGGTAGTTAAGAATAGCTGCATTGGGACGTATATCCTCGGGAGTACAGCCCAGCGCCTTAGTTACCGCCGTATCTGTCCACATTGTGGCAAGACAGCCTGCAAGATGTCCGCCTGCACTGGCGCCCCATACAGCTATCTTGTTCTTATCAACGCCGAATTCGTCGGCTCTCATACGGATTTTATAAAGAGCATAGGCGGCATTCAGAAAGGCTGCAGGATACTTCTTATTGCAGGTATAATAAAGCACAAAGGCATTGTAGCCCTCTTTAAGATACTGCATAGCAACAGGCTCTGCTTCTCTTGCGGAGCAGTACTCATAGCCACCGCCAGGGAAAATAAGTATCGCAGGGCGTTTTTTACCCCATTCAATGCTTTCTACGGGGTCAAGAAGATATGACTTCATATAAACGGTCTTTTCGTTGTTCAGATAAAAGGTTTTTATGTTCATAGCTTTTCCCTTTCTTACTTAGCGGCTGCTTTTTCCATAAACTTAGCACAGTCTATAATAAAACGTTCATGTTTTCCTTTTCCAATAACACCTGCGTTATCATAAGCTGTAACCGAGAAAACAAGCCTTCTTCTGTCGATTTCCAGAAGCTCGCTCTCACAGGTTATTTCCTTTCCGATAACCGTTGCGGAAATATGCTCAATTTCAAGCTTCGTCCCTACAGTACCGCAGCCCTCCTCAAGCTCCTTTTCAACGGAAAGCATAGCTGTTTTTTCCATAAGAGCTATCATAGCAGGCGTAGCATAAACCTGAAGTCCGCCGCTTCCCATGGCTTCGGCAGTCTTGTCCTTAGTAACAATTTCTGTCTGCCTGCCCTTTAATCCAACGTTAAGCATCTGATTGATATCCTTTCATTATGGCGTTACACCAATAATTTTCACATATTTTCTATATTATACTATATTACTCGGAATTTTTCAATAAATTTTCAAAATATTAAAAAATTTTTTTAAAACCCCTTTATTTTTTCTGAAAAATATATTATAATAGAATAGTCTGATGTAACTGACATAAATAATCTCAAAGGAAAGATAAAAAATGGATAAACTTAAGGTTCAGGTTAACGGAAGAGGCTATTATCTTAAAACAGATAAGCCCGACGAGGTATTAAGCTTCGCTTCCGAATTCGAGACAAAGATAAATTATATTACATCAAAAATGCCAAACTTAAGCGAAGCGGAGGCTACTGCCCTTTCCGCCCTTATTATCATGAGCGATTCCCTTAAAAAGGAAAGAAGCGAGGAGGACCAGGCTTTAATCGACGAGCTTACAGGCAGAATCGAGGTTCTCGAAGAAAGAAATGCTACACTTTCCCGTCAGATTGACATACATAACGAAACCGAGGACTCTATGAGAGAGGAAATAAACGGTTTAAGAGAAAAGGAAGCTATCCTTACCGAGCGCCTTTCCGACGCCGTTAAGAGCGAACAGGAAATCAGCGGAAGATTCAGCAACAGCGAAACCGAGCTTAATGACGTTAAATCCGCCCTTTCCTCCGCAAATAAGATAATCGCTCAGATAAATACAGAAAAATTCACCGAGGTAGCAGCTAACGAAGCGTTAAGAAACGAGCTTGAAGCCTCACACGACAGACTTGAAGCTGCTAATAAGGTTATCGCCGAGCTTAACGGAAAAATAACCAATATGGAGATTAACAATATCGCCAACTCCGATACCCCCCTTACCCCCGACGCCGAGGCTATGAGAAAGCTGAAAAACGAAAAGGAAGAGCTTGAAATCGAGCTCGCTATCGTTAACGAAGAGATAGAAAAGATGAAAAAGTCGGGCAGTGCTCCTTCGGACGAGCAGCTCGGCAAAACCATAGCCGAATACGAAAAAACAATCAGGCAGCTTGAAAGCCGTAACGCTGAAATGGACAAGCTTAGAAATATTCTTGCGGAAACGGAGCAGTCAATCCGTCAGAAGGCAGAGGAAAAGGAAACGGAAAATCAGAAGCTCAGAAACATTCTGAAAAACTATGAAAACTCCTACGGCCTCTGCGTTTCAAAGAAGGAGGACGAAATAAAGGAGCTCCAGCAGGAAATCGAGAAGCTTAAGCTTGCTCTCGGTGCATGCTCCCCCGAAAAGCTTAACGGCTCATACGTCCAGACTACCTTTGAATCATGATTGAGATTTTAGCGCCCTGCGGCAGCTTGGAAACTCTTCCTGCCGCACTTAATACAGGAGCAGATGCGGTTTACCTCGGGGTGACCGCATTTTCTGCGAGAAAAAATGCCCGTAATTTTACCTTTGACGAGCTTAAGGAGGCAGTAAAGCTTTGCCGCCTCAATGGCGTAAAAGTTCACGTCACGGTAAACACCCTCCTTTTCGACGACGAGCTTCCAAAGCTTCGGAAAACCGCAGAAATGCTGGAAGAAATCGGCGTTGACGCTGTTATTGTACAGGATCTCGGAGCGGCAAGAATTATCAGGGAAACCGCCCCATCTATCCAGCTTCACGCTTCAACTCAGATGACGGTCTGCTCGGCTTCCGGCGCAGAATTCTGTCGTAAGCATGGGTTTTCAAGGGTTGTACTCGCAAGAGAAATGTCCCTTAAGGAAATTGAGCAGGTCACGAAAAACGTTGATATCGAAACAGAAGTTTTCGTTCACGGGGCTCTTTGCGTCTGCCTTAGCGGACAATGTCTTATGAGTGCTATGTATGGCGGAAGAAGCGGAAACAGAGGTCTTTGCGCACAGCCCTGCCGACTTGATTTCGGCTTCGGGAAAAGAAATAACGTTCTCTCCCTTAAGGATTTATCAATTATAGAAAAGCTGCCCCTACTTCAGGAAATAGGCGTAACCTCGGCGAAAATCGAAGGAAGAATGAAGCGCCCCGAATATGTGGCGGCGGCTGTTACCGCCTGTCGTGATGTATTAAACGGGAATAAGCCCGATATGGACGCTTTAAAGGCTGTTTTCTCACGAAGCGGCTTTACAAGCTCATATTTTAACGGCAGTATCAGCGATATGCAGGGGATCAGAACCAAAGAGGATGTTACCGCCGCAAAGGACGCCCTTAATTCCCTTAAAAAGCTTTATGAAAAGCCTATGAAAAGGCATATTGTGAATATTAAGCTTAAAGCCGAAAAGGATAAGCCTGTTTGCGCCGAGGTTAACTGCGGAAAAATTAACTTCACGTATAACAGCGGTATTACCCCGGAAAAAGCAATAAACAAAAGCGTTTCAGCCGAGGAGATTGAAGCACGGCTGAGAAAAATGGGCGGAACAGTATTCGAAGCGGGCGAAGTCTCTGTACTTGCCGACGAAGGAATAATGCTCTCCGCCGCATCAATCAACGAAATCAGACGAGGAATTTCAGACAGAATAAGCGAAATCCTCATAACAAAAGAAGGTTTTTAACTTGAGCAGAAATACAGACTTAACGGTAGGTTCACCCTCGAAGGTTCTCCTTAAATTTTCTCTTCCCCTTTTAATTAGCGTAGCCTTTCAGCAGTTTTACAACATCGCCGACAGCATAATCGCAGGAAAGCTTATAGAAAACGGCGAAAATGCTCTTGCGGCTATCGGCGCCAGCTACCCTGTAACAATGCTTTTTATCGCAGTAGCCACAGGCGTCAGCGCAGGCTGTTCCGTAGTAGCATCAAATTTATTCGGAAGCCATAATTTCACGAAGCTTAAAACCTCGATTACTACCTCCTTTATTTTTGTAGGGATACTTAGCCTTATTCTTACCGTTACGGGCGCTATAGCCTGTGAGCCTATAATTACCGCTCTTAACACACCACAGAATATATATTCGGACAGCTGTATTTACCTTAACATATATATTCTCGGTCTTCCCTTTTTATTTTTCTATAACGTAAGTAACGGTATTTTCGCCTCCTTCGGTGACTCTAAAACACCGCTCTATCTGCTGATAATGTCCTCGGTAGGAAATATTATCCTCGACATTGTTACGGTCGTATGCTTTAAAATGGGCATTTCGGGTATAGCCTGGTCAACCTTCGTAGCCCAGGGCTTTTCCGCAGTTTTAGCCTTTATCCTGCTGATTGTGAGACTGCATAGGCTTGAGTGCAGTGAGAAGCCTGCCCTTTTTTCGGGCAATATGCTTAAAAAGATACTCTCGGTTGCTATTCCCTCGGTTTTACAGCAGAGCTTCGTTTCAGTAGGTAATCTTTTTATACAGGGTATTATCAACGATTTCGGCTCTTCCGCTATCGCCGGTTACTCTGCCGCAATTAAGCTAAACACCTTTCTCGTAACCTGTATCGCAACAATGTCAAACGGTCTTTCGGGCTTCACAGCACAGAATATAGGAGCAGGTAAACACGACAGAATTCCGAAGGGCTTCAAGTCCTCGGTTATCATTTCTCTTTTAATCAGTACGTGCACCACCCTCCTGTACCTTCTTTTAGGAAACGAGCTTATCGGAGTATTTATGGAAAGCCCCGACGGAAAGGCTATTTCTATAGGCTACGATTTTCTCCTTATCGTTTCGCCCTTTTATTTCACGGTTACCACAAAGCTTAACTGTGACGCTATTTTTAAAGGCTCGGGAGCTATGACGCTATTTATGATAACCACCTTCAGCGACCTCGTTTTAAGAGTAGCCCTCGCTTTTATCTTTTCGGGCACTCTCGGAATGGGACTTATCGGCGTATGGTGGTCATGGCCAATCGGCTGGGGAGTGTCGGCAGCTATTTCAGCCATATTCTATATCAGCGGAGTATGGAAAAAGCATATCAAAAGCTTTTAATCAGATTCATACAAAATGGACTGCCCCGATAAAACGGAGCAGTCCATTTTTTATTTGTTTTTATCATTGGCGCTGTTTTCATTAAGCTGTAACGACTTCGCCTTTTTAAGCTTAAGAAGCCGCCGCTTTTCTTCCTCGGCGATTGCCGCTAAAATCTCGTTCCTGATGAAGCTGTTATCGCCGTATTTGTTAATCTTCAAGGTTTCGAGAATGGAACAATACTTATCCACAATGCAGACAAGCCAGCTTTCCCTGTGCTTCGGTAGCTTTCTTAGTGTAAGCGGCCACATGTGGGTTCTTATTATATCAAGCTCCTTTTTATTGAGCCTGAAATTTCTTACTGCATTCTTTGAGGCGGTAAGAGGATGAGCGAAGCCATGGAGCCCGTCTCCTACATTGTTGGTCTTATGCCAGTCGTAGAGGAAAAAATCGTGCAGCAACGCACCTCTTATAAGGCTTCTTTTATCGTATCTGATACCGAGCTTTTCAGCCAGCTTTACGCTGTATGCCGCTACTGCTGCGCTATGACCGTAAACGGAAACATTACCATGCTGTATGCATTTTTTCGTGGACTGCATTTTATTGTTGTTCACGATTTCAGCGGCAGCCTTATGAAAATAATGCTCCTCCATACGTTTTTTATCGAAAGGGCTCTTTCTATCCCTATTGTATTTATCATATCCAACCGGCTTATATTTAAGCCTTTTACTTCTTTTAATATAATCGTTTGTACCCATTATTTATAATCAGATTCATCCTTAGCGTTATCCTTGGAAATACTACGGATATCGCTTTCTTCTTCCTCGAATAATTCTATTTCCTTATTCCTGAGCTTATTTATGAATTCATATACTTTTTCACGGCGCCTCATTACCGCTCCGCCCATCATAATGAATTTCTCGGTAACAAGCTTCTTAGCCTTATCATAGGGCAGCTCCTTAATTTTCTTGAAGAACTGCGCCTGTTTTGCCGAGGTTATTATACAGTCGGTAATCATAGCAACAGCCATTACCGAAGTATATACTATCATTACTGTTACAGGAACAACACCGATAAGCCAGTTCACTGCATCCTGGAGAACATACACCATAAAAAGCCCCATAATGCCCCAGAACATTGAAGATACAAGAGAAATCCTGTTCTTGTATGTAAAATTCATCATACTGTAGTCCCAGAACTGCTTATGGAAGACCGTTTCCATAAACCAGCCCACGAAGTATTCAAGAACAGTACAGCCAAGAAGAGCAACTATATATACTACAAAACCATTGTTCCTGAATGGCGTGCAACAAAAAAGCAGAAATGTTCCTCCGAAGCCGTAAATTGGAATGTAGGGTCCCTTAAGAAAACCTCTGTTTATAAGGCGCCTGTGGTAAAAGGACTCAATAGCCGATTCCTGAATCCAGCCTATATTGCAGAAAAGCATGAACATAAAAGCTATTTCTTCAACTTTATAGTCTAGTAACGTCATAGATTCTCTCCTTATTCATCTTCTTTAACCTGTTCGGAAGTTATATTTTTATTTATTATTCCGCAATCAGTACTTTTCCATTCCGGTACTCCGATTCTTATTTCCTTGTCGGCGGCATAAATACTGTCTGAATAGTTTTTGCGAACGCTTGCTTGTATCTTCTTTTCCGAATCCTCGGAATTCTTCATAGCTATATAGTCCTCATCGTTCTCATCAAGAGTAAAATAAACCTTCAGTTTAAGCTTATCAGGGTTATCGTTATTTAACACAACACGGAAAATGTCGGTTCTTGTCTCTCCGTTATAGTCAACTACGCCGTAAAGAATACATTCCTTAGCAGCAGAGCCGTTTTTAACAAAAGCCTTGTATATATAGAGCTCATTGTTAACGGGGAGACTGCTGTTTACTGCATTGGCAGCAAGGATAGCGAATTCCTCGTCAGAGCTCTTGAAAAGATTGCCAAACAGCAGGAGACATACGCAAAAACCGAGGGCTGCCGCTACAACGGCTGCCGCAAGAGTAATAATAAAGCCGAAGCTTCTTTTCTTACCGATTATTTCGTCGGGGATACCGTCGGGAGAGTTATTAACCAATACGGTTACATCATTTTCGTCATCATCATCGGAAGGAAGACCCGCTCCGAGCATAGATGCAATCTTATCGGTATCGTCAGCCACCGCTGTAGCTCCCGTATCAGGAGCACTGCTTGCTGACGGTTCGGCAAGAGGATCCTGCTCGCTCATAACCTTATCAATAAAAGCGTCGTCGATAGACTCCTTAGGCGGTGCAGAATTAAGAAGAGCCTCTATAGCTTCCTGTGTAAGCTTTCCGCTTCCGCCGCTTGAAAAAGGTACAGAGGAAACAGACCCAGAAGAAGCTCCTTCTCCGGAATCGCCGTTATCAGAGTTTTTATTTACCATTTTTGCGGCAGCGTTAAGAAGAGAGTTGAATTCCTCCTCTTCCCTGCTTTCTGCCGAAAAATCATTATTCTCAGCCATATTATCCGCTCCTTTAAGCGTTTAATCCATAATAATTTATTATAGCATAATGGGCAAAAAATGTCAATTTTTTTGTTTTACTCGTTAATTCTCCTGATTCTTCCGATAAGGGCAAAAATAAGAAATACAATAAGATTGAGAACTACTATGCCCGAGCCGGTAGGAATATCTATATAATAGGAAAGTATAAGCCCCGATACGAAGCAAAGCACCGAAATAGCCGCAGAACAGATTGCTACGCTTCTGAAGCTCCTGCAGATACGCATAGAGGTAAGAGAGGGGAAAATCATAAGACTTGAAATAAGTAAGGCGCCCATAAGCTTCATACCTATTACTATTGTTACGGCGGTAAGTACGGAGATTAGGGTGTTGTATATGCCCGTATGAATTCCCGTAGCCCCCGAAAAGCTTTCATCAAAAGTTACTGCAAAAATTCTGTGGTAGAAAAAGAAGTAAAGCACGCAGACTGCCGAAGAGCATATCACAGAAACAAGAACATCATTTTCCGTAAGCGCAAGGACGCTTCCGAACATATAGCTGTTGATATCTATGGAAACGCCGCTTACCGAAAGGACAATCATACCTATAGCGAGTGAGCTGCTGGAGAGAATGGCTATAGCGCTGTCGCCGTTGATTTTTCCGTTGGCAGTAATCCTTAAAAGAAGAAAAGCAGCCACAATTACCACAGGTATAGCAAAATACAAAGGAGCAATACCTGCCGCCGCCGCTATTGCGAAAGCGCCGTAGCTTACATGGGACAGCCCGTCGCCTATCATTGAATAGCGCTTAAGCACAAGGCTTGTACCGAGGACGGCCGCACAAAGGGACACGAGAATACCTACGATTAAGGCTCTTTGCATAAAGCTATATCCGAAAACCTCGATTAACTCATTTACCATGATGAAAACAACCTCCCGACATAGCTCTGAAAATATCGGTTTTCATATAATCCTCTGTAGCCCCGAAAAAGTAGCCGTTTCCCGACATATGAAGTATTTTATTGCTGTAATGAACGGCATTATGGATATCGTGAGTTACCATAATTACGGTAACCTTACTTTTTTCGTTAAGATCGCTTATAACCTCGTACATTTCCGAGGTAACAAGGGGGTCAAGTCCCGAAACAGGCTCATCCAAAAGCAGCAGCTTCTCCGTTGCGCAAAGCGCACGGGCAAGAAGCACCCTCTGCTGCTGACCACCCGATAGATTACGATAGCTTTTCTTAACGATATTCTCAATCTTCATCTTCTTTATCTCGGAAGCCGCCCGTTCCTTATTTTCCTTTGTATAAAAAGGAAAAATTCCGTTACGGTTAAGGCAGCCCGATATAACCACCTCGCCTACAGTAGCGGGAAAATCCTTCTGCGCCACCGTCTGCTGTGGCAGATAGCCTATTTCCTTCTGCTTTACTCCGGAAAAGGTAATACTTCCCGAGCTGTACTGCTTAAGTCCGAGAAGACCTTTAATAAGAGTAGATTTTCCCGAGCCGTTTTCGCCAACAATGCAAAGAAAATCGCCCTCGTCAACAGTAAAGCTCAGATCCTCAAAGGCGCTTACACCCTCGTATTTCATACAGAGTTTATCACATTCTATAAGCTTCATAGTTTTTTAGTACCCTTTCCGTCACATTCGGCACAGTAGCCGTAAAGCACAGCTCTCGAACTATCAACGCAAAAGCCGTGATGCTCGGAAATATGCTTATTAAGCTCATCAAGATAAGAACACTCTATATGGAGCATTTTTCCGCACTGCAGACACTTCAAATGAAAATGGTCGTCGCAGCCCTCGTTCTTCCTGAATTTATAATAAGAGCTTGAACCGTCCTCGTTACGAAAACGCTTAAGAGAGCCCTCCGCAACAAGCCGCTCAAGATAACGGTATATTGTGGTTTTTCCTACCTTACGCTCCTCCTGCGTCAGAAGAAGATATATTTCGTCCGCAGTAAAATGACGCTCTCCGATACGATTTATAAGGGTATCTATGATATCACGCTGTCTTGTTTTATATTCCATAATGCAACGCCCTTTCTTAAGGCATATAGCTAAAAATGAATTTGAATTCTGATTTCATTTTCATATTGTACTCCTTAAAGCCAGCTTTGTCAATACCTTATTATAAATAATATCAAAAAATACCTGTTTTGACCTTTTTTGCTATTGAAAAAAGAGTAAAGCTATGATATAATGGTAAGGTATATTATTATGCATACTGCCCTTAGACGAAAGGATTATTACTCTATGGCTAAAATAAGAGCCGCCGTTTTATTCGGCGGAGTAACGAAGGACCATAAAATCTCACTTGTTTCCGCTCATTCGGTTTTATCGGGTCTTTCTCCCGAAAAATACGATATTACCCCTATCGGTATTACGAAAGCGGGAAGATGGCTTTATTTCCCCGGGGATTACTCTGAAATTAAGGACGGAACCTGGGAGAATAACAGCGACTGCTGTTCCGCTATCATAAGTCCCGACCCTCTCCACTCAGGAATTATCACCATTCTTGACGACGGAAGTACCGCCTTTAAGCGAATTGATATAGTTTTTTCAGCTTTGCACGGAAAATACGGCGAGGGCGGACGTATCCAGAGTCTTTTAAAGCTTTCCCGTATTCCCTACATAGACTGTAATCCCGATACCGCCGTTTACTGTATGGATAAGATGCTCACTCATCAGATACTTAGTTCGGCAGGAATCGAGGTCCCGAGATACAGGCTTATGGAGCGAAGCGATATGAACAGAATTGACGAAATTATCGCCGATATAGAAAAGGACCTTTCCTACCCTGTCTATGTTTCCGCTACGAGCTGCAGCTCCTCTATCGGAGCGAATATCGCTCATAACGCAGCAGAGCTCAAACGGGGAGCAAAAATTGCCTTTTCCCATCATCATACCGCAATCGTCGAGGAACAGCTTAACGAAAGAACAATAGACTGCGTTGTCCTCGGTAATTCCTATGAAATCGAGGTTACACCCTTAGGGGAGCTTATAAAAACCGAAAGCGACAGCCCCTTCGCTTCATATACAGGCGAATATACGGTTTCTACTTCTCTTTCTCCCGAGGAAACCGAAAGGATTAAGGCTACCGCAGTAAAGGCCTTTAAGATTCTTAATTTCAAGGGCTATGCAAAAATGACCTTCTGTATTTCGGGAGGACGTATTCTTTTAAGACGTATCGCTACGATTCCCGGTTTTACTACCGAAAGCGTACTTCCTATCCTTATGAAGGAATGCGGCTACAGCTATCCGAAGGCATTGGACAGACTGGCTGAGCTGGCTCTCGAAATGGACTCATAATGGCTTATGCCACGATTTAATAGTTAGGATTGATTATATG
>JAEDHF010000030.1 GCA_016297165.1 Oscillospiraceae bacterium | reverse complement strand
CACAGGCGTTTACAATGTTAGCGGTAGTGCCGTCAGTGCCGAAATGACGGGCTACGTTGTTGGCGATACAGCTTGCTGTCATTTTATAAATGTCGGCGGTATCAGCCTTTCCGTTTTTCTCGTCGGTGTAGTACTTATCAATGCTTGCTGCGCCGCCTACACAGTTTCCTATAATAACGCCTATCCTGTCGGAGTTGCTTTTAATATCAATGCCCGAATCCTTAACCGCTTCCTCCGCCGCCTTTATACAAAGAAGGGAGGAACGGTCATAGTTTTCCGAGGAAAGCTCGCTGTTTCCGAGGGGAATTTCTGCGCCCTTAGTAGCGTAACAGTTATCCGTATTTATGCTTTTTACATCTTTTATGCCCGATATGCCGCCTGTTATATTGTCCCAGCATTCAGGAACGCTACCACCTGCTGCGCATATAAGACCAAGACCTGTAACTACGCATCTTTTACTGTTATTCATATCAGTAGTTCCTTTCGTATAATAAGTTTACGGGCGGTATGGAATTTCCAAGCCGCCCTTAGTTTTATTACTGATTGTCCAATACGAACTTGCTGAGAGTTTCGATTGTCTGGAAGTGCTCTCTGCCTGCGCCTGTCATCTGAACACCGAAGAGATTATCGATACCTGCGATAATTTCGATTGAGTCGATTGAGTCGAGGCCGATATCGTCGCCGAAAAGCTCTGAATCATAATTAAGAGCGTCGGCAGGAATTCTGAGGCTTTCAACAAGCATTCCCTTAATCTGTTCTGCAATTTTTGTCTGTTTTTCGTCCATAATAAACACCATTCCTTATATGTATTTTACCCTTATGGGTTTAATGCCTTAGGCAGTAATCGGGGTTTGTTCCTTTTCTTCGGCTTCCTCTGCTTTTTCCGTTTCAAAGGCGGCACCGTAGATTTCAACAAGCTCCGCCCTTAACTTCTTTACTTCGCTTTCCGCCTCTTTTATGAGCTTCTTTGCATAAAGAGAATGTCTCATATCCTCGGGACAGGAGCTTTCGATTTCCTCGCCGATCATAACCCTCTGCCGCATACCGATAAGTGGCTTATAATCGCCGTAGATAGCGAGAGGAACTATGGGAGCACCGGTAACCGCCGAAAGAAGGGCAGCGCCGGGCTTGAATTCCTTTATTATTCCGTCCTTAGAGGTAAAGCCCTCGGGGAAAATGATTACGGAAGAGCCGTTTCTGATATGTTCGAGCGCCTGTTCATACCACACAGCGTCTGCGCCGTAGCGGTCGATTGGAATAGTCCTGCAAAGCTTAATAAGCTTACCTATTCCTTTTTTATCGTACCAGTCCTTAGCTACAAGCATATAAGGCTTATACCTTCCGAGAACTGCGCCGATAAAAGCACCGTCGATATGTCCGAGATGATTGGAAACGAAAATAACCGGCTTATCCTTAAGCTCTTTTTTAAGAGCCTTATTCTTCCAGGTAATCCCGGGACGATAGAGGATTATTGCAACACTGTTAAGCAATTTCTGAAAGACCTTTCCTGTAAAGGTCTGGCCATTTTTCATAAAAACACCCCATTATCACACTTTAACAGTAGTATAATGGGGTAAAATTAACTTTATGTTAACTTTTGGCAAAATCACTTAAAGATTGCATGAGTGATGCTTAAATTATTCCTCTGTCCAGAGGATTACTTTATTCTGGAAGAGGGTTTTCTGTACGTCAATAATACGCTGATTTGAGGAGCCCCTGAACCGAAGGGAAATATCCTTTAAATCCTTCATATACCTACCGTCCACAAGCACGTCAAGAAGAGAAAGAATATGCTTGGTTTCTATGCAGGATGGGTATTTATCGGACATAAGGTCCTCGTAGATATAGCCCGAAAAAGCCCATATCGTCTTATTCGGATATCTTTCCTTAACACGGCGGAGAAATGGGAGAAGAGCCCTCTGGTTTTCGGGCTCGAAGGGCTCGCCCCCAAGAAGGGAAAGCCCGTTTATATAATCGGGAGCAAGGAGAGAAAGGAGCATTTCTTCCGTTTCGGCGGTAAAGGGTTTTCCGTAGGCGAAATCCCAGGTTTCAGGCTGGAAGCATTCATCACAATGATTACGGCAGCCCGAAACGAACAGGGATACCCTAACGCCTATTCCGTTAGCGATATCACATTTCTTAATTTCGCAGTAATTCATAGCTCTTTCCTTCTTTCCTGCTATTTGTTCATATTTTTACAGATGAAGAACACGTTCCTTTATTTCCTGCGTTCTGCCCTGGTTCCAGTACTGTGTACCTATATAGCCGCAGGTTCTTCTTGCTACATTCATGGTATCCTGATCCTGATTACCGCATTTAGGGCAGGTCCACACAAGCTTTCCGTCAACGTCCTTTATCAGTATTTCGCCTTCCCAGCCGCATTTCTGACAATAGTCGCTCTTCGTATTAAGCTCGGCGTACATAATATTCTCATATATGAACTTTATTACCTGAAGAACTGCCTGAATGTTATTCTGCATATCGGGCACTTCCACATAGCTGATTGCACCGCCTGTGGAGAGAGCCTGGAACTTTGACTCGAACTTAAGCTTTTCGAAGGCGTCGATTTCTTCCGTAACGTGAACATGGTAGCTGTTGGTGATATAGCCCTTGTCGGTAACGCCCTCGATTATGCCGAAGCGGCGCTGTAAGCATTTTGCAAATTTATAGGTGGTGGATTCGAGGGGAGTACCGTAGATGCCGAAGCCGATAGAGGTCTTTTCCTTCCAGCGGTTGCAGGCGTCGTTCATATACTTCATTATTTCAAGGGCAAAGGGAGTAGCGGTAGGGTCGGTATGGGATTTTCCGGTCATATACTTTACGCATTCGTAAAGACCTGCATAGCCGAGAGAAATGGTGGAATATCCGCCCACAAGCAGCTTGTCTATCGGCTCGCCCTTCTTAAGCCTTGCGCAGGCGCCGTACTGCCAAAGAATAGGCGCTGCATCGGAGAGAGTACCCTTTAATCTTTCGTGCCTGCACATAAGCGCACGGTAGCAAAGGTCAAGTCTTTCATCGAAAATCTTCCAGAATTTTTCGAGATTTCCTCCCGAAGAAAGAGCAATATCCACAAGGTTAAGGGTCACGACGCCCTGATTGAAACGGCCGTAGAATTTATATTCTCCGTTTTCATCCTTCCAGGGTGTAAGAGCGCTTCGACAGCCCATAACGGGGAAACAGTTACCCTCCTTAAGCTCCTTCATCTTCTTTTCGGAGATATAGTCGGGAACAAGGCGCTTTGCGGTACATTTCGCCGCAAGCTTCGTGAGGTAATAGTAGGGGGAATCGTCGTGAATGTTGTCCTCCTCAAGAACGTAGATAAGCTTCGGGAAGGCGGGGGTTACCCAGACGCCCTGTTCGTTCTTAACACCCTGATAACGCTGGAGAAGAACCTCTTCGGTAATAAGCGCAAGATCCTTTTTCTCCTGTTCGTTTTTAGCCTCGTTCAGGTACATAAAAACGGTTACGAAGGGAGCCTGTCCGTTGGTGGTAAGGAGGGTTACAACCTGATACTGAATAGTTTGTACCCCTCGGCGAACCTCGTCTCTGAGGCGTTTTTCGGCGAGCTTTTTAATTTCGTCCTCGCTGAGCGATATTTCAAGCTCTTCGGTTTCCCGTCTTAAGTCGTTATAGATTTTCTTGCGGCTTACCTCTACGAAGGGGGCAAGATGTGCAAGGGAAATAGACTGACCGCCGTACTGGTTGGAGGCAACCTGTGCAATAATCTGGGTAGCGATGTTGCAGGCGGTGGAGAAGCTATGGGGGCGTTCGATAAGGGTACCGGTTATAACCGTACCGTTGTTGAGCATATCCTCAAGGTTAACAAGGTCGCAGTTATGCATGTGCTGTGCATAATAATCGGTATCGTGGAAATGTATAATACCTTCGTTATGGGCTTCTACTATGTCCTGGGGCAGGAGTATTCTTGCGGAAATATCTCTTGATACCTCGCCTGCCATATAGTCACGCTGGGTCGAGTTAACGACGGGGTTCTTGTTGGAGTTTTCCTGCTTTGCTTCCTCGTTATTGCATTCGATAAGGCTTAAAATCTTATCGTCGGTGGTATTGGACTGACGTACGAGGGCTCTTCTGTAGCGGTATGTAATATATGCTTTAGCTACTTCGAAGGCGCCGTGAGCCATAATCTGATGCTCAACCATATCCTGTACTTCTTCTACGCTGGGGAAGCGTCCAAGCTCCTCGCAAGTTAAAACAACGCTTTCGGCAATCCTTTTAATCTGCATTGACGTCATTCTTGCGTTTTCATCAACAGCGTCGTTAGCCTTAGAAATAGCGGTAATTATCTTAGTTATGTCGAAATCTACTTCCGACGCATTTCTTTTAAGTATCTTCATTGTTATGCCTCCGGGAACAGTTTTGATGCACAAAACACAACATATTGTGTCTTAGCAAGGGTTATTATAGCATATATAGTAATTTTTGTCAACTGCTTTTTACAAATTCTTTTAAGGCAATACCGCACAAAGATTGCGTGCGGATTGCGCAGTCAGATTTTTCGTCAGGCGGAAGCCGCCCCCAGGATTGTGCAAATTGAGTGCAGGTTGGCTGGTCTGTCGGTCAGCCCCTCTGTCACTTCGTGACACCTCCCCCCTCAGGGGGAGATTACGCCAATCAGGCGAAATTTGTGCAAGATGACGGAGAAGATGCAAGCAAGGCGTATGCAAAGCTGTTAGGCGGTCTTTGTGCGGTGTTGCCTTAAGAAACCATACTGTAAAAGACTATTATTCAAATATACTTAAATGTTGGTCTCATTATTGTTAATATTATACAAAATAACCGAATTAACCTTGATTTGATTACATTTTTATTGTATAATTACCTATATGTAGATAACAGAACGCCATTTGCTCCCTTTTTGAAAGACAGGTATTATGAAAAAGCTTTGTTTTATTTTTGTTTTCGCTCTTTTTTCCACTTTATGCCTTTGTACCGGGGCTTCTGCGGAAGAAATCAGCTTTACCGATTATCTCGATGAAAAGATAGATAATTATGAAGAAGTTGTAGAGATTTCACAATATGTCTATGATAATAAATGGACTGAGGACGATATAAAAAGCGCAGTAAGGGATTATTTCTTTTCGAGTCCGCGGCTCTATTTTATCGATAATGGTTATACATTAAACGGCGCCGATTCAACCAAAACCCGTTATTTCCTCAATTTCACCTATAAATACAGCAGGGATGAAAAGGAAATAATGGATGAAAAGCTGGATTCCGGGATAAAAAAGGTGATTGAGGGTATAACCCCCGATATGAGCGATGCTGAAAAGGCGCTTTACGTCTATGATTATCTGATACTTAACTGCGGCTATGATACGAGCCATAATAATTATTCCGCCTATAACTGTATAGTAGATAAGAAGTGTGTTTGTCAGGGCTATGCTCTCGCATACAAGCTTATACTCCAGGATTATCTCGGTATTGATTGCGAAATCGTTTTATCCGACAGCCAGAATCACAGCTGGAACTATGTAAAAATTGACGGTAAATGGTATCATGTTGACCTTACCGGCGGCGACGGTACATATCAGTATTACGACGGTAAGTCCTACGATGTTTTCAGCAAGGTATGCCACGATAATTTTCTTATGAGCGATAAGAAATGTAAGGAAGTCTCGGGATTACATAGAAGCTGGAAAGTTATCGGGGACTGTGGCGCTGCCAAGAGTACTCTTTACGATAATGCAAAATGGCGTGATTCAAGCTCTCCTATGCAGTATTACGAAGGAAAGTGGTACTATGTTATAAGCGTAAATGAAGGGAACAAGCGCTATTCGAAGATATACTCCTATGATTTCGAAAGCAGGAAGTCAAAGCTTATTTCCAAGGTTTCCGCTAAATGGTATCTTCTCCGTGACCCTTCAAGCGGCGAAAAGTACGCTTACGGAAAAAAGGCTTATAAGGTAAGCTTTACTCGTCTTGTAATTAAGGGAGACTATCTCTATTTCAATACTACGGACTGCATTTACAGATACGATCTTAAAACAGATAAGGTAAAAAAGATATATACCCTTAAAAAGAATAAGGGACAGCAGATTTATGGCATGGTATTATCGGGCGAAAAGCTTAAAATCTGCTATAAATACGATACAACCTATAAGGATAACTACATAAACCTAAGGCTTTCAAAATAAAAGGAAAGGGTTGATAGATATGGCATCAGCTGTGGCAATTTCCGATACCTCTGTATTCGGTAGCATACCCTGTGCCGCTGCGTCCTTCAGATACAGGAATTCCGATATAAGGCTTTTATGGGGAAACGAAAAGTTCTTTTCTCTCCTCGGAGTTACAAAGGCGGAGTATCTTGATATTGTCCCCAACGACAGCGGCTTCAGGCTTTTAAGCCGTGAATATTCCGCTTATGTTGTGGATAAGGTGCTTGCTCTTGCGAAGAACTGCAGCGAATTTTCCCTTGATATTGAGGCAGTTACCTCGGGGGGAAAGAAGCTTCCCCTTATTGTGGAGTTTTCTGTGGATAAGGACGGAGACGACCGTATTTTCAACTGTCTGTTAAGACCGAAGGAGGAGGTTGATAATACAGCAAAAACCGACTCCGATATGAATACCATGATGCAGGAGCTTATGGCAATTTCGGCTGGCTATATATTCCGATATACCGAAGCGGATAATTCCTTTGAGCTCTATCATAACGTAGGGGGAGCCTTCGTAAAGGAGCTTACCTACTGCGATTTTGAAAAGGAATTCAGGAACAGCGAGCGTGTTTTTGATGAGGATATCGATAGCTTCGAACAGCTTTGTACAAACATAAAATCGGGCATCGACAAGGGCATTTTCGAGCTTCGGCTTGTTATGCCCGGAGATAATGATTACCGCTGGTACAGGGTAAGCGTTAAGACTATCCGTGACAGATTAACCAACTCCTATGTTTCCTCTGTGGGAAAATTCGAGGATATAAGTGGAATAAAGAACGCTAACCAGCGTCTTATTGAAAAGGCGGAGCGTGACCCATTAACTAAGCTTTACAATAAAACCGCAACCAAGTCCCTTATAAAGAACTGCCTGAGAACCGACAGTCGTGATACCTACGACGCATTTATCATTGTTGACGTGGATAACTTCAAGACGGTAAACGACACTCTCGGTCATCTTTTCGGCGACAGCGTTCTTGTGGAGCTTTCCCAGGAGATGCTGGACCTTTTCCGCTCCAACGATATTATCGGACGTATCGGCGGCGACGAATTCATAGTATTCCTTCGCGGTCTTAAGCAGAAATCCCATATAGAGTCTAAAGCGGCTGATTTATGTAAGGTTTTCAGCCTTATCTATTCCGACGAGGACGACGGAGTAAAAATTTCGGGCAGTCTCGGTATCGCTCTTTTTCCCGATGACGGCGACACCTTCGACGAGCTTTACCGAAAGGCGGATATCGCTCTTTATACCTCTAAGAGAGCGGGTAAGAGCTGTTATAATTTCTATAAGAGCGGCGACGAGATTCCTTCGGAGGATAAGCCTGTACCCCGTGTTGAGCGCTATAAGAACAGTACCGACTTCCTTACGGGAAGCTCGGCTCTCGATAACGAGGTATTCAACAGTGCCTTTGAAATGGCGGAAAACGGCGGCGATATGAACGAGTCCATTGATGTGCTTCTTACTAAGGTAGGAAAGCGCTTTAATTTCAGCCGTATTACCGTTTCCGAAGCCGACGAGGAGAGCAGGGTATTTACCGACAGATACGTCTGGAACTCCAAATATACCGAGGGGCTACGAAGCAATAATATAAAATATTCTCTTCGTGAGCTTAACGAGGTGTGCAGCTGCTTCGACAAGAATTTCATCTTCAGCGTTAATACAGACAGCACCGATAAGCTTAAGGACAACGCCTTCATAACCTATCTCAATACAAACAGAATGAAGGCGTGTATGACCTGCGGCTATTTCAGAGGCGGAAGGCTTATAGGAACAGTAAGCTTCCAGGAAAATGTTGCCTCCTACGTCTGGTCTATTGAAGAAGCAAAAACCCTTAAGGAGCTTACGAGGGTAGTTTTCTCCTATATGATTAAGCTCCGTGACTATTACGACGCAAGGGAAGCGGCGGACTATTCCGCAAATTACGATTCTCTTACAGGACTTATGAATTTCAGCTGCTTCAAGAGGGAAACAGCCCAGTTCATCTCCTCCGCCTTCGAAAACGATAAATTCATTATGCTTATGGCAGATTTCTCGAACTTCAGCTATATCAACAACAAATATGGCTATGATTCGGGAAATAATCTCCTTAAAAGCTTCTCTAACGCAATCAAGTACTTCTCCGATTCCGTTATCCATGTTTGCAGGATTGCGGCAGACAGATTCTGTATTCTTGCGGAATATAACGATAATATCGTTAATGAATACGAAACCTTCCTGAAGCGTTTCGCTGCAAACGAAAAGCTTACCGGCGGAAATACCAGCTTCGGTATCGCTGCAGGCGGCTATATTATCGAATCAGCGGCAGGAGAAGGCTTCGATATGATTTACGATAATGCCAATCTTGCTCTTAAGTTCGCAAAGCAGCGTCATATCGGTAAATGCTCAATTTATAGCTACGATATGCGTGATGAGCTCAATAAGACCATTGAAATAGCCGCTGACGCAAAGCGTGCCCTTATAAATAAGGAATTCAAGGTTTTCCTTCAGCCTAAGGTTTCGATTAAATCCAATAAGGTAGTTGGCGCAGAGGCACTTATCCGCTGGATAAAGCCCGACGGCACGGTTATTTCTGCAGGAAGCTTTGTGCCTATGCTTGAAAAGAACGGTTTTATCGTAAATATCGACTATTTCGTATATGAAGAGGTATGTAAGTACCTCAGAAACAGGATTGACAACGGACTTCCCACCATTGTCATTTCCGTTAACGTTTCGAGAGTGCATATGTTCACAGATGACTTTATCTCGAAGCTTATGTGTCTTGTTAAGAGATATCGTGTTCCTGCTGAGCTTATTGAATTCGAGCTTACGGAAAGCGTTTTCGAGTCCAACGAGGACAGTATGATAGAAACTATAATGAAGCTTAAGGAGCTTGGCTTTAAGATTTCTATCGACGATTTCGGCTCGGGCTATTCTTCTTTATCGCTTCTTAAGAGAATGCCTGTTGATGTTCTTAAAATTGATAAGGAATTTATCAGAAATACAACAGGTACAAAGGACGAAATCGTGTTATCAAGCGTTATCGAAATGGCGGATAGAATGGGTATTTCCGTTATCTGTGAGGGCGCAGAAACCGCCGAGCAGATTGATTTCTTAAGAGGAACAAGCTGTGATACGGTACAGGGCTATTATTACTCAAAGCCTGTTTCCTCCATTGAATTTGACGAGCTGCTTGAGCACGGCTTCAAGAAATAATAATTACTAAGACCCGGAAAAATTATATTTTTTCGGGCCTTTGGTTTTGTCGATAAACCGTTAAAACAGTGTTTGTTTTAACGGACAACGGACAATGGGTAATTAAGGTTTGCCCTACGGCACGGGTCAAAAAAGGCTTTATTAACACATTTTCAAAATAATCGGCGTAAGCCGATACCACAATTATTCATTCTTATTTATTCATTTTTCATTTATTGTCGAAAATACTTTTTCGACAAGCTAAGAGCCGCATAGTCACGGGACTATGCGGCTCTTTTTATTATCGTGACACTCCGATAACACGCCATTAACCAAGCATATTAAAGAATGAACCGCTTATGTTGGCGATATTTGTGATATTGCCTGCCGATGAATAGGCGTTTGCGTTACGGTATAAATCGGTCTGTGCATAGGCGGAAAGCTGCTGTGCCTGATTATCCATAAAGCTTGCGAAGGAATCGCTCTTTCCGAAAACCTTTTTGAGGTCCTCGGAGCTTGCCGAATTGAAGGTATCCTTATCGAGGGATAAGGTGCCGTCTGCATTGGCAGTAATACCTACCTTATTAAGCTTACGGGTATAAGCGTTTGTCATATTGGCGATAAACTGAGACTTGTTGGAAACAGTTTTATCACCGGAATTCTTGATCGCTGACGAAAGGCTGTTATAGCTTTCGACGAAGCTTTCGGCTGCGGAATATGCTGCGTCATAATCGGTTTCGCCGCTTTCGGGAGCTACCTTAAAGGCGTCCTCAAGCTTCTTTACCGAATCTGAAACGGCGGTTGAAAGCGAATTTAGCTTATCACTAACGGCGGAAAGCTTTTCTGTTGATCCATTGATGAGCTTCTGGACATAACTTTCTTCGTTACCGCCATTTTTAAGGCTATCCTGCATAGCAAAATATTCCTTATACATATTGCGGCTGACGCTGAAGTCGTTCCATTGAGAGAGTACATTATTCATTGAAGAATAGAAAATACTAAGATCACTCATGAAAATCCCTCCTTTCAGGCAGATAAGTGTCTATCTACTCGTATTTCATATCGTCTTAAATCTCTTAAACTTAACATTTTTAAGGAAATTTTTTCATTTTTTCTCAGAATTCCTTTCATAACGTCAGAAAAAACTGATTTATACGCTCCCGAATCGACCTTTTTTTCTTTCGGAAAGAGGTATAATTTTAAGGGTAAGGGGGTGTTTTATGGTTATATATATAGACGTTCTTATAATTCTTAATATCTATATTACATATTTTATACTGCGCTGCTGCTCGCGGTTTTTCCACGAGGAATATAAGCTAAGCCGACTGATTCTCGGCTCACTCTTCGGCGGGATAAGCTCCCTTTCCGTCCTTTTAGGCGGTAATCTCTTTATAGTGATTGCAGTAAGACTCCTTTTAGTGGGCGTAACCGTATTTATTGCCTTTGGCTTTAAGAACGTTATCTCCTTTATAGAAAGGGCAGTCTTTTGCTTCGCTGTAAGTATGCTTATCTGCGGAGGTGCTGAAGCCATTGGCGAAAGCCTTGATACAGGCTTTATTTCATCGGTAGGCGGCTATCCATATATGAATATTTCCGTAATAGTTCTCCTTATCTCTACTATTATAATATACTGCCTTATCTGCCTTTTAAGGCGGCTCATTGATAAAGGAAATGCCGAAAAAAGCGTTTGTCTGATTATTGAAAACGGGGGCAGTTCCGTTAAGCTTAACGCCTTTCCCGACAGCGGAAATAACCTTGTGGATTTTCTTACGGGAATGCCCGTAATTATATGCAGCAGCGATAAGGTAAAGGAAATACTGCCCGATAATATTTTTTTGGATACATCTCTTACGGGAATAAGGCTTATTCCATGGCACAGCGTTTCGGGAGGCGGAATAATAAGAGCCTTTAAGCCCCGAAGAATTACCGCAGTATATAACGGAGAGGAGAAAAATCTTACTGCACTTATAGGAATAACCGAAAAGGAAAGCTTTAAAGAGGAAACGGACGCAATAATAAACCCAAAGCTTCTAATATGAAAGGAATGATTAAAAAATGAAAACAGGAGTTATATCGGAATTGCTCAGAAAAATACTTATGCCCGAAAAAAGTCCCGGAATTTTTTACATAAACGGAGCGGACAGCCTTCCGCCGCCCCTCACACCCGAGGAGGAAGAAGAGGCATTCGGACTTCTTAAAACCGATTTTCCGAAAGGAAGGGATATTCTTATTATCCATAATCTTCGCCTCGTTGTGTATATCGCAAAGAAGTTCGAGGCTACCTCGGTAGGGATAGAGGACCTTATCTCAATCGGAACAATCGGGCTTATTAAGGCGGTAAATACCTTCAGCCCCGAAAAGAATATAAAGCTCGCTACCTACGCTTCACGCTGTATAGAAAATGAGATACTTATGTTCCTTCGAAAGGCTAACCAGCATAAATCGGAAATATCTATCGAGGAGCCCTTAAATGTGGACTGGGACGGAAACGAGCTGCTGCTTTCCGACGTTCTCGGTACGGACAATGATATTGTTAACGAGAATATCGAAAGCGAAGCGGAGAAGAAAATGCTGCTTGATTCTCTTGCGAAGCTGTCGCCGAGGGAGCGGTTCATTATGGAAAAGCGCTTCGGACTTGTGGACGGAAAGGAGCTGACACAAAAGGAGGTAGCCGACCTTATCGGTATATCACAAAGCTATATTTCGAGACTTGAAAAGCGGATAATTAAGCGATTAAGAAAGGAGCTGGAAAAAATCTCATAATTTTTTTAAAAAAATTTCCGTATTTTTGTCACCTTTTATGCCGTTTTACCGTTTTATATTATAGAAGCACAAAATAAGCTTCACTAAAACCAGACTATTTAGGAATTTACAGACAATCCGAGAATAAGACGGAAAGGAATGGATAAAAATATGAAAAAGGTTATATCGTTAATATTACTCGCTTCAATTATCCTCTCGGCAACAGCCTGCTCCGAAAACAGCGAAAAGCCTGTTACGGATACAATCTCTCCTTCAAATTCCGTTACCGAAGCCTCTTCGGGAACGACGGAAACCACAATCACCACCGAGGGTACCCCAATAAGAACCACAGCCGCAGGCTCTGATGATACAAAAAGTATTTTTTCCGAAAAGAAGGAGGAAACAATATCTTCAGTCGGTACTAAAACCCCTGTTTCTCCTGTTGTTACCGTTTCCGAAGCCATAACCTCGCCTTCTACCGTTGCCCCCGACTTCAGAGACTCTGATTACGAATATATTATTGGTGATACAATAGAATGTGAAGATACAGGCTTAGTAGGAGATTACGGAAGCTTTGACGGCGTTTCGGGCGGCGGAGTTTCGGAAGGTGCAGCCGATTTCGGCGCTTCTGACGATTGCTGTGAAATACCCTGGGAACCGCCCTATATCGAGGAAGTTCAGGCGAGAGCAGGAATACTCACAGGCGGCGAATGGAATGATAACGATAACTGGGATTTCTGGCAGAATCTTTTAGGTCAGCACAGTGACTGGAAGGGTATAACCGATAATCGTGGACTATATCCGAATGAGCGCTATAAGGTTACGGTTGTAAGCGGCGGTGTGCCCTGTGTTGGCTATAAGGTAAGTCTTTTTACAGAAAGAAATGAAGTATGGACAGCAATTACCGATAACCATGGCGAAGCCTATCTTTTTAATACTCTCGAAAAGAGCAAGGAAAAGGTTGAGTATATATATATCCATGGTAAAGATGAAGAGGATGCAGAAATTTCCGATCCTACTCATGACGAGTATTTTGACTTTAAATACGAAAATCCGAAGAAAATCGAAAAGCTTGACCTTATGCTTATGATTGATACAACAGGCTCAATGTGCGACGAGCTTACCTATTTACAGAAGGAATTGCAGGACGTAGTTGAGCGTGTTGAAAAGGAATACAGTAATTCCGATATACGTCTGAGCGTAAACTTCTACCGTGATGAAGGCGACGATTATGTTGTAAGAGAGTTTCCCTTTACCGACGATATTGACGAAGCGGTTACCGATTTAAGACAGCAGTTCGCTTCCGGCGGCGGAGATTATCCCGAGGCGGTTACCGACGCTCTTGATAACGCTATTAACGGGCATAAATGGCGCTCGGAAAGCACAAAGCTTATGTTCCTGGTGCTTGACGCTCCTAACCACGCCGAGGATAACGAAAAGCTTCACGATTTATTAAGTACTGCCTCCGAAAAGGGTATAAGAATTATTCCCGTAGCCTCCAGCGGTGTTGACACCGATACGGAATTCCTCTGCCGCACAATGGCTATCACAACAGGCGGAACCTATACCTTCCTTACCAACCACAGCGGCGTAGGCGGCAGTCACTTAGAGCCAACAATAGGCGACTATGACGTTGAAATGCTTAACGATATGCTTGTAAGAATTATCGGCGACTATATGGAGAATGTAGATAAGGTTACTGTTCCCGATAGCACTAAGAAACGTGAAAAGCCTGTAAATGCTAAGCCCGAGGAAATCGTCCTTGATTATATTCAGAATGAACTCGGAATAAAGGGAAGAATACTTGACACAGAATTCTACCACTATGAAGAGGGTATTACAGGCGGTCTTTATCAGTATGTATTTACTTTTGAAAGCTCCAAGGGCGATAAATATGTGTTCTATTTCCATAGTTATGAAGATATTACCGAAACAAAGCTAAACGATAAGAATTTTACAATACATGAATGTGTACCCTCTGATTGCTTCTGTATAAAAACATCGGATTACTATAGCAATTACGGTATGTACACCCAGAAAGCAATATATTGTAAAGAGGACGCAGACAGATTCTTTAAGGAATACGGAGAAATCGCTGAGATTAAGAAATACTGTGATAAGGCTGACTTTACAAAATATGCAGTAGTTGTTGAGGTGATAAGCTCCCACACGGGCTCTGCAAAGTGCACGCTCAAGGGTTTCAAGCCGGGAAAGGGCAGCAATATTGTAGATTTCGATTATGAAATAGACTATCCCGAAATAGGTACCGATGACATGGCAACATTTTTCCTTGTGGCTTCAGTTCCGCTTATTGCAATCGAATAATATGTTTAAACG
>JAEDHF010000029.1 GCA_016297165.1 Oscillospiraceae bacterium | reverse complement strand
CCACGCCGATAAGAACATAGGGAAATACCTTTTTAGCAGTTCCGCAGACCTGTTCAAGGGCGTATTTCAAGCGTTCTTTTGTGTGCAGCTCCTCCTGCGGAACATCAATAGCCTTGCCATTTCGTATAAACTCCTCAACCTGATTTTCAAGGTGCAACTTTTCAATCAGAGTACCGCCGATTACTGCAATAACAAGCCCGATAACTACATACACAACAGCAACCTTCCAACCAAAAATGCTCATCAGCAGCACAAGTGAGCCGAGGTCAACCATCGGTGATGAAATCAGAAAGGAAAATGTAACTCCAAGGGGCAGCCCTGCACTTGTAAAACCGATAAACAGCGGAATTGACGAGCAGGAACAGAAGGGCGTTACCGTTCCGAGTAGTGCGGCAAGAATATTTGCGCCGATACCGTGAAATCTGCCAAGGATTTTCTTTGTCCTTTCGGGCGGGAAAAAGCTTTGGATATATGAAATGATGAAAATAAGGATACCCAGCAGCACCATAATTTTTATCATATCATAGATAAAAAACTGAATGCTTCCTCCGATTTTCTCCGTTGTATCAAGACCCAGCGTATTCAAAAGACTGCCGATAAGTCTGTTCAGCCATGCCATTCCGAGAATTTCATTCTGAAAAAAGTCCCATACTGATTTAATAGTTTCCAAATTAAAGCTCCTTTCTCAGATAGATATATCTAAACATAGAAATACATCAATATTATATTCTTTGAATAAGCCGTGTTAAACACGGCTGTTTTTATTCATAATCATGAAGAATGCTTTCAAGTATTTCCACAGCGCCCTTTATCATCTTCGGGCAAACAGTACCGAACAGCCCTTTTTCCTTGATACGAGCCATTTCATTGGGCTTTGTCAGGTCATATCCCAGTAAATCACGGCAAACTATCGAGCCGTTGGCTTCCTTGAAACGCTTTGTATATTCAACGGCAATCTCGTATGCACGAGCTTTCTGTTCGCTGTCCGAAGATATGTAATGCCCGTATTTAAGCCCGATAACAAGCAGCGCTCCCGAAACTGCTCCGCAGATATCGCCGTTTCTTGCACCGCCGCCGAATGACGTTCCCAACTTTAAAGCAAGCTGTTCATCAAGACCGAAATCGGGCGCAAAGGCTGTCAGAACAGCTTGCGAACAGTTAAAATTGTTTGAAAATAGCTCTAATGCTTTATCTGATTTGTTCATTTTCCATCTCTTTTCATTTGTTTTCCAGAGAGTCAAGATACTTCTGTGCTTCTTCAACGCCCTCACGGGAAATGGAGTAATGCATCCACTTACCCTCTTTTCGTCCCTCTACAATACCGCTGTCGCATAGGATTTTCATGTGGTGAGAAAGGGTAGGCTGAGTTATGTTCATTTCCTCCAGCAGCTTACAGGCGCATTTCTCTCCGTCCTTAAGAAGTCCCAGAATACGCACACGGTTTTCATCGCAGAAGGCTTTAAATATAACGGCAGTCTTTTTTATATCAGGAAGCATACCTTCACCTCACATTGAATGATTTATGATCATCATTATACAGGATATATAGAGATTTGTCAATATGTTTGTGTGGTTTTTTAGATGTTTATTGAAATGGCGGAGGATTTTCTGTTGGTATTCAAGCTTTTGGTTTATTTTCGTAATTCTTGCGGTGCATTCGGATGTCACTTGCCGGTGCTTTTGTAAACGGCTGATTACGCTACAAATGGGCATCTAAACATACTGTTCGATGCGCATATTTTTCCATAATTACATTCACCTTTTCCTGTATCCGTTCAGAATTTTACTTCCGTGCTCACGCATTTCGTACCCGTAAGCTTTTCGCTAAGGCTGTCGGGCTGATGTGTGCCTGCATAAAGGGTAAACCTACTTCCGAAGCGCTCTCGCTTGCCGTTTTTATCTACCGAAGTAAATGCCCTTTCGGAAACAGGAATTTCAACTGTAGCTTTCTCTCCTGCCTCAAGGCATACACGCTTAAAACCACAAAGGCTTGTGTTGGGAACCGCATTTTCGGAGTAATCCTTAATATAAAGCTCAATTACCTCATCGGTTTTTCTGCCGCCCTTGTTTTCGGCGGTAACTATCGCCTTTCCGCCCTTGTATTCAACCGAGGTGCATACAACCTCTGAATAGGTTAAGCCGTAGCCGAAGGGATAAAGCACGTTGTTTTCGGCATAACGATAAGTACGGTTTTTCATAGAATAATCGGTAAAATCGGGAAGCATTTCGGAGCGCTCGTAGAAGGTTACGGGCAGCTTTCCCGAAGGAGAAACGTCTCCGAAAAGAATCTCAGCAAGAGCCGTACCGCCCTCGGAGCCGGGATACCAAGCGTGAATAAGAGCGTCGGGCTCACATTCGGTATTTATTGCGCTTCCTGCGGTGCAGACTACTATAACGGGCTTGCCTGTTTTCATTATTTTTCCGATAAGGATACGCTGGCTTTCGGGAAGGCGGATATCCTTTTTATCGCCCGAGGAAAACTCGTTTCCGGTATCTCCCTCTTCGCCCTCGATAGTTGAATCAAGTCCCACGCAAAGCACAACAACATCGGAGCAGTCTGCAACCGCTAAGGCTTCTGCGTACCTGTCTCCTGCCTGTGCAAGTCCCGAGCTTCTGTCCTTGTATAAATGACAGCCCTCGGCGAAAAGAACTCTGCCCGAAAATCTGTTTCTTATGCCCTCGAGTAAGGTTATATATTTATCGGCAGTACCGTTGTAGTTGCCCTCTAAGGCGATACGACTGTCGCTGTTGGGGCCGATAACGCCGATAGTTTTGATTTTACTTTCATCAAGTGGTAAAATTCCGTTATTTTTAAGCATTACCATTGACTTTTCTGCACACTTAAGAGAAACCGCCTTATGCTCCTCACAGGACACAACGGTATAGGGAATATCGTCGTATTCCGTCTTTTTATCGAACATTCCCAGTCTTATTCTTGTCCGCATCAGATGGATACAAGCGCTTCTTATATCCTCCTTAGTAATAAGCCCGTTTTCAAGGGCAACAAGCAGGTTAACATAGGTACAGCCGCAGTTTACATCACAGCCTGCCTTTAAGGCAAGGGCGGCGGATTCTACGGCAGTAGCCGTAATGCCGTGGTGCAGATGAAAATCCTGTATTGCCCAGCAGTCGGAAACGAAATAGCCCTCAAAGCCCCATTCCTTAAGCTTCGACATAAGGAAGGTACTTGCGCAGGAGGCTTCGCCGTTAACCCTGTTATATGCGCCCATAACTCCCTCAACTTTTGCGTCCTTTACGAGAGCCTCAAAAGCAGGAAGATAGGTTTCCTCCATATCCTTTGGTGTGGCTTCGGCGTTGAATTCGTGGCGAAGAGCTTCGGGACCGCTGTGAACTGCTAAATGCTTGGCGCAGGCGGCGGTTTTCAGCCTTTTCCCCTTACCCTGTAAGCCTCTTACATAGGCTTTTCCGTTTTCGGCGGTAAGAAAAGGGTCTTCCCCGAAGGTTTCGTGTCCCCTGCCCCAGCGTGGGTCGCGGAAAATATTGATATTGGGGGACCAGAGGGTAAGTCCCTTATAGATATCCCTGTCGTTATATTTGCAGTAAGCGTTATATTTCGCTCTTGCCTCCTCGGCGGTAATTTCCCCTGCCTTTTCAATAAGGTCGCTATCGAATATTGCCGCTAAGCCTATGGCCTGTGGAAACATTGTAGCTACTCCCGAACGTGCAAGTCCATGAAGCCCCTCGTTCCACCAGTTATAGGCAGGAATCCCCAGCCTTTCAACGGCAGGTGCGTCATAGCGAAGCTGCGAAGCCTGCTCCTCAACTGTCATAGCGTCGGTTAAGGCTACGGCTCTTTCTTCAATGCTAAGGGTCTCATCAAGATATTTTTCCATATTATTTATCCTTTCATGATTTGAATCTTATTAGAGCGTGTTCACATAAACGTATTTGCACGTCTTTTCGGCATAATTTCACGTCTTCTGCGTTAAAAATTCTTGCCAGTCTGACGTATTTCAAGGGAATTTTGGGCAATATGACGGCTAAAGGCATAGTGCAGAGAAATGGCATAGGTTTTTAGAGGCGACCTTAGATTAACCCCGACCAGATTATGTTCTGTACGTTATAGAGAGGCTCCGAGGACCAGCCGTTTGCCCCTGTATCAAAGGGTACGGTCCAAGCCGCAACAAGACCCTCCTCAAGGTCGATATCGAGGGAAGAAGCCCCTGCCCCCTCGTGCATTATTGTCCTGTCGGAATAGGTATAGGCAGGTCCTCGGCGAATATCGAAGCCTATACCGTAAAGACGGTTGGGCTCGTTAGCGCCCCAGCAGTAATCGGGCACACTCTGAAGCTGTACCGTACTCATTTTTTCTACCGATTTTCTTCCTAAGATACGGGCGCCGTCAAGTCTGCCGCCATTTATAAAAGCATTTCCATAGCGTACGAGGTCATACACCGTAGAGTTAAGTCCGCCGCCCGTACGGGGAATAATATCCCCGATATTGCCCTCGCCGTCACGACTGCCGATTTCGCCCGAAATAAGCTTTTCAAGATAGCCTTTATGCTCCTCGTCGTAGATAAAGGCTCTTTTCGCCATATCGGGAGAGTAGTAAAAGCTTGTGTCCCTCATATTAAGGGGCTTTATTATTTTCTCCTCGATATAATCGTGGGCAAACATACCGCTTACCCTTGTAATAATCTCGCCAAGGATTGCGAAGCCGAAGGAGCAGTACTGCCATTCCTCCCCGGGAGCTCGGCGAAGTCCGGGAGAAATACCGAAAGAAACCCAGTCAAAATCGCTCTTACCGTCCCAGACCTTCGCCGCCTCGGCAATTATATCCCAGGGCTCCTTATGGTAGGTATCGGGGAAACAGCCGCCGTCGGGGTACATTCCCGAGGTGTGGGTTAAAAGGTGAATTACCGAGATTTTATCGAAGGGCTTTTCCTTAAACTGTGGGAGAATATCGCCCACAAGGGTATCAAGGCGGAAATATCCGTCCTCAACAAGCTGCATTATTGCTGTTGCGGTAAAGGTTTTCGTAATAGAAGAGATACCGAAAACCGTATCGGGCTTCATAGGCGTATCAATGCCTAAGGCGTTATTTCTGCCGAGGGCTCCGTGAGCGATAATTTTCCCATTATGTGAAATACAGTAGCTTACGCCATGGATAACCTTTCTTTCCAGCATATCCGAAAGGCGGCTGTTAAGGGCTTCAATTCTGCTTTCATCATAGCCTGTTTCACAGGGCTTACAGTCGATTTTTCCGTTAATTACGTTCATTTGTTTTCCTCCTGATAGATGTGTTTCGTGTTTCTGTGTTTTCTGTCTGCATTATACGGCTTTCGGCGGAGAGGTCGCCGAAAAACAAAAAAGCGTGCATTTCACACGGGAAACGCACGCTCGCAGTCATATAAAAAGGAGTATTTACCCAATAGACGGCAGACAGTTTTCCGATAAGAAAGTTATTCCGATATAAACCTTGGTACACTTTAACATAATATCTGCCTCCTTTTCGTAAAATTACGTGTTTAGTATAACACCCTGACCGGCTTTTGTCAAGGTTTTCTTGAAAATTTTTCGCTATACCCCATTCGCCGCCATGGCACAGACGGACGAAATATAGAATATTTGGAATAATTTGCACTACATTTCGTGCACAAAAATCAACTTTTGGTGCATTTTTTTGACACAAAAGCCATTTTGTGCTATAATAAAAGCAAAATGTCAATATGTAAAATGTGATAAAAAGAAAAACGAGGTGAGAATGTGCGGATAGCAATATGTGATGATGAAATAAATGAGGCAAATAATATACGGTTTGCTCTGATGGACATTGAAAACAGGCTGGAGATCGACATATTTGAAAAAGGACATGAGTTCCTCGACAGCATAAAGGGCGGCAGACAATACGATCTTGTCTTTATGGATGTCTATATGGGCGAAGAAAATGGAAATTGTCAGAGCTATGCAGACTATATCACCCGATACCCAGGTCATATTCAGCACTGTCAGCACCGATCATGCTGTAGAGGCTTTTGAAGTTAATGCTATCGGATATCTTGTAAAGCCATATTCCGAAGCTGATATCGTGAAGGTATTTGCGAGAGCAAGCGTCCGCCGTGAGCGTGCAAACGATAATGTACTTATTCAGGTGGGAAACGACATGAAGCTGTTCCGCAACAATGATGTTATGACGATCGAAAGCGACCGCCATTATACGAATATTACCGTAAGGGACGGTACGGTAAAACGCTTTCATACAGGCTTTTCGGAAATTCTTCCGCTCTTTAAGGGATTCATAGAAATAAACCGTGGGCTTGCGGTGAATATGTCCTGTATTGATATGATAAAGTCATCGGTTGTAACTATGTGCGACGGAAAAAGCTACAAGATCGCCAGGGGCAGGAAGGATGAAGTAGTTGCCCGCTATACCGAATTTGTGCTTAGACAGAACTGATATTTCTCTGAAGGTCGCCTCTAAACTAATAGATTAAGGAGCTGATTTAATTGAAGAAAAACAGAATGAAACTGGGCGTCGGCTATCGGTTGGCTCTGGCTGCAATTATACTTGCATTCATAACGGTCAGCGTTATGAGTGTCGTTATGGTAGGACGCGCCGAAACAGAGCGTACAGAAACCGAGGGACAGATGCGCCTTAGTAATATTGCCGCCAGGGCAGACAGCAGTCTTTACCGTTCAGAAAGCCTGCTTGACAGCATATCGATGCAGATAGAGCAGATGACCTCTATGGGCAGTGATGTACCGAAGCTTCTTGATAAGTATTTCTGCCCCGAAACTATCGAGGATATTAAAAGCAGGTCTGACGGCAGCTGCTTCAGTGCTTATGCCGCATATAACGGCAAGCTTTATATAAACGGTTTTACTCCCGACGAGGATTTCGTGCTTGAGGAGCGTGCCTGGTATATCGGAGCGAAAAAGCGAATGGGCGCCGTAAATATTACTGAGCCCTATATCGACGCAAGCACGGGTGAAATGTGCTACAGTATCTCAAAGCTGCTCTCGGACGGTTCAACTATTGTGGGACTCGACTTCAATCTCAGCGGTATCCAGCAGTATATTGAGGAGATGGATTCGAGCGGTTCGGAAACAAGCTTTATTGTTGATTCCGGCGGTATGATAGTCGGACATTCACAGCCCGAATATGTGGGCAGAGATTACAAAGAGCTTGATTTATATAACGAGCTCGTAAACAAGGTCTATATGCTTTACGGCAATTCCTTCGATTTTAATTCCGACGGCATAAAGTACAATGTTTTTTCCTGCAAGACCAATTATAACTGGTATCTTGTGGTATGCGTAAAATCAGGATATGCAAATGCGCTGCCCGGCAGCGGCGCTCTGTGTATAGCGGTTGTTATGATTATAATTGCGGCTGCTGTTGCGCTGTTATTTGTTCATATCTGCCGTAAAAAAGCGAAAGCAGAAAAAGCATTGGCTGACAAGGAGACTCACCTGAAAAATGCGAGCCTTGAATTGAAGCGCCCTCTTTCAAGGATAATGAACCGCGCGGACATTCTGGGCAGCTACGGTGAAAGCGGAAGCGACGCAGGAGACGATATAAGCGATTCCGCTAAGGAGCTTGACCGAATGCTGGACGAGCTTTTATCGGAGGAGGACAGCGAAGCCGACCCCATAAAGGAGAACGGAGCAAAGAAGGAAAAACGGACCGTCAACCACGTTATACAGATTGCACTTGTTACTGTTGTTCTTCTTGCGGCAGGAATTTTTACATTTATTTTCAATACTAATACCCATGGCGAGCTTGGCTCTATAAAGATGGAAAAGGAGGCCGAGATATACCTTGACCAGGTTAAGGAATGGGCGCTTAAAAATAAAACCGTTCTGGATGTTATTTCGGAGAGTATCGCCGCACAGCCGGGATTTGAAGAGAATTACGATTCGGCTATAAAATATCTTGACAGGATAATTTCGCAGTATGACGATATTTCCGTAGCTTATATATGCAACCCCCAATGGGCGCATACCGTACTTATGAATAACGGCTGGGAGCCTGAGGAAAACTGGCACGTTGAAGAGCGGCAATGGTACATTGACACCATGAGTTCCAACGAGAATTTCAATGTTTCCGCCCCCTATCTTGATGAGCAGACAGGGCTGTACTGCACGACCCTAAGCAAGATAGTTTACGACGAAAAGGGCAATTTCATCGGCGTTCTTGGTATTGATTTCTACCTCGATAAGCTTATCGGTATCCTCGGAGAGAGCTATACCGATACAGGCTACGCCTTCCTGACTGATGTTGACGGAAATATCCTCAACCACCCCAATGAAGAATATCAGATGAAGCCCGGTTACTCGGTAAATGCCGCAGACATCTGTTACAGAACAGCCCTTTCCGAGATAGGAAGCGATTATGTAATGATAACGGATTATGACGGAGTAGAGAAACCCTGCTTTGCGATGAAAGAAGAAATTTCCGGCTTTAATGTATTTGTTGTAAGAGGTTTGTTTGATGTTGTGGGCAGCGCCATTTACTCCGACCTCATATATATTGTTGTGTTTGCTGTATGTATAATTATTGTAAATGTTATTATGTACGGGCTGACAATATGGCAGTCAAGAGTCAACAGGGAGCTTAAGGAGGCAGCCGACAAGGCTATTTCTGCAGGCAAAGCCAAAAACGACTTCCTTGCTAATATGAGCCACGAAATAAGAACTCCTATAAATGCAGTTCTCGGTATGAACGAGATGATAATGCGTGAGTCAAGCGAAAAGAGTATTGTGGAATACGCCGCAAATATCCAGAGCTCGGGCAGAACGCTTCTTTCTATTATCAATGATATTCTGGATTTTTCGAAGATAGAGTCGGGCAAGATGGAGATAGTGCCTGTTTCCTATGATGTAAGCTCTCTTGTGAACGATATCGTAAATATGGTAAGGATAAGGGCGGAGAAGAAAAAGCTCACGTTTATTCACGAAATAGACCATAATATCCCGTCAATGCTTTACGGCGACGACGTAAGAATAAGACAGGTTATCACCAATATTCTTACAAATGCGGTTAAATATACCCCCGAGGGCTATGTGCGGCTGAGAATGAAGGTCGTACGGATAGAGAACGATATTCTGCGGCTTGAGGTAAGCGTTACCGATACGGGAATAGGCATCAAGGAAGAGGATATGGATAAGCTTTTTGCATCCTTCCAGCGTCTCGACCAGGAAAGAAACCGAAGCATAGAGGGTACAGGACTGGGAATGTCTATTGTACAGCGCCTGCTTGATATGATGGGCAGCGAATTGAAGGTGTCCAGCGTTTACGGCTCGGGCTCCACCTTCTCCTTTGAAATCGAACAGAAGATAGTAAATCCTGAGCCTATCGGAGATTTTGAGCATCGGTTCAAGGCAGCAGCGGCAGAGCATACCTCCGATACCGTTATTCGTATTGCTCCTAAGGCAAGAGTGCTTGTGGTTGACGATAATGAAACAAATCTGCTTGTTGCAAAGAGCCTGCTCAAGCGTACAAAGGTCAAGCTTGATACTGCTGTAAGCGGCTCAATGTGTATTGAACTGCTGAAAAACAACAGATATGATATTGTTTTCCTCGACCACATGATGCCCGGAATGGACGGCATAGAAACTCTGAAAAAGATTAACGAGGAACAGCTTGCACCCGATACCTGCTTTATCGCACTTACGGCAAATGCTATCCACGGGGCAAGACAAGCCTATCTTGACGCAGGCTTTGACGATTATCTTTCAAAGCCCTTTTCAGGAATGGATATTGAAAAATGTCTTTTCGGGCATATTTCTGCGGACCTTTGCGAAGAAGAGCTGCAGGTTCCCGAGGAAAAGCCCGCCGAGAAGAATACCGTCTCCGATAAAGGGGAAGAAAATGCTTTGTTCAGCCCCGAAGTCGGAGCGAGATATACCGGCGGAGATACCGAAACCTACAACGAGATACTTTCCCTTTACGTCCGCAAGGCTCCCGAGCTTTCACAGCGTATCGAAGAGTTGTTCAATGAAAAGGACTGGAAGAATTATGTAATAGAAGTCCATGCGCTGAAAAGCACATCTCTTAACATTGGCTCAAAGCAGCTTTCCGAGCTTGCAAAGGAATTGGAACTTTCAGGCAAGGCAGGAAATTACACAGTTATCGAAGAAAAGAACGGCGAGCTCCTTGAGCTTTACCGAAGGGTAGCGAAGCTTGGAGAAGAATATCTCGGTAAGATTGATATTCCGAAGGAGGAAACGCCTTCCGAGGAGTTACAGCTTGAAGAAATCACAGCAGAAAGAGCAAAAGAAAGCCTTAATGCAATAAAGGAAGCCTGTCTTGCTTATGACGCCGATGAAGCGGAAAGACTCTGCGGCGAGATGGCGTACTGTTCGGTAAACGGTCAGCCGCTGAAGCCTGTACTTGATAAAATTCTGGCGGCTGCGAATGATTTTGAGTATGAAGAAGCTGCCAAAGCCGCGAAGATATTCGCCGAAAAGCTTTGATCATCTGAGATTGGAGAATAGAAATGAAAGTGTTAAAGAAAATAGGTAGTTTTTTTGCAGCGATGGTTCCGTTCTTTGTATTTTCGGCAGTGCAAATAACCGCCATATTGCTCGGCGGTATTGTTGCATTTGCTTCGGAAATGATGTCGAGTTCGTCAATTCCCGATACAATTTCCACGGAAAGTGTGTTTGCGGTCGGTATCGTAACAAATCTGATATGTTTTTTTGCAGCTTTTGCAGAAATGAAAATACATAGATTCAGTTTCAGAGATATTTCCCCCGTCAGACAGAACGGCAGGGTCTATATTACGTCTGTATTTTTTGCAGTCGGAGCGTTTTTCGTTTTCAAGCTTGCAGAATCGCTTGTTATGAAGATTGCAGGAGTGCCGGTTGCAGCCATTCCTCAGGAAATGACAAGCAGTATGATAGTCCTCACATACATTGCTTATCTGACAGACCCTTTTCTGGAGGAGTTTGTTTTCAGAGGACTGATGGTAAAAACCTTTGAGAAGAGATTTCCCGCATGGGTGGGCGCTGCTGCGGTCACCATCACGTTCACACTGCTGTACGTTAATAATTCTGTATGCTATTTTCTTCTGTTCGGTGCGGCGCTTATGTTTATCCGATATAAATTCGGGGACTTGAAGCTGTGCGTTTTAGTTCATCTGATAGTGTCTGTTATATCTGCAACTATTTCTCTTGTAAAGGCGGAGTATTACGAATCAATCATAAATATAGGCGGCGCTGTGGGCGCTGTTATTGCCGCTGCCTCAATGTTCCTTATGTTAAAATTCGCATCGGGACAGGAGCCTGTTTCCGATAAGGCTATTGCGAATAATTCATAAACACCTGCAAAAAGCACCGTAAAGCATACAGCAAGCTTACTAAGTTACTACAGATAGTTAATGTCTGCTAATCAACTTCCGATAGGCTTTATGATATTAAAATAAGCCTATCAGAAGTTGCTAAAGTGCAAGGATTTTTATAAAAATCCTTGCACTTTAGTTCGTCCCTTGGGACGAAATGAGCTTGACATCAAGTAGTGTGTGCGCCTTAAAATCACACGAAGTGCGATTTTGAGGCAATAACTGTCCTGCGGACAGTTACCCAGCACACACTATTTATTTTATCCATATTGCTCAGCCTCCCGGTATAAGTTTTGTAGCAGTCTTCCTGCCTTTTATTATATCCCCTGTTGTCATAACTGTCAATCACACAGCCCCGTTATCCATAAAAATCTGCTTGGTGGCAATCGTATCGCAGAAATGGCTGTCGTGCTCCACGAATATCATCGCAGCGTCAGAATTCTTAAGCAGCTCCTCTATCTGCATTCTTGACATAATATCAATATAGTTAAGGGGCTCGTCCCAGATATAAAGGTGCGCCTGTTCGGATAGGCTCCTCGCCAGCATAACCTTTTTCTTCTGTCCCTGGCTGTAGCTTTCGATTCTCCGGGAGAATAATTCGCTTGAAAAATTAAGCTTACAGAGTATAGCCCTGAAAAGCGCTCCGTCAATTCCGTATTCGCTGATATAGTCATCAAGACTGCCGCAAAGACTGTCGGCGGACTGACAGACGTAGGAGATTTTAAGCCTGCTGCCCATAAAAATTTCGCCCGAATAGTCGGTTATTTCACCTGTAATAAGCTTAATAAGGCTGGATTTTCCACAGCCGTTCTTCCCTCTTAACGCAATCCGCTCTCCCGAATCAAGGGTAAAGCCTACGTTGCCGAAAATTAGGCTGTCGCCGTAGCTAAGGGAAAGGTTGCGGCAGGCGATAAGACGGCTGCTATGATATTTAAGGGGCGATATTTTAAGCGGCAGATTCTTCTCCACGTTTTTAAGCAGTCCGCTTTTCTCCTCAATATCCCTTTCGATATGCGCCTCCATATTTTTCGCCCTGTTCATAAGCTTAGCAGCCCTTTTCGATACAGAATCCCTTCGTGTAAGGGATTTTTCTGTTTTAATCGGGTCGATACCTATCTTGGTTGAGGCTATTTTTTCCGAATGTGAGGCAGCCTGCTTTGCTGCCTTTTCAAGCTGGCTTATTTCCCTTTTAAGCCTTTCGTTCTGTACGGTTTCGAACTGCTCCTGCCGCCTGCGGTTTTCGTCGTATGTGCTGAAATTGCCCTTGGAAACCTCAATACTGCATTTACTTATAACAAGGATATGGTCAACGCAGGCGTCGAGAAAATCCCTGTCGTGGGAAATAAGTATATATCCCGACTTCCTTCCGAGATATTCTGCCAGCACTCTTCTTGCATGGGTGTCAAGATGATTGGTAGGCTCGTCTATGAGTAGAAAGCTGTTCTCACGCATAAACATTCCCACAATAAGCACCTTGGTCTGCTCGCCGTTGGAAAGGGTGGAAAAAGGTCTGTAGAGAAGGTCGCTGTCTGCGTCAAGCATACTGAGCTCACGCCGCATTTCCCATTCCTCTGCCCCCGGCGCTAGCTCCCATATAATGTTTATGACGAGCTCATTACTATCGGGGTAATAGGGGAAATACTCGAAATCTGCTGTTGAGGTTATTTTTCCCTTATATTCGAGCTCGCCCATAAGGAGCTTCATAAGGGTAGTCTTACCCCTCCCGTTTCGCCCCGTAAGCCCCAGCTTCCACGAGGTATCAAGCTGTAAATTTACGTTTTCAAACACATTCTCATAGCTTCCGTCATAGCCGAATGTAAGATTTTTGATATTTATCAATGACATATACATCCCTCCGTTTTAAAATAAGAAAAAAGACCGCAGAAAATATCCGCAGTCTTTTTTTACACGAAAGGATACGGCTTTTTTGCAGAGCCAAGCGCCCCAAAAAAGCCTCTGTTTCATGAAAGTGCGAACATTTCCTGCCCGCATATCAGAGCATAGCAAAACAAGCCGTTTCCTGTCGGCTGTATTCCCGTTACCTCGATATGCAAATAATCAGCAAGAAATTGTACGCATCCTTCCACCTCAGTTCAAATCAATTTTTATCATTATAAATCATTTTACTACGATTGTCAAGCACTTTTCCGAATCAGTCGATAGCTTCTATAAGCATTTCACCGTTTTCCACCGTTATGCGGCTTTGACGCTGTCTGTCGTGGGAGTAAAAATCGCCATAGGTATATGTAACAATATAGCAGTCTGACTCTCTGTCAACGGATATAATATCGTATGCGCCCTCTATATAGCCTCTTACCTCGGAATTCCCGCAATAAATTACGATTTCGGTAACGGAACGTGCCTCATCGCCGTTATCGTAAAAATTAGTGTCTAAATGTGCGTCATCCGTAAACCAACAGAGGTCAGGATTATCCGAAAGCGTATATTCCTCAATAATGCTGCGAATGCGTCCGAGCTTACTCTCGTAAATCTCGTAGTACATATTGTTATAGCAGAAATAGCTATCAGGGACAAAGCTGAAGCATAATGAATCACCGTCGGAATCGAACAGATAATTCTCGTACTTCATAACGTACATATCCACATACTCGCCCATATTACTAACCTTTATATCAAGGATAAGACCGAGAATCTCCGATACTGCCAACTCGTCAGAAAGCTTCGTTTCGCTGCCGTCATGAGTTTCATCAAACAACGTATAAATAAGGGAATTTGCCGTTTCACCCACAGTTTTCTTATCCACTCCGCAAAGCTCCGAAATCGTTATAATCCTTTCTTCTTCGGGAGCCGATACTGTTATGTCGGTTTCCGTGTTCGGTGAAGAAACGGAGACTTCGTCGGGCTTTGTATCAGTAAGAGGAGCCGTCGTATTTTCCGTAGGCTCCTTATCTGCTTCGCTAAGGGTGGAAGCGCTGCTCGTATCGCTTACCGTGGTGTTATCCTCCCGAGAAACCGAGGCTGTACCGCTGTTTTCCGATTCCCGTGGCGAATCCGTTGAACAACCCGTAACCAACAGCATAACTGTCAGCAGCGACAGAAATGAGCAATATACTTTTTTCATAATTCAAGACCTTTCTCCTATAGGTCGCCTCTAACAACCTATGTCGTTTATATGTGCTGTGAATTTAGTTAATGTCTGCTCATCAACTTC
>JAEDHF010000183.1 GCA_016297165.1 Oscillospiraceae bacterium | reverse complement strand
AAAATCTGTTAAAATACTAAGGCTGAAGTACAATCCGTACTTCAATAATCCTTGCTCGCAGGGAAAACTGCGGGCCGATAGTCTATAAGGAGGTATAATATGGCTAAGTTAGGCGAAAAGTACGAAGCAGTCGTTGTTCTCTCATTAAAGAACGGTGAAGAAGCTGTCAAGGAGCTCGTAGCTAAGTTTTCCGACTTAATCAAGGAAAACGCCGAAAACGTAGAGGTTGACGAATGGGGCAAGAGAAAGCTCGCATACGACATCAACTACGAATCCGAAGGCTACTACGTTGTTTACAAGTTCGACAGCAAGCCTGATTTCCCTGCTGAGTTCGAGCGTATTATCAACATCACTGATGGCGTTTTACGTTCTCTCGTAACAGTACGTAAGTAAGAGGAAACAGCTTAGGAGGACGATATTATGTATAATAAGGTAATTTTGCTTGGCCGCATTACACAGGATCTTGAGCTTAAGACTACCCCTTCGGGCGCTTCTGTTCTCTCCTTCAGTATTGCAGTTGACCGCAGATATCAGGCAAAGGGCGAGGAGAGAAAGTCCGACTTTTTCAACTGTGTTGCCTGGCGTAACGAAGCCGAGTTTATTTCACGCTACTGGTCTAAGGGTCGCCCCATTTTAGTAGAAGGCGAGCTCCAGAACAGAAGCTATGTAGATAAAAACGGCGTAACAAAATATGTTACCGAAGTTATTGTTGACAGAGCTACCTTCACAGGAGACTCCCGTCAGAATAACGGCGGTTATCAGCAGAATACCGGTTATCCCGAGCCTCCCGTTGCGGCGCAGCATCCTGCCGCTGCCGCTAATTCAGCGCCCACAGCCCAGAACGGAAGCTATACGGCGCAGGACTTTGTAGAAACAACTACAACAGACGATGATTACCCATTTTAATGAAGGAGGAAAATAACAATGGCTGAAAGAAAAGAAATGAACGATAGAGCTGCTCGCCCCGTTAAGCGCGGCAGAAAAAAGGTTTGCCAGTTCTGTGCAGACAGAGCAGAATTCATTGATTACAAGGATGTTGCAAAGCTCAAGAAGTGCATGACTGAACGTTCCAAGATTCTCCCCAGACGTGTAACAGGCTGCTGTGCATATCATCAGAGAGAGCTTACAGTTGCTATCAAGAAGGCAAGACAGATTGCCCTCATCCCCTACGTTTCCGACTGATTGAACGGAAGCTGAAGCTGCTGTATAAATATGCGGTATATAAAGGTCTGTATGGCTGCGGCTATACGGACCTTTCAGCTTTTACACAGAAATTTAAGCTAACGGCTTTTCCGCTTAATACGCATCAGCGATTTAATAGGATTGAAGATAAAAATATATTGACATAATGTCGAATTTATGATACAATCATTATGTAATTATGCCATATATTGCATAATTAAGCAAATATTCCTATAAATTCAATATGAGGTGATATGCTTGGCACTAATTGATGTTGTAAAATTCAATGGTTTAGCGTCCCGGGACTGGATTATCTATAAGCATTATGCCGAGGATCTTTCAACCGCTTCACAGCTTATTGTAGGCGAGGGTCAGGTTGCCGCTTTCATAAAAGGCGGACAGCTTTGCGATTTATTCGGACCCGGTACATATACATTAAGCACAAATAATATCCCGATTTTAAGTAAGCTTATAAACCTTCCCTTCGGCGGAAAAACCCCCTTCTCTGCTGAGGTTTACTATGTTAATGCCGCAACAAAGCTGGATATTAACTGGGGTACATCAGACCCTATACAGCTTGTTGACCCGAAATATCAGATACGCTTAAGAATAAGAGCCTTCGGTCAGATTGGTCTTAAGATAAGCGACTTCGCCGTTTTCATCAAGGAGCTTATCGGTTCCATGGGACCCTCCGAGGTTGTAAACTACGACAACGTAATCGACTATTTTAAGGGCATTATCGTTACAAAGGTAAAGACCTGCATCGCTCAGATTATTATCGAAGAACGTATTTCGGCTCTCGAAATTTCCGCTAAGCTAAGCGAAATTTCCGAAAAGCTTAACGAGCTAATTTCCCCCAATTTTGCTCAATTCGGTCTTAAGCTCGTAAACCTCTATATCAAGTCCGTTAACTTCCCCGACGAGGACTTCGAAAAAATCAACAATATTCTCGCTGATAAGGCTGCCTTCGAAATTATGGGCGACTCAAGATACTCAACAAAGCGCTCCTTCGACGTATATGAAGGCGCTGCAAACAACCAGAACGGTGTTGCAGGTGCTTTTGCGGCAGGCGGTCTCGGTCTTGGAATCGGTGCCGGCGTGGGAATGAACAGTGCGGCAATACAGGGCGTTATGAGCGCTCCGAAGCCTGCCGATATATATTGCCCACAGTGCCACTCACCCAATTCCGCTAATTCAAAGTTCTGCAACTCCTGCGGCTCTCCCCTTGTGCAACAGGCTCCGCCTATGAAGAAATGCCCCGAATGTTCGGCTGATATTCCTGAAGGCTCGAAATTCTGTAATTCCTGCGGCGCTAGGATTCCTACGGAAATTGTATGCGAATGCGGTGCAGTTCTCAGCCCCGGAAGTAAATTCTGCAACAACTGCGGAAAAAAGGTAGGTGAATAAGCATGAACAGGTTTTTATCAACCATCGTATCATTATTCCTGTGCTTATGCTTCGTGGGTATTATTTTCTACGTGATGATCGACGGTCTCCATATCCCCGACAGCGATAACGGCGTTGCTGCCATGGTGTTTGCATCAATAGACAGTCTCATTCTTATCGGACTTGTTGGCCTCGGTAAGCCTATCGCAAAGGCAATCGGCGTAGGTATGTTTGCCCCGATTACTACTGCAACCATCGGCTATACAATCTTAGCCACAGCAGCTACCCTCTTACTTTTCAACGTACTTTCATCATTCTTATTTATTCTTGTTAAAATTGTTCTGCTATTCATTTTACTCTGTGTAGTAATCCCTCTTGCCGTTACCGGTAAGAATTCAAGGAAGGACGAGGATACCCGTCCTGAAATCAAAAAGCACAATATGAACTGAAATTCAAGGAGGAAATTATCATGAATTGTCCACAGTGCGGAGCTCCTTTAGAGCCCAATGTATCAAAGTGCAAGTATTGCGGAGAAGCTATCCAGCAGGCTCCCGCTCCCCAGTACCAGCAGCCCCAGCAGTATCAGCAGCCTATGTACCAGCAGCCCCCTATGCAGTATCAGCAGCCTAT
>JAEDHF010000182.1 GCA_016297165.1 Oscillospiraceae bacterium | reverse complement strand
CGGGGAGTACGTTTTTCAGCGCCTGCGGAAGAATGATGTATATCATTGTCTGGGCGTATGTAAAGCCCAGACTTCTTCCTGCTTCGGTCTGTCCCTTATCTACGGACATAATGCCGCTTCGGATAACCTCTGCTACATATGCGCCTGAGTTGATACCGAAGGCAATTATGGCAACAAGCACCTTGCTGATATTCACCGAGCCGAAAACTACAAAGTAGATTATCAGCAGCTGCAAAACGGAAGGCGTTCCTCTGATAACGGTAAGATACACCTTGCATATGAGATCGGGTATTTTCAGCTTTCCTGTTTTATCATGGGTGGAGCGAATAACTGCGATAAGAAAGCCGAGGATTATGCCGATAAGTACGGCAAAAAAAGTAACTTCGACTGTTACAACAAAGCCGTCGGCAATATATTTCCATCGGTTTTCGCTGATGAAGTTGGTATAAAATCTGTCTGCAAGGTTTTGAAGCCACTGCGGCATTTGGCAATCTTCCTTTCGGTAAGTTATTCGGCGCTGATATATTTGTCGATGATAGCCTGAAGCTCGCCTGACTCCTTAAGCTTTGCAAGTGCAGCGTTTACGTCGTTCAGAAGCTGAGTATTGTCCTTGGCAATTGCAATTGCGTATTCCTCTGTGGTGAACTCCTCATCAAGTATTTTCAGACCTTCACTCTGGGAAACAAATACCTTTGCAGGCTCGTTGTCAATGATTACTGCGTCGATCTTGCCCTGAGTAAGAGCCTGTACAGCCTCAAAGCCCTTGTTGTAACGCTCGATGGAAGCGCCTTCAATGTCACTTGCATACTGGTCGCCGGTAGTACCAAGCTGGACGCCGACCTTCTTACCCTTTAAATCGTCGGGAGTTGCAACTGTTGAGCCTTCGCTAACTATAATTACCTGTGTTGCAGTGGTGTAGGGGTCGGAGAAGTTTACACTCTTTAAACGGTCGGGATCAACGGTCATACCCGCAACGCCAATGTCAGCCTTGCCTGATGTAACTGCAGCAATGATGGAGTCGAATGCCATGTCTTCAACTACAAGCTCCTTGCCCAGCTCCTTAGCAATAGCGGTCGCAATGTCTACGTCAATGCCGACAATAGCGTCGCCTTCGTGATATTCGTAAGGGGAGAACTCAGCATTTGTAGCCATAACAAGCTTAGTATCATCTCCGCCCGAACAGCCCGAAAGTGCTGCGAGCATAGCAGCTGCGGAAAGTCCGCAAAGGATTTTCTTTAAAAGTTTCATAATAATTACCCTTTCTAAATAAAATATAATTTATTTTACTGCAAATATTTTAAATTTTCAAGTTATCGGGATAAATTTCGTGATAATTTTTCTGAATAGGAATAAATCATTGATTTACCCACACATCGACTTCGCTTATGTCGGGCATTTCAAAAAGAGTATTAACCTTTTCGGCAAGACCCTCGTCAATGAAATAAGCGGAAGTTTTTCCGGATATGATCAAGCTGTTTCTGATTTCAATTCGTTTTTTCCATTCCTCATCGCTGATACTGATGAAATGTATTTCGGATTCAATATTTTTAGATTTATAAAACTCCCTTGCATATTGACGTTCTGCTTTTGTCCAAAGTCCCCAGTCAAGGATAACATTGATGCCTGTTTCAATGAGTACTACTGATTTGTTAAGCAGGTAGTTTTTGATACGTTTAACATATTCGTCGTGCTTATCTCCGGCATCACTGTCAAATACTGCGAGCATTATTTCATCAACTGAAAGAATTACTGCTGATAATTCTCTGCGCATCTTTTCCGCATATGTGGTCTTTCCGCTGCATATTTTACCGCAGGTCATTATTACTTTTGCCATTCTTAATATCCTCCATTATAATAATGTATATATTTGAATTATATCAAATTGGTCGGAATAAGTCAAGAATATGAATTTTTATAAGGATAATATGGCAAATGTTGCACAAAAATCGCACTTAATGCGCATTTTCAGTAGGTGAAATATACAAAAATTAAAAATGAAATGAAATCAGAGAATTAAAGAGAAATAGAGCAAAACAGCGAGATTTTAAGAGAATTGGGGATATATATTGAAATTTCGGCAAAATGACTATTGACTTTACGATAAGTTTCCTGTATAATCATTAATGTTGTGTCGGACAGGTACCGTATGCGCTTGCGGCAATAGGGAAGAGGAGGTTGCACCGAATCCCTCGGGACTTTGCTTCGATGAATATATTTTAACGGAGGAATTGACTATGTCAACTTATATGCCTAAGGCAAATGAAATCAGCCGTAAGTGGTATGTTCTGGACGCAGAAGGCAAGTCCCTCGGTAGAGTTGCAGCTCAGGCTGCTGCTATTCTCCGCGGCAAGCACAAGCCCACATTTGCTCCTCACGCAGACTGCGGCGATCACGTAATCATCATCAACTGTGCAAAGGCTGTTCTTACAGGTAAGAAGCTTGAGCAGAAGACCTACAAGTGGCACACCGGCTGGATCGGCGGCCTCAAGGAAACCAAGTACAGCGAACTGATGAAGAACAACCCTGAAAAGGCTATGTCCATCGCTGTAAACGGAATGCTCCCCAATAACACTATTGGCAGAGCAGCTCTCACACGTCTGAGAACTTATGCAGGTGCTGCGCACGATCACGCTGCTCAGAAGCCTGAGAATTTTGAATTTTAATTAAGGAGGCAGCAAAGATGTACGAATCAAAGCAGTCCTATTTCTACGGAACAGGAAGAAGAAAACATTCTGTTGCCAGAGTAAGAGTTTACGCAGGCAGCGGTAACATTACAATCAACGGCAGAGGTATTGATGATTACTTCGGTCTTGAAACACTGAAGCTCATCGTTAGACAGCCTCTCGCTCTTACAGATACACTTGAGAAGTTCGATATCGTTTGCACAGTTGCAGGCGGCGGTGTTACAGGTCAGGCAGGTGCTATCAGACACGGTCTTTCTAGAGCGCTCCTTCAGTATGATGCAGAGCTTCGTCCTACTCTCAAGAAGGCTGGATTCCTCACTCGTGACCCCAGAATGAAGGAAAGAAAGAAGTACGGCTTAAAGGCTGCTCGTCGTGCTCCTCAGTTCTCAAAGAGATAATTTTTGCCCTTACAAACGGCGTTGCTACGTTGTTTGGGGCGAACTTATCATCACTTTGGTCAACTTTTGGACAACTAATAAAGACCATTTTAACCGCTATGTTCTCGCATAGCGGTTATTTTT
>JAEDHF010000028.1 GCA_016297165.1 Oscillospiraceae bacterium | reverse complement strand
TAACTGTCCGCAGGACAGTTATTGCCTCAAAGCCTGAAAATCAGGCTTTGAGTTGGCTTAAAATCGCACTTTGTGTGATTTTAAGCCGCACGCACTTCTTGATGTCAAGCTCATTTCGTCCTGAAGGACGAACTAAAGTGCAAGGATTTTTATAAATATTTAAAGAAATCCTTGCACTTTAGTAACTTCTGATAGGCTTTTTTCATTGTTATTAAGCCTATCAGAAGTTAATGAGCAGACATTAATTTCAGTAAATAATTCCTTTAGAATTATATCACGTTTCCAAAGAAAAAACAAGAAATAGTTCAAATAATATATTATTTCCTGTATAAGCTTTTGCCGCTGTTTTTGCCAAGAAAAACTGCATATATCACTATTTTATTATATCAAAAATGATATATTAGCTATATGTAATTGCTATTATTCAAAGGCAGGTAATTGTGCTATAATAGTTATATTCGATAATAAGTGTCTCAGGACATATTATATTTTTTATGGGGTGAATAAAATGTACAAGATTATCAGAAAAAAAGTTCTGAATCCAACAGTAACACAAATGGAAATCGAAGCTCCTCTCGTAGCAAAAAAAGCTAAGCCGGGACAGTTCATAATCCTTCGTGTTGACGAGGAAGGGGAGCGTATTCCTCTTACTGTTGCCGGAACAAATCCCGAGGAAGGAACAGTTAAGATTATTTTCCAGATTGTGGGCGCTACAACCGAAAAGCTCAACCACAAGAACGAAGGCGACAGCATTCAGGACTTTGTTGGCCCTCTCGGCGTCGCAACCCATACCGACGGAATAAAGAAGGTATGTATCGTTGGCGGCGGTGTAGGCTGTGCAATCGCTATGCCCGTAGCTCAGGAATTCCATAGACTCGGCGCCGAGGTTACAAGCATCATCGGCTTCAGAAATAAGGATTTGCTTATTCTTGAGGATGAATTCAAGGCTTGCTCGGACAGGCTTACAGTTATGACCGACGACGGCTCCTATGCACGTCAGGGTAACGTTACCTTACCTCTTAAGGAATACCTTGAGGCAGGCGAAAAGTTCGATATGATTATTACTATCGGACCTCTCATAATGATGAAATTCGTTGTTGCAACAGCCAAGCCCTTTGATATTCCCGTTACCGCTTCCATGAACCCCATTATGATTGATGGTACAGGTATGTGCGGCGGCTGCCGTCTTACCCTTAATAAGGACGGTAAAAAGGTTACAAAGTTTGCCTGTGTTGACGGCCCCGATTTCAACGGTTATGAGATTGATTTCGACGAGGCTATGTCGAGAGGCAGAATGTATGGCGAGCATGAGCGTCATGCATACGAAGCTGCCTGCAATCTTTTTAAGGAGGTAAAGTGAAATGCCTAACATGAGTCTTAATAAAAATCCTATGCCTACTCAGGAGGCTTCTGTCCGTGCCCATAACTTTAACGAGGTAGCAACAGGCTATACCGATGAAATGGCTATCGACGAGGCTAACCGCTGTCTTAACTGTAAGAATATGCCCTGTGTGGCAGGCTGCCCCGTTAATATTCATATTCCCGAATTTATCGCTAAGATAAAGGAAGGGGATTTTGAAGCTGCATATCAGATTATTTCCAAATCCTCCAGTCTTCCTGCCGTTTGCGGCCGTGTATGTCCCCAGGAAACACAGTGCGAATGCAAGTGCGTCCGTGGCATTAAGGGCGAGCCCGTAGGAATAGGAAGACTTGAACGCTTTGTTGCAGACTGGCACAATGCAAATACTGTTACAGCCGCAGATGTTCCTGCACCCAACGGCCATAGAGTAGCCATTGTGGGCTCAGGCCCCAGCGGTCTTACCTGCGCAGGCGACCTGGCAAAGAAGGGATACAAGGTTACCGTTTATGAAGCCTTACATACCGCAGGCGGCGTTCTTGTTTACGGTATCCCCGAATTCAGACTGCCTAAGAAGATAGTAGCTAAAGAGGTCGAGACCCTTAAGGCTCTCGGAGTTGACGTTGAAACTAACGTTGTTATCGGTAAGACTCTTACTATCGACGAGCTTTTTGAAATGGGAAATGAAGCTGTGTTTGTAGGCTCAGGCGCAGGTCTTCCCAACTTTATGGGAATCCCCGGCGAAAGCTTAAAGGGCGTATATTCCGCTAACGAATTCTTAACCAGAAGTAACCTTATGAAGGCTTATCTTGAAACTCCCGAAACGCCTATTATGAAGGGCGGAAAGGTTGCTGTCGTAGGCGGCGGTAACGTAGCTATGGACGCAGCCAGAACTGCGCTTCGTCTTGGCGCCGAAACGGTATATATTGTTTACAGACGTTCTATGGAGGAGCTTCCTGCACGAAAGGAAGAGGTTGAACACGCTGAAGAAGAGGGCATTGTATTCAAGCTTCTCAACAACCCTGTTGAGATACTGGGCTACAATAACCCCGACGATCCCCGTGATCCTAAGAATGGCTTTGTAACCGGAATGAAGTGCATAAAGATGGAGCTGGGCGAACCCGACGAAAAGGGAAGAAGACGTCCCGTAGCTATTCCCGGAAGCGAATATGTGCTTGATGTTGATACCGTTATCATATCCATCGGTACATCACCCAACCCCCTCATCAAGAATACAACCGAAGGCCTCGAAGTAAATTCACACGGCGGCATTATAGTAAACGAAGACGGTCTTACCTCAAGAAATGCCGTATATGCTGGCGGCGACGCTGTTACAGGAGCTGCTACGGTTATCTCTGCTATGGGTGCAGGCAAGGTTGCTGCAAAGGCTATCGACGAATATCTTATGAATAAGTAATTACGAGGTACTGAGATAAAGCTGCCTTGACCGAATTGTATTACGGCAAGCAGAGAATAGTTTTTCTAACAGAACGATTATTTCTTAATGCACTTAATTTATTCAACATAATTATTTAACAAAAAGGAGTTATAAAAATGGATCGTCTTAAAGGTAAAGTTGCTATCATAACCGGAGGCAATTCAGGTGTAGGCGCAGCTACAGCCAAGCTTTTCGCCAAGGAAGGCGCTGCTGTTGTAATTACTGCAAGAAGAGAAGCTGCTCTTGAATCCGTTGCAAAGGAAATCACAGAAGCAGGCGGAACAGTTCTTGCGGTTGCTACAGATATTTCCAAGCCCGGCGACGCTGATATGCTCTTGAAGGCTGCTGAAGAAAAATTCGGCAAGATAGATATTCTTGTGAATAATGCAGGCATACTTGAGGAAGGTCTTAAGCCGATCGACCGCTATACCGACGAAGACCTCGATCGTATTGTTGAAACAAACGAAAAAGGCACTATGCGCTGTATGCGTGCTGCTGCTCAGAAAATGAAGAGCGGAGCGTCAATTATAAATGTTGCCAGCGTTGCAGGCGTAAGAGGTTGCGGCGGTGCAGCTTATGTTGCGTCAAAAGCAGCAATCATAGGCGTTACAAAGCATACCGCCCTGCGTTTTCAGGCTGAAGGAATCAGATGTAATGCCGTTTGTCCCGGCACTATACTCACCCCAATGGTTGCAGGTATGAATCAGAGCAACATGGATATGGATATGTTCGGAGCTATGGCGGCTCACAGCAATATGAAAACCCAGCCCTGCAAGCCCGAAGATGTTGCAAATATTCTTCTGTTTCTTGCCAGCGATGAATCCAGAGCTATCACCGGTCAGATACTTGTAACCGATTTCGGTAGCTTTTTAGGTTAATTTCTTTTGCGCATCATAACAATCCATGGTTATTTTTAAAAAATTTATTATATTCAGGAGGTTAAAAAAATGGACAGATTAAAAGGAAAAGTAGCTATTGTTACAGGTTCAACAAGCGGAATCGGTATCGGTATAGCAAGATTATGTGCGGCTGAAGGCGCAAAGGTAGTTATCTGCGGTCGCCGTGAGGAAAAGGGACAGGCTGTTGTCGATCGCATCAAGAGCGAGGGCGGCGATGCTTCCTATCACTTTTTAGATCTTACCGATGTAACAACTATAGAAAAGCTTATCGCTGATACAGCAGAAAAATACGGCAAGATTGATATCCTCGTAAACAATGCCGCAAACGTTGGTCTTAAGGACGGTCGTGTTGACGAGCTTTCTCTTGAAATGTGGGACGCAATTTTCAGCAGCGATGTAAGAGGCACCTTCTATGCAACAAAGTGCGTGCTTCCATATATGCAGAAGAACGAAAAGGGCGGTTCTATCATAAATATCGGCTCAATGGCTTCCTGCGCAGGCGACTTAGGCTCAACAGCTTATGCGTGCGCTAAAGCCGGTGTTGATATGCTCACACAGTACACCGCTCTCCAGTACGGCAAGCAGAAGATTCGCTGCAACTGCATAAGACCCGGTCTTATTGTAACTCCCGAAAACGAAGCTCATGTTCCTCAGGTTCTTAAGGATATCTTTACAAGCAATATTATGGTTGACCGTTACGGCTGTCCCGAGGATATCGGTCATGCCTGCGTTTACTTCGCTTCCGACGAGTCTGAATATGTAACAGGTCAGATTATCAATATCGACGGCGGTATGAATTCACACGCTCCTACTGTTGCACAGTTCAAGGCGCTCAACTCCCGTACCTGGTAAAATTGCAAAAATGAATAGAAACAGGGGCTGCTGCAGCGTTCGCTGCAACAGCCCCTTTTATGCAGAATTCCGGTATCAACCTGCTGTATTCATTTACTGCTTATGCTTGGGGTGATAATCGTTGTCGTGCTTCATTGGTACGCAAAAGGGGATAATATCCTTATAATTGTTGAATTCCTCTTCGGTGCTGCAGGTTCCTGCAGGAATCAGCCCTGTGCAGTCTCCGAAGGAGGCGGCACCGGTATAGTTATTCATAAGGAAATTTTCTTCCTTTTCGAGCCTGTTTTTTCTTTCCATAATAATCTCACTTTCCTTTCGGTAAGATTATTATGACCCCGTTATTTATGCTTATTCGTATATATCAAAGGGGAAGAATGCCATTTTTCGCATTATTCAGCTCCTCGTAAAGCTTGCTTTCCTGCCAGTCGTAGGCGAGAAGAGGACGCTTTTTTGCGATAAGAGCGAGAGACTGATTGGCGATTATTTCCATTTCATCGGTACGACCAAGCTTTTTCAAAATGTAAACCTTAAGATTTGTAAAATCAATCTCAATATCCTTATAGTGCTTATCCAGCTCTCCGGAAAGATACCTGTTTACGGTGTCGAGGGCTCTTTCATAGCGTCCTGCTGCACAATCGGCGCTTATAACGGCGAGATAGAGAAATTTATTGTACAGGCTCTTACGGTTATTCATCATGCGGTTGAGAAAAGCCTGGTTTGTGCGCCATATATCGTCCGCTAAAGCGCTGTCGTTCATTTTAAGGGCAGTCATAAGATAGACGTAGAGATACATGGTCCGAAGGACTGCCTTTGACTCGGGGATAACGAGAGTATTGAGGGTTTTTATCGCCGAATCATAGTCCCCGATTTTCATAAAGCCCTCTGCATAGATAATACAGTGATAATCGTTTTTCGGCTTATTGTGTATGTATCTGTTGTAGTAATAGTTGAGGTATTCGCTTGAAAATCCGTATTCGTTAAGGGCTTTATAATCTCCGTAGCGAAAGGCGGTCTGAATAGCGATATCAAGTATTGTTATTATAACAAGCAGAATTAAATACCCCGTAACAGTAGTCGTTAAAAATATGGGAAAGCTGCCGTTTCGGAACAGGCTCGACAGCATAATCGCAAGGCTGACGGAAAGAATGCCGTAGATAATAAGATTTCTCAGCAGAAACTTTTTTATATACGAAATCAGAAGAACCTTATATAGCTTGAACCATGATTTCATAACATATCCTTTCAAAGGGAACCCTATTTGTCAATTCCGCCGAGCAGTTACTCTCGTTTTACGAAAGTTGGTCTGCTCGGCGGTTTCGCACATTATTCTGAATATTCTCTTAAAAAGTACAGAAGTTTTAGTCAAGTTTTTTCATAAACTTGGCAGGATACGGGGCGGCAGCCCCGTCTTAACTTCTTAATACTCTCTTCAAATTCTCTTAAAGCTTAAAGTAATCTACGCCGCCCTTGAACATAGGCTGTTCCTTGTTGCCGTCGATATTGGTGCAGCAGTTGGAGGAGATACGCTCGCTGTGTCCCATTTTACCGAATACACGACCGTCAGGAGAGATAATACCCTCGATAGCGTACATTGAGCTGTTGGGGTTATAGCGTAAATCCATTGAAGGATTGCCCTCGAGGTCAACGTACTGGGTAGCAACCTGACCGTTTTCGATAAGCTTCTTAATCACCTCGTCCTCGGCTACAAAGCGGCCTTCACCGTGGGAAATCGGAATTGTGTAAATTTCATCAACCTTACAGTGCATCAGCCAGGGGGACTTGTCGGTGCATATTCTTGTTCTTACAAGCTGTGACTGGTGACGACCGATCTTGTTGAAGGTAAGGGTGGGGCTCTTTTCTGTCAATTCAACGATTCTGCCCTCGGGAACAAGACCCAGCTTAATAAGGGACTGGAAGCCGTTACAGATACCGAGCATAAGACCGTCACGCTTATAAAGCATATCGTGAACCGCTTCCTTAACCTTGGGGTTGCGGAAGAAGGCGTTGATGAACTTACCGGAGCCTTCGGGCTCGTCGCCGCCGCTGAAGCCTCCGGGGATAGCGATAATCTGGCTTTCGGAAACGAGCTTGGCGAAAGCGTCAACGGATTCCTCCATTGTCTTAGCGTCAAGGTTTCTTATAACGAAGGCGGAAGCGTCGCCGCCATAGCGGTTAAAGGCGTCAGCCATATCATATTCGCCGTTTGTTCCGGGGAATGCAGGAATAATTACCTTAGGTCTTGCGATTTTGTTTGCGGGAGCGCAGATTGTTGTACAGCCAACCTTTGTTGCAACCTTTTCGGGCGCAGGATAATTCTTGACTGTGTTCTTGAAGATAGGCTCGAGCTTAGCGTCCCATTTCTTTTCAAGCTCAGCGATATCAAGCTTTAAGTCGCCGCTTTCGATAGTAAAGGTATCGGTAGTTTCGCCGATAAGCTCCATGCCTTCGATTTCTTCGCCTGCTTCGATAACGAATGCGCCGTAGCAAAGACCGAAGAGCTTTTCATCGGACATGGCCTTAAGCTTTGCGCCTACTCTGTTACCGAGGGTCATCTTGAAGATACCCTCCGCAAGACCCCCGTTAGCAAGAGACCATACGGAAATAGCCTTGCCCTCTGCGATTGCCTTTTCAACCTGCTTAAATACCTTCTTTACGCTTTCGAATACGGGCAGACCGTTTTCGTCGTAATCGGGAGCGATATAATAAAGCTTGCTGAAGGGGCACTTGAATTCTGCGGAGATAATCTTGTCTGCCTTAGCTGTGGATACTGCAAAGGAAACGAGGGTAGGGGGAACGTCGATATGCTCGAAGGTACCGCTCATGGAGTCCTTACCGCCGATAGCGCCGCAGCCCATTTCAAGTTGTGCCTTATATGCGCCTAAAAGTGCGCTGAAGGGCTTGCCCCAACGGGTAGGATTGCCCTGTGTTCTTTCGAAATATTCCTGGAAGGTGAGCCAGCAGTGTTCGCTTGAGCCGCCTGCCGCTACAATCTTAGCGATACTTTCGATTACAGCCAGGACAGCGCCGTGATAGGGAGACTGGATAGCCACAGCAGGGTTATAGCCCCAGCCCATAAGGGAAGCGGTCGTTGTATTTCCGCCCTTTACGGGGATTTTTGCCGCCATAGCCTGAACGGGGGTCTGCTGTGTTCTGCCCGAGAAGGGCATAAGTACGGTAGCGGCGCCGACTGTGGAGTCGAAACGCTGAACGAGGGGGCGCTGTGAGCATACGTTAAGGTCGGTTACAAGCTTTTCCCAGTCCTCAGCGGTATTCTTACGTCCCGTAGAGTAGGAAACCGCAGGAGCAGGTACTTCTATTGTTGTGTGCTTTTCTGCGCCGTTAGAGTTTAAGAATTCTCTTGAAATGTTACAGATTGTCTTACCGTTCCAGTTCATTACAAGTCTGGGCTCGGCTTCAACAACCGCAACGGGAGTAGCGTTAAGGTTTTCCTCTCTTGCGAGAGCGATAAAGGCGTCAACGTCCTTCTTATCTACTACAACCGCCATTCTCTCCTGTGATTCGGAGATAGCAAGCTCGGTACCGTCAAGACCGTCGTACTTCTTAGGTACTGCATTAAGGTCGATAGTAAGACCGTCCGCAAGCTCACCGATAGCTACAGAAACGCCGCCTGCGCCGAAGTCGTTACAGCGCTTGATAAGAACGGTAGCTTCTTTTTTTCTGAATAAACGCTGGAGCTTTCTTTCTATGGGAGCGTTACCCTTCTGTACCTCTGCACCGCAGGATTCAAGGGATTCAACGCTGTGCGACTTGGAGGAGCCTGTTGCGCCGCCGCAGCCGTCACGTCCCGTTTCGCCGCCTAAAAGGATAATGATATCGCCGGGCTCGGGACGTTCACGTCTTACATGGTCAGCGGGAGCGGCAGCAATAACTGCACCTATTTCCATACGCTTAGCCATATAGCCGGGGTCGTAGATTTCAGCCACATGACCGGTAGCAAGACCAATCTGGTTACCGTAGGAGGAATAGCCTGCCGCCGCTGTGGTAGTAATCTTTCTTGGGGGGAGCTTACCCTCGATAGTTTCCGAAACGGGAAGGAGAGGGTCGGAAGCGCCCGTTACACGCATAGCCTGATATACATAGGCTCTGCCCGAAAGGGGGTCACGGATTGCGCCGCCGAGACAGGTAGCCGCACCGCCGAAGGGCTCGATTTCGGTGGGGTGGTTATGGGTTTCGTTCTTGAACATAAGGAGCCAGTCTTCGTCCTTACCGTCAACATCAACGGTAATTCTAACGGAGCAGGCGTTTATTTCCTCGCTCTCGTCCAGATCCTTTAAAATACCGTCCTTCTTAAGCTTCTTAGCCGCAAGGGTAGCGATATCCATAAGGCAGACGGGCTTATTCCCTCTGCCCAGCTCCTCACGGTCAGCCTTATACTCCTTATAGGTATCGGCAATATAGGGCGCCTTTATGTCTGCATTATCAATAATTGTACCGAAGGTTGTATGACGGCAGTGGTCCGACCAGTAGGTATCAATCATACGGATTTCGGTAATGGTGGGGTCACGCTTTTCGGTCTTGAAGTAATCCTGACAGAACTTTATATCCCCCTCGTCCATAGCAAGACCATACTTAGCGATAAAGTCGGCAAGTCCCTTTTCGTCCAGAGCGAGGAAGCCGTCGAGAGTAGCAACCTCGGTAGGGATATCGTACTTTATCTTAAGGGTTTCGTATTCGTCGTAGCCGCATTCTCTTGCTTCAACGCCGTTGATTAAGAAATGCTTGATTTTAGCGAATTCCTCGTCGGAGATTTTTCCGCTTAAGATATAGATTTTTGCGTATTTTACGAGGGGCTTATCACCCTGACAGAGCATCTGGATACACTGAGCCGCACTGTCCGCTCTCTGGTCGAACTGACCGGGGAGAAATTCTACTGCGAACATTCTCTCGTTTTCCTTAAGCTCGGGGAGAGAGTAGAAAACCGTATCAACGGGAGGCTCGGAGAAAACTACGGGAACGGAGCGCTCAAAGTTTTCCTTTGAAATATCCTCAACGTCGTAGCGGTTGATGATTCTTACATCGGTAACGCCGTCGATACGGAGTGCGGTAGTAATATCGGAGAGAACCGCTTCTCCCTCTACGGCATAACGCTGTTTCTTTTCGACATAAATACGATAGACTGCCATATTTTTGCCCTTTCTTTTATGAAAAATTTTAGGCAACACCGCACAAAGATTGCGTGCGGATTGCGAAGTCAGATTTTTCGTCAGATTGTGCAAATTGAGTGCAGTTTGGCTGACGCCAATCAAGCGAAATTTGTGCAAGATGACGGAAAAGATGCAAGCAAGGCGTACGCAAAGACGTAAGGCGGTCTTTGTGCGGTGTTGCCTTTACCTTTTTGGAAAATGCGTCCGACAAAAACGGACACAAATATACACCTTAATTCTACCACAAGGATATACTTTTGTCAATGCTTATTATACTATTGAAGATGATATTTCGGACAGAGTCGAAAACCGAAACGCCCTGTAATCCGAAATAGTGATGGGCAGTAAAACATTTTTCCCGGCTTACCATAAATCAAGCATACTGTCCAGATAGATTTCCTCCCTTACCTTAAGCCTGTATTCGGGCTTAGTCATATAGTAGAGCAGGAATTCCAGCATCAGCGCACTGCCTAAGCCTCTTCCTTCGATTTTAAAATCGGAAAAGCCCATAGGCAGATAAATCCCTTGAATATCCTCTGTTCCGATAAAGGCGGGATTTTCCATAGCTTTTGAAAACCGATAGCCCTCGCCGCCGCCCGGTGCAGTACATATATGGTCGGGGCAGTCTTCACCAAGGCTTTTTCTGCTTACATTTTCATAGCAGGTCTTTCTGTCCTTGCAGCCGATATAACAGCATTCGTTACAGAGAAATTCTACCTTGTTCTTTTGGGGCTGTGATAATGTAATTAGCTTGTCAAAAGCCTTATTGAGCCGAAATTCGGGTACTACATAAAGAAAATCGTCACGGTTAAGCTCGTTTTCGAACTGCCCGAAATCCGTCAGAACCTTAGTTGTTGAGGAAACAAAGTATAGCCCGGGGTATTTGTTTTTCAGATATCCGAGAAGTAAATCCGAATAGATAATAACGCCGTTTCGGGGCTCGCCCTTATTCAGCATTTCACAAAGAGCGTTGCATTTTCTGTCGGAAAGGTGTTCCTTTGTGAGGAGGGAATTGCTGAAGGTGAGCCTTGCGGAAATGCCGTATTTTCGTAAAAGGGAGAAAGCCTTATCGGGAATATATTCCCCGAAGCCTACCCGTCCGCCGCCCCAGATACAGTCTCCGGGAGCGCCGTATATCGAGCCGATATCACACCATTCGTAAAAGTATTCCCTGTGCCCGTAAAAAAGCGGCAGGAAAACACAGTAAAGCTCGTAGAATTCGAACAGCCCGGGAAGGTGGTAACGGGCGATTTCTTTTTTATTGTTCATATTTCGGATACCTTTAATTCTGTAAGATATCCCGATTATACCATAACAGGCTTTAAAGTTCAATATTTTTCAAAAAAGCTATTGACAAATGTATATATCGGTGTTATACTGTGTATATCGTATATATACACTTTGTAAAACTTAGCTAAGAGGTACCGAATGGATATTATTTTAAGCAATTCTTCCGACGAGCCTATCTATATGCAGATAGTTTCACAGATAAAGTCGGACATAATGAGCGGCAATCTTTCGGCAGGGGACGCCCTGCCCTCGATGAGAGCCCTCGCACAGCAGCTAAGGATAAGCGTCATAACCACAAAGCGAGCATACGAAGAGCTCGAACGGGACGGCTTTATCGAAAATTTTGCTGGAAAGGGCTGCTTCGTTAAGCGTCAGAATACGGATTTTCTCCGTGAGGAAGGGATTCGTCAGGCTGAGGAGCTGCTTACGAAGGCCTGTGAAAAGGGAAAGCTCTGTGGACTTACCCTTGAGGAAATGAAGGAAATACTTGAACTGGTTTATGGAGGCGAATGAAATGGCAGAGTATGAAAATGCAATCGAGATAAGCGGTCTTACCAAGAAGTACGACGGCTTTACTTTAGACAGCATAAGCTTCAACGTACCTAAGGGTACGATTATGGGCTTTATCGGACAGAACGGTGCAGGTAAAACCACAACAATAAAGGCGCTTCTTAATATAATTGCGCCCGATAGCGGCAGTATTAAAATGCTGGGTCTTGACTGTTACGAAAACGAGTATGAGATTAAGGAGCAGCTTGCCGCCGTATTCGACGAAATTCCTTTTCATGAGAGTATGACTGCAAACTCTCTGAACATTATGTTCGGCGGTCTTTATAAAAACTGGAACAGCGATACGTATTTCAATTATCTCGACCGTTTCGGACTTCCCCGTAAGAAAAAAATCGGTAAGTTTTCTAAAGGTATGAAGATGAAGCTTCAGATTGCTACCGCCCTCTCTCACGGTGCTAAGCTTCTCATAATGGACGAAGCAACAACAGGTCTCGACCCCGTTGTAAGAAATGAAATTCTCGATATTTTCAGGGAGTATTTACAGGACGAGGAAAACAGCATTCTTATGTCCTCCCATATCACCAGCGACCTTGAAAAAATTGCCGACTGTGTAACCTTTATTGATAAGGGTAAAATCCTCCTTACAGGCTATAAGGACGAAATTCTTGATAGTCACGCGGTAATCAAATGCACAAAGGAGGATTACCAGAAGCTCGGTAAGGACGAATACATAAGCGCACGTTTAAACGACTTCGGCGCAGAGGTTATGGTGTCCGACCGTAGTGAAGCAAAAAGAAATCACCCCGACCTTATTATAGAAAAAACTACCCTTGAGGATATTATGCTTTTCTATGTAAACAGAGAGAAAAAGGAGTGGACATAATGAGCCTTAATACCTTTAAAGCCCTTGCTTATCGGGAGGTTTATCTTTCAAAAAAGAAGCTTAAGCCTTTACTTATTATTTTTGTGGTTATGTCCGTTCTTTCCGTTTTAGTTATTTTAAGCTTTGACTACGGTAATATCGGAAGGCTTATTGAGTACGCGTTACCATCTGATCTCGATAAAATGGACGCTGATATGCAGGCGGAAATTGCGGTGAAGATTGAAAAAATTAAAGAAATAATTGCTCTTGTCACAAAGATATATCCTATTCTCCTGTCATGCTTTGCTGTTTCAAGCTTTTTTGAAACCTGTGAGGTTGACGAAAAGGGGAAGTGGAGATATTTCTATAAGTCCACTCCCGTTACTCCCTTGAATAAATCGGTAGCTACTTTCGGAGTAGTAATCCTTATGAATATCATAAGCTTTATTATCTCCGTTGCCTTCTGTCTTTTTATCAGCGCTCTTTCGGGAATTCCGATGAACAATGTGGATTTTGCTCTCATCCTTACGGGTATTGCATTAGGAGACTTTGTCGGAGTTTTGCTTCAGATAGGAATAAAGCTTTTTCATTCTCTCGATAAAGCGGGAATTCTGCTTATCTCTGTTGCGTTTGTAGGTGTTTTCGGGTATCAGCTTATAAATAATCTGTCAAATACACCCGGTCAGCAGGCGGCTTCAGATGATATTTTCAGTATATTGGATATTTTGGCGGATTTTGCCCATTGGGCTCTTATTGCTGCTCCTATAGTAATCGTAGCCTCTGTTGTTCTTGGCTTTATCGCTAATGTGCTTTTATACAAAAGGAGGGAAAAATAATGGCGGGACAAATATTCAAAAACCTCTATCTCTGTAAAAGCAGTATAATTTTTATAACCGTTCTCGCAATAATCTGTTCGGGTGTCTGTATCGCTACAACCACACTCGGCAGTGCAACACCGAATTTTGATATGTCCGAATGTACGTTTTTATTCGCTATCTGCTATTACTTTGTGTATTTTACAAGCGGCATATCTCTGACAACACTGTTTACCTGCGACGAGCGCGGGACCTGGGTAAGCTTCAGCTATTCTACCCCCGGCTCAGCAAAATGTCAGGTGCTTTCGAAATATTACACAATGCTCCTTATAAATGTATGGATAACCTTTATCTGCTTTATCTCCGATTCGATAGTGGGCGTTATATGCCCCGAAGGAAGCGTACTCACGGTAATATTTGACATTTTTGTTATTACCTTAATATACAATGCAATAACCATGCCCTTTTATATTCGCTGCGGCGGCGATAAGGGTATCGCTACAGCAGGAATTGCCTTAGGCGGCGTTGTATTTGCAGTAATAGTGTATATCCTTTTCGGCGATATATCCTTCTTCTATGTTGACGACCCTGTTGCGGCAATTCTGGAATTTCTGTCTAGCCAATGGATGCTTTTCATAACTTCTGTTCTTCCCTATATTGCCGTTGCACTTTACTATTTATCCTACAGAATTTCCTTAAAGCTTTATCGGAAGGGGGCAGAGGACTATGGACAGTAAAAAGCTGACAATAAAGCGGCTTATAATATTCTATATACTTGCGATACTGCCCCTTATCGGTATTTCGGCAGGGCTTACCATAGCTTTCGGTGAGCCGGCCTTTGCAAGCACAAATCATGATGTTCTGAAATGGGTAAGCTTTACGGTGGCTATGGGAATGTTTGCGCCCTCTATCGCCCACGCTCTTACCCGACTTATAACAAAAGAGGGCTGGAAAAATACCTACCTCGGCTATACGGCAGGGAAGGGCAACCTGAAATACTATGTGTTTTCGGTTTTGTATAAGCCTTTTGAGGCATTGATTGTCGTGTTCATTATATGGAAGGTATTCCTTGGTGATATGAGCTTTTCGGAGGTCTTTAATCTTGAAGAGCCGATAATCGTAATATCCTCCCTTCTGTTCCAGCTTGCAGGCTCGGTAATAATTTTCTTTCCTGCCTTCGGAGAGGAATGGGGCTGGCGAGGCTATATGATGCCGAAGCTTTTTGAAATAATGCCGAAGCCTGCGGCGATAGTTGTGGGCGGCATTTTATGGGGACTATGGCACGCTCCGCTTACCGTTATCGGGCATAATTTCGGCGTGGATTATCCC
>JAEDHF010000181.1 GCA_016297165.1 Oscillospiraceae bacterium | reverse complement strand
CGAGGCAAAGCACGGTACCGTATTCGAGTATTTCAAGACTCGTTATTTCAACACCAAGTCGGAGTTCTACAAATACTTCGAGAACGTATTCGACAGAAGCGTATTCTACAACCCCAAGGTTAATATCGCTTACGACGACGAATTCCTTACTCTTTCAACCTGCTACTATCCTATGGGTATGGAGGTTGATACCCGATTCGTTCTCTTCGCAAGAAAGCTCCGTAAGGGCGAAAGCGCAAAGATTGATGTTACTAAGGCATATACCAACAAGAGCCCCTTATACTTCAAGTATTACTACACCGTTAACGGCGGTAAGTGGGCAGGCAGAAAGTGGTCAACTTCTCTTATGAAGGGCTACAGCAAATGGCTTAAGGAAAATAAAAAGAAGAGCTGATAAAAAACGGGTGCTGACGAAGGTCAGCACCCGTTTCAGCTTGTCGATAAACCCTGAAAACGGGGTTTATCTCAGTGAACAATGGACAATGAATAATTGAGGTGTGCCCTACGGGCACAGATCTGAAAATAGCTTTATTATCACATTTTCAAAAGAATCGGCGCAAGCCGATACCGCTATTATTCATTCTTCTTTATTTGTAATTTTTTTCATTTATTGTCGAAAAGTCTTTTTCGATAATAAAAGGCTGCCACATTTCTGTGACAGCCTTAATTTTATACTTGATTATTCAGCAACCTCTTCGGTTTCTTCAGCAGGAGTAAGGAGCTCCTTAATGGAAAGGCTTACTCTTGACTTCTCTTCGTCGATTTCGGTAATCTTAACTTCAACTTCCTGTCCTACGGAAAGAACCTGAGCTACGTTAGTTACTCTTTCGAGAGCGATCTGAGAGATATGGATAAGTCCGTCAACGCCGGGAACAATCTGTGCGAATGCGCCGAATGGAGTAATGGAAACGATCTGAACCTTAGCTACGTCGCCTACCTTGTATTCAGCGAGGAACTTTGTCCAGGGGTTATCCTCGGGTCTCTTAGCGGAGAGAGAAACTCTCTTCTTTTCGGGGTCGAAGCTCTTTACATATACATCAAGCTTATCGCCGATAGCAACAACCTCCTTGGGGTGCTTGATTCTGTTCCAGGTAAGCTCTGTAGAATGAACCATACCGTCAACGCCGCCGAGGTCAACGAATACGCCGTAGCTTTCCATGGACTTAACCTCGCCTGTGAACTGCTTACCAACCTCAAGCTCTTCCCAGAACTTAGCCTTGATAGCGTCTGTAACTTCTCTTTCAGCAGCCTTGATGGAGCCTACAACTCTGCCTCTGCCTTCGTTAACTTCGATAACCTTGAACTCTACTTCCTTCTTAAGGATATCTTCGAGCTTGCCTGCTCTTGAAACGCCGGACTGTGAAGCGGGAACGAATACTCTTGCGCCGTCCTCGCTTGTTACGATAACGCCGCCCTTAACTACTGCGCTTACTACGCCCTTAACGGTAGCGTTTTCTTCCTTAGCCTTAAGAATCTTTTCCATGCCTGCCTGTGCGTCAACCTGCTTCTTGGAGAGGTAAACGTAACCGTCGGCGTCGTTAATCTTTGTTACGATACAGTCGATAACATCGCCAACCTTAACAACCTCCTCGGGGGTAAGGTTGGGGTTAGCGGAAAGCTCTTCGGCAGGTATGTAGCCGGAATGCTTTGTACCGATATCGACAACAGCTTCTGTCTTGTTAACAGCAACTACGGTAGCCTTAACCCTATTCCCTGTATATACTCTTACTCTTTCCATCTGATCGAGTGCGGCCATGAACTCTGCGTCCATAGCTTCATCTTTAATGATTTCGCTCATAATTCTATGAACCTCCTTAATTATATATGCAGGTGTTGATGCTCCTGCTGTTATTCCTATTTTAACATCATTATTAGATGATAAAAGGCTTATAAGCCTGTCCCTGTCCAGCTCCGAGGCATTTTCCACGAAGAAGGTGGGGCAATTTGCGGAACATATATCCGCAAGCTTTTTTGAATTGCTGCTATGCTGTCCGCCTACTACAAGCATTAAGTCACATTCCTTCGAGAGCCTTTCGGCCTCCTCCTGACGGATAGCTGTAGCACTACATATTGTATCAAAAATTTTAACGTTTGTATAGTGTTTTTTAATGTTTTTTTGCAATTCTGCCCATTTGCACAAATCAAAGGTGGTCTGGGCTACTACAATTAGTTTATTTTCACCAAAGCTTTTTTCTTTTTCAATGAGGGCGTTAAGTTCGTCGAGGGAGTTAACCGCTCTGACTTTTCCCTTAACGAAGCCCATTATTCCGATAACCTCGGGGTGGGAAGAATCTCCTGCTATAAGTACGTCCCCGTCCTCGGAGTTTTCCTCCACGATTCTGTGGATTTTTTCTACGAAGGGACAGGTTGCGTCAATAAGCGTGAGTCCTATTTTCGCTATCTGGTCATAGACGCTTTTCGGGACGCCGTGGCTCCTTACGATAATTGTTCCCTCTGCATTACTGCAATCGGAAACGGCAGTCACGCCCTTTCGCTCAAGGTCAAGGATTACATCGTTATTATGGATTAGGGGACCAAGCGTAAATACTCTTCCGAGCTTTTCCGCCGCCTCTTCTGTTATCCTTATGGCACGCTTAACGCCGAAGCAGAAGCCTGCGCTTTCGGCAACGGTTATCTCAGCGGTCATTGTCGATAATTTCCTGCTGGAGGGCTACAAGCTCATCGTGAATACGGTTTGAAACCTTACGCATGCTCTTTCTGTCCTCCTCGTCGATATGAACATCTTCGGAGGGAATAAGCCTTCCGATATTTACGTCGATATCCCGCTTTCCTCTGTATCTTATGCATACGGGAAGAACAGGTGCGTTTGCTTCGGAAGCGATAAGAGCAATACCGGATTTTACACGGCCGATTGTACCGTCCTTAGAACGGGTACCCTCGGGGAAAATAACGAAAATACGCCCCTTTTTAATTACCTCGAGAGCTGTTTTTATGGGAGCGTCGTCCCCCGAGCCACGGGTAACGGGAAAAGCGCCGCATCTTCTTATAAGCCAGGAAAAGAAGGGGTTTTTAAAAAGCTCCTCCTTCGCCATAAAGGAGAATTTTCCTCGGATTACTGCCGCTATAAGAGGGGGGTCGGTATAGCTCTGATGATTTGAGGCTACGATATAGCCGCCCTTTAAATCGGGGATATTTTCTTCGTTTATAACGTTGATTTTATACTTTATATGAAAAAATATGGATAAAAGCTTTCTGAAGAATAAATACAT
>JAEDHF010000180.1 GCA_016297165.1 Oscillospiraceae bacterium | reverse complement strand
GATATTTTAAGATAGAAGATTACAAATCTTCTTTTTTTTGACAAATTTCGACAAATGTGTTAAAATATGTAAGGCGGTGATTGCTTTGAATAAATACGAAAGACTGAAAAATGAACGGATTTATCATAAGGAACTGGTTTTCTTCGGTATTTACTTCCTTTTGTGCGTTGTTGCTATCGGGATAATCGATTATTCGGGTAGGAACTTTAGCATTAACAAGGAGATTATCCCCATAGAGCCTGCCGTTGAGGATACTGTCCCGGAAGAACAGCTTATTGACATAAATACCGCAACCCTTGAAGAGCTTATGTCGCTTAAAGGGATAGGCGAGGTAACTGCACAAAGAATAATAGATTATCGCAACGAGAATAACGGTTTCCTCGATGTTGACGAGCTAATAAAGGTAAAAGGAATCGGAGAAGCAAAGCTAAACAGCCTGAGAAAATATGTCACGGCAGGATAATTTCACAGAAATATCCACAAATTTTAAGCTTATACACTATTGATTTTATCTCTGTTATATAGTATAATGTAAAAAGGCAATTCTGCGGAAAAGGTGGTATTGCCTTATGCCGTTTAATATGGCTGATTGGCAGGAGGCTGCCGAAGGAAAGGATTTTTATACATGGCAAGAACTACTGTAAAACTTAAACATACATTACCTGTAATAATACTTAAGGGCATTGTCCTTTTTCCCGGAATGTCCCTTAATTTCGACCTGTTTGACCGCAATCAGCTCGAAGGAATCAAAACTGCCTGTGCAACCGACAAGCAGGTTTTCATAATTACACAGAAAAACTATGAAGCCGACGAGCCCGAGCTTACGGATATATATTCTATCGGTGTTGTAGCTGAGGTTAAACAGCTTCTTAAAACCCCTGATAAAGCTACAAGAGTACTTGTTCAGGGAAAATACAAGGCTAAGATAACCTCGCTTTCAACCTTTGAAAGCTATGATGTGGCTACCGTTGTAGAAGCTTCGGACAGAACCTCCTCCGAGAACTGTATTTCTGCAAGCTATTCCAGAACTCTGAAAATGCTTTTTAATGAATATGCAGCACTTGTTCCGAAAATTCCTGATGGACTTGTTGGAAGAATCGAGGAAGAGAATAGCGTAAAACAGCTTTTCGAGCTAATTATTTTCAATATCTATCTTAAAACCGAGGATAAGCAGAAGCTATTAGAAATGAATACTCTTGAAAAGAAGCTTGAAGGGCTTATTGAAATGCTCTCCGAGGAAATACGGGTACTTCGCTTTGAATCCGAGATTAACGAGAATATAAGGACTTCAATAGATAACAATCAGCGTGAATATATCCTTCGTGAACAGATGAAGGCTATTTCAAGACAGCTCGGCGGCACCGAGGAATATGACGACGAAGCGTACGAATACAGCGAAAAAATCGCTGCAATAGGCTTCTCCGAAGAAATTGAGGAAAAGCTTATCCGTGAAGCTGCAAAAATGATGAAGCTCTCCCCTTCTTCACAGGAATACGGGTTGATAAAAACCTATCTTGACTCTATACTCGAAATGCCCTGGAACACCTACACCGAGGAAGTTATTGATCTGGAAGCTTCCGAGGCACAGCTCGAAAAGGACCATTACGGTCTTGAAAAGGTTAAAGAGCGTATTCTCGAAATAATCTCAGTAAGAAAGCTTAACCCCGAAATAAAAGGTCAGATTATCTGTCTCGTAGGACCTCCCGGCGTAGGAAAAACCTCTATCGGCCGCTCAATCGCCGACGCTCTCGGAAAGGCTTATGTAAGAATCTCCCTGGGCGGCGTTCGAGATGAGGCGGAAATCAGAGGACACAGAAAAACCTATGTGGGCTCTATGCCCGGTAGAGTAGTTAACGCTCTTAAACAGGCAAAATGTATGAATCCGGTTATGCTCTTTGACGAAATAGATAAAATGAGCAACGATTATAAAGGGGATCCTTCTGCAGCTATGCTCGAAGTACTCGACCCCGAGCAGAATTCTACCTTCACCGACCATTATTTCGAAATCCCGGTTGATTTAAGTGACGTACTTTTTATCACTACCGCAAACACAACTGATACCATACCTGCGCCTTTGCTTGACAGAATGGAGATTATCGAGCTTGGCAGCTATACCCGTGAAGAGAAATTCAATATCGCTAAGAAGCATCTCATTCCGAAACAGCTCAAAAAGCACGGCGAAAACAGGCGTACCCTTAAAATTTCCGATAAGGCGATTTACTCTGTAATCGACAGCTATACTCGTGAGGCAGGCGTAAGAGGTCTCGAAAAGAAAATTGCCTCAATCTGCAGAAAAGCGGCCAAAAAGCTCGTTAACGGTGAAAAGTCTGTTTCTGTAAGCGACAAGAATATAAGCGACTATCTCGGAACAAAGAAATACCTGCCCGAAACTATTTCAGCAAAGGACGAAATAGGAGTAGTAACAGGTCTCGCATGGACCTCCGCAGGAGGCGTAACAATGCCCCTTGAGGTTATCGTTATGGAAGGAACGGGAAAAATTGAGGTAACCGGCTCTCTCGGCGATGTAATGAAGGAGTCCTCTAAAATTGCAGTCAGTCTTGTCCGCAGTATTGCGAAAAAATACAATATCGACCCCGGTTTTTACAAGGATAAGGATTTACATATCCACGCTCCCGAGGGCGCAGTTCCAAAGGACGGTCCTTCCGCAGGTGTAACTATGACTACTGCCTTAGTTTCTGCATTATCGGGAATCCCTGTGAAAAGAGATGTAGCTATGACAGGAGAGATTACTCTCCATGGTAAGGTTCTGCCCATAGGCGGACTTAAGGAAAAGTCTATGGCTGCATATAAATCGGGAGCTAAAACCGTTATTATCCCGAAGGATAATGAAGCGGATTTAGATGAAGTAGATAAGGTCGTAAAAGAAAAAATCACATTTATTACAGCAGAAAAGATTGATACCGTACTCGAAAATGCTTTAATATTAAAATCACCCGTCAGAAACGCAGCAAAGAAGCCCACGAAAAGAACAGAAAAATCTCAGAGAGCGACAGCGAACTGAAAGGACATTACGTAATGAACTATAATAAAGCGGAATTTTTCGCTTCATACGGAACCTTTAAGCAGATACCAAAAACAGAACGCCCCGAAATAGCCTTTTCGGGACGTTCTAACGTTGGAAAATCATCACTGATCAACAAGATTATGAACAGGAAATCTCTTGCAAGAGTCAGCGCTATGCCCGGTAAAACGGTTACAATTAACTTTTTCTCCCTTG
>JAEDHF010000179.1 GCA_016297165.1 Oscillospiraceae bacterium | reverse complement strand
ATTTCGGGTATCTTCTTTGATGATACTTCTCCGGTTACATAGTATCCGCAATAGGTTTTGTTCGCCAACATTCGCAGAATTGTGGTTGCCTGAAACTTAGCGCCGTTATGAGTTCTTACACCATTTTTGTTATGGTCGTAGTACTATACCTTCCCGACGCTTGAAAGCAATTCTGCCACACCTAAGAAATCCCATTAAGGCCAGCTCTGCTTTTACACTACCGCAAAAAAGAAAAGCTAACCCGATAATAAATCAGATTAGCTTCAGACTACTGGCAATCATAACTGCCTCGGTTTTATTCTTTGCACCAAGCTTACGATAAAGCTCCTTTATTCTTGATCGGAGAGTCTCGTAGTTTATACCAAGCCTTTCGGCAGTATCTCCGATAGATAAGCCATCAGCCAGACAGGTAAGAATCTTTTCGTCCATAGGCTGGAGCATTACCTGCTTTTCTGCCGAAGACTTAAGGTATAACGGATAAAGCCTTGTAATTTTTCCTGCTTCCTCCGTTATTCGCTTAAACCACTCCTTGTTAATTTTCTTGTTGGTGCTGCATTTATCCGAGCATTCCTTAAGCATTTCATAAACGGTAGCGCCTTCCTTTGCGATAATCGGTACAAATCTGTATTCACAAGCCTTCTCCAGCGTAAGGATAAATTCCTTTTCCCATTCGAAGCCTCTTTTATACATAATCATAGCGGTAAGTACGCCCAGCTCCATAATTAAGTATTTCCTGTCGAACTTTTCCGAATAATACTTTAAGGCCTCAATAAGGGCATAGGCCTTATCGTATTGCTCAAAAGCGATATAACAGCGTACCTTCGTAAGATACCGATAGCGTTCAAGTGCAACAAACTCACTGTTTTCATCGGGAGCGACCTTCATCCATTCCTTAACCATATCCATATCGTTAGAATACAGCGCAAGACGGCATTTCATAGCTTCAATATTAGGAAACAGCTTATGTAGCCCCTCCTCACGCACTACTTTTTCAAAGGAACAGAGAAGCTCCTTTGCTCCGACAATATCGCCGTTACTGATATACTGTCTTATAAGAGTAGCGGTTGCAGCAAAGCGAAGCTCGGTTTTGCCGCCGGATTCCGCTTCAAGTCTTGCCTTTGATATAAGGGAAATTATCTCATAGGGGTCTCCGCCCTTTTCGTAAAAGCTTTCCGCAAGAGCAGCGTTAACAAGACCCTTTCCGTATTTTCCGAGAAAGGCGCAGACAATATTGCCTGCCGTTGCCGCTATCTCCCTGTCGTGCTTACTCCATTCGCAGAAATCCTTTCCGCCGTTCATAAGAGAGGGCAGATTGCTTGTAACCGAGAATTCGGGAACGGAAAGAGACTTCTCGGAAAGCAGAATATAGTAGTCCTTAATAAGCTGCAGTATATTTACGCTTCCCCTTCCGGGCAGCGCCACGTCAAGATATGCAAGCAGAGATATTGCCTCTCTCTGTTTTGAACCCTTAACGGTATTCTTGTATTTCTTAAGCTCGTTATACCAATACTCGCTCTTTTCAAAATCCATAAGCATAGAACAGAGCATAGACATTGCCGACATAAGATAGATATTGCTTCTTATATCCTCGTCCGAAAGCATTAAATAGTACTTACGCATTTCTATAAAATAACCGCTTTCGGGATTTTTACGTGAATTCTTTATGAGCAGGTCGCGTATTCGTTCGGTTTCTCCGTATTCGGCATAAAGCTTAAGCGCCTTATCGTCCTCGTTACGGCTCTCATAATATCCTCCCGCAAGAAGTGCAAGATGGCTAATATCCTTTTCTGACAGCTCATTTTTCGCTTTTCTGCGCAGCGCTTCCCTCATCTGAAAACGAATGGTATAAATGCCGTCCTTATAATCCAGATAATTTCCCGAATCAAGAATACGCACTATAAGACTGTTTATCGCGGAATTACCCGAAATAATTGCAGCAAGAGCTTCTGTAAAATCTTCAAGAATACTTATTTTCATCAGAAAATCCGAAAGCTCAGAATCAAGCTCGGTAATAATCCCTTTTTCAAGACGGGTCTGAAAGAGAATACTGTCTTCTCTGAAAAGCTCCTTGCCTATCTTTTTTCCTGCCTGAAGCTGCTGTGCAGTGAATATAACGCCAAGAGGGTTTCCCTCACCGTATTTACGCTGGAATTTCAGCTCTTCTTCGGTAAGAATAATACCCTCGGAGCGCATATAGCTGTCAATGCCTTCAAGGGACATGGCTAAATCATCTTCGGTAATAAGCAGCATGTGACAGCTTACAAACGTATCATAAAGCCAGCCCGGCATTCTGCTTCTTCCGATAAGCAATACCCAGAGGTTGCTCCTGCTGCATAACTCCTTAATTTTTTGGCGCTGCTCCTCGCTTTCAATTATGTTTATATTATCAATTACTATTGTGGCAATACGCTTGTTGTTCTCGGGAACCTGGGATAAATCACAGCCGATGCGTTCGCAGGGTATGTATATATATTTGCTGTTTTTCAGAAACTGCCTTATAAGCTCGGTCTTTCCGTAACCCGTCGCTCCGTATATATAAACGTTCTGACCGGTTGTTCTCGCTGTTTCAAGCTTCTTGAATGCAGCCGCAGGTCTTATATATGCACTCACTGCAACACCACCTTATCCTTATTCTAACAATATCAAGTATAACACACCCATATTTTTATTTCAATATCCTACATCAAATACCGATATAGAAATAAAAGTATAAAACCCTGATGTTTCTTGAAAATAATATAAAAATTTCTTTCAATCCCGATATTTCACCCTTTTGGGTATTGACAAATATTACCATATAGTGTATATTAATAAAAGCGATTTTCGCAAAAAATATTTCTAAGGAGAATTTAACATGAAAAACACTATCAAAAAAATTGCGGCATTTGTACTTACTGCTGCTATTGTACTCTGCTGCGCTTCCTGCGGCCTTGATATGAGCAAGGTTAAGGGTGACTGGACACTTGAGACAGCGGGCGGCAAAACCGTAGCCGAGCTTGCAGCAGCCAACGGCTGTGACCCTGCTTACGTAGCTATGAATGCTACCGTAACAGACGACACCTTCACGCTTACATCATCTGCCGGAAGCTTTTCCTACTCGATTAAGGTAAAGGCAAACGGTTTTGAATGCTACGACGCTAACAAGAATCTTGCCGTAGGAGTTATATACGATTCCGCTAAGGATACCCTCTCCTTCCAGGCGACAGATGCAGCCGGAAACCTTGTTGAACACGTTATGAAGAAGGGCACAGCAGTAATTTCTAC
>JAEDHF010000178.1 GCA_016297165.1 Oscillospiraceae bacterium | reverse complement strand
TTTCGGGCTTTTTCGTCTCGGAAACCGTCGTCTTTTCGGGGATAAGGGTTTCCTCCTCCTTAATCTCTTCCTCGCCAACGTCCTGGGACTGCATATAAGCAACAGCTCTTTCACCGTAGGCATAGAGTCTCAAATCTCCGCTTTCCGCCACAAGGAGAAATACCGTACGACTGTTTTCGAGAGCGGAAACGTCCTCGTTCCTGTTAACTGCAAGGAAGCTATTCTCGGGAACGGTTTCGATATCGTAGGTTACTCTTACGTTAATATTACGGTTAAGGAAGCGAAGCATCAAAGCGTTATGACGGCTTAAATTATAGGCAGTGACCGTAGGGGCGCCCGTCTGGTTATACACACTTTCGGAGATACCCACAACCGAGCTGTTTTTCGCTACGGATTCGTTACGGCAGATAGGAAGATATACCGCATAGATAAACACAAGGGAATAAACGGTAAGTACAGTCATCATTACCGAAATAATAGCAGAACGGCGCCGCTTCGAGCAGCTTACGATTACCACGAGTATGCCCATTACGCAGAAGGTCATGGACATAGTAAGGAGCATACTGTCGAAGGTCAGCAGCTCTACGCTTTCCGCACCTATTCTTAAAGGATAAAGGGCAAGCACGGGAGAAATTCTCGTAGCACCGCATTGTAGAATTGTGGGCATTGTGGTTAAGGAAAAGGCGGTAAATATAATACCGAGAACCGCTATTGCGCCGAGAACCTTATTGAGCTTGATTGAATATGTAAACAGCACAATAAGCACAAGCACCGAGGCAAAGGGTATAACACCGTCAAGAAAACGACCGAACATGGTGGTGTCCTGGTAGGTATTGAAGCCCTCGCTGCTGAAACGGTAAAGAGTTCCGAAAATAACGGTAAAGGCGATAGATAGAACGGAATAAACGCCGAAAACGGCAATCTCACTGCTGTAGGTCTGCGGCTCGTCCTTCTTCTTGTGCTTTATGCAGGCGGATAAAATAGCGAAGAAAAGGCATATCGCCAATGCACCCATACCCCAGCTTGAGGTTACGAAATAGTAAAGCTGGCCACAGAGGGTTTTAATTATCTTATTCAGTCCGTCGTCGGTAAAGCGTTCTCCGAAGTTGGCGAAAAATTCTGCAAAGGTATTCTTCAGCAAGGAGGGGTCGGACTGACACCACAGATTATTCTGTAAATATGACGTAATAAAGCCCACAAAGGCAGTGGAAATCACAAATGCCGGAATAAAGCCTCCGAAATTAAGAAGCTTTTTTCTGAAAAAGAATCTCTGGAAGGCTAAAGAAAGAATAAGGGCAAGAATTACGGCAATCATTCTCGAATGCGCTCCGAGAGATAGTCCGCAGACAAGTCCCACAACTACCGAAACAATACATTTCGAAGCCTTTCCCTTACAATCACCGCTTTTAAACAAAAGCCAGATAATAAACCATGGAAGAAGAATAGTAATCGTCTCGGACCATGCAAATTTTGAATGAGCAAAATAACAGCAATAGCCTCCTGCCACAAAGGCAACAAGCAGCATTTTCCAGACTCTTCCTACCCCCATTCGTCTCGCAAGGGAAAATGCGAAAACAGGAATAAAGCTTACAAGCAGCGAGTTAAGGAAAATCATAGCGGAATACTGTAAGCCCGGGTCGCTGAAAAAGAACATTATCGGGGTGTAGATAAGACCCTGAAGAAAGTCGTAATAGTAGTCAACAGAGCACATTACCCCCGACCAGCTGTTTCCTGCGAAAAAATCGGCAACAGCAATTATCGACAGCTCATTTGGGTCGGTGGCAGGATATGCCATACCGAGAGAGCCCAAAAAATTAAGCAGGAAAAAAAACAGGTACAAAGGGGGATAAATAGCCTTATACCCATATTTTTCATATATTTTTCTAAGTCTTTCCATTATCATGGAGAAAACCTCCTTTAGCTAAGGGAGCAGATAGTATATCGTCAGTTTATCAGAAGTCCTACCGCAAAAACAGCAAAGGCATACAGGAAAAAACCGATGATTCCGCTTATCAGACTTGGCTTGCCCTTTGCGCCTAAAATCCTGAAATATTCCTCCTCGGGCATATCCTTACAGCTTTCACGGATAGAAAGAATCTTACGGACGCACCATTTCATATAAAAATAATCGGTGAAAAGTATGCTGGCGAACTGGAGTGCATAGGTTATGGGCAGCATATTATAGCTGAAGGTTGCAAGAGTCTGGGCTAAAGCGTTTGTATTGCCTCCCATAAAAACAGAGCTGTCCTTAAACACGAAAACTATTACAGGGGACAGGATTATCGAAAGAAGAGCGAGAATTATTCCCGGACCCATCATTCTTCTGTAGAAGAAATAAAGCGGAAAAAAGAGCCCCGAAAAAACATTAAAGGACACCTTTCTTTTCGAATTCGCCATATTCATAAAGGTTACGAAAAGCCTCGGCGTACTCATTTTTTCCGAGCCGAGAAAGGCGATTAGCTCCGGCTGTCTTACTCCGCAGCAGGTAAGCTCCTCCCCTGTTTCGCTTGACTTAAGAGGGTTGCGGCTTATTTCGCCGAAAAATTCCGATACGCTGTTGAAAACAGCGCCGCTCTGCTCCGCAGGGGGCTGAGCGTAGCTTTTTCTATGCTCACTGTTCCAGTCGTAGTCCTCTATATGACGCTCCTCATTAGGACATTTATGCTCCTTGTCCCAGCATTCCTTGTGAATAGGCGTTCCACATTCGGGGCAGACAACGATAAAATCGTTGGGGTTAAGCTCCTCGCCGCAGGCGTCGCATACAATACCCCTACCGCTTTTATCGGCTTCTCTCTTTTCGGAGGAAGGCGCCTTCCATTCGAAGCCCTCGCCATGCTTATCCTCATTAGGACATTTTTTATCCTTATCCCAGCATTCCATGTGCATGGGAGTACCGCATTCTGGACAATAAACTATATCCTCGCTATCCTTAAAAGGGGTATCACATACCCCACAGCGCATTTCTTTATTATTCATTATTTATCCTTTCAGACGCAAAATCAGTTTCAACTATATAATCCTTTATATTATAGCAGATTATTTAAGATTTTGCAATACTGCTATGATATTTCGGAAAAACAGCTGTGATATTTTATAAAACTATTGTAAAAACCATTGAATTATGGTATATTTGATATATGGTCGCCTCTAAAAAACTATGTCGTTTATATGTGCTGTGAATTTAGTTAATGTCTGCTCATCAACTTCCGATAGACTTTACAATAATGAAAAAAGCCTATCGGAAGTTGCTAAAGTGCAAGGATTTTTATAAAAATCAAAGAAATCCTTGCACTTTAGTTCGTCCCTTGGGACGAAATGAGCTTG
>JAEDHF010000177.1 GCA_016297165.1 Oscillospiraceae bacterium | reverse complement strand
CTGCGTTCAGCAGAAAACGCCATCATAGACGGTTTTTTCTTAATAAGCTCGAAATCCACCGAATCGAGAGGGAGCTTTTCTCTTATGAGGGTTGTATAAATTCCTGCATTCTTAATTTTATCGCCCATAAGGATAAAGCCCTTTAAGCGGTTATCTTCGATAAAAAGTTTCTTATAGCTTTCGCCTTCAATCTCACTGTAAACCTCGCCGCTGTAGGTGCCTGCGCTTATGATATGAAGTCCCATAAAGCCGATAGCATTCATAGGGAAGGCATTTTCAAAAGCAGCATCGCCGCCTGCCATATTTTTTCCCGCAACGTTACCCTGCATAAAGGCATTAGGAAGAATTGCGATAATCTTCTCGCTGTCGGAGGTTATATCGTGGCTTCTTGTGCAGTCTCCTGCCGCATATACATCGGCTAAGCCTTCAACAGCCTGCTTATTGTCGGTTACGATACCGCGGTCAACCTTGCCTCCTGCGTGTTCGATAAGCTCGGTGTTGGGGCGGACGCCTACCGCTAAAATTACCATATCGAAGTCAATCTTTTCGCCGTTTGTGAGCTTTGCGGAATCGGCGTCGAAATCATCAACGCTTGTACCGAGAATAAATTTAACGCCCTCAGCTTCGATATGCTTTTTCATAATATCGGAGGCTTCGGTATCTAAAATAGAGGGAAGAATTCTCTCCGAAAGGTCGATAACCGTAATATCCTTAGTGAAATGTAAAAGAGCTTCAGCCGCCTTCAGACCGATAAGACCTGCGCCGACGATAAGAACCTTTGCGTTTTCCTTAACGCATTTTTCAACAGCCTTAGCGTCGTCAAGCTTCATAAAGCTGAACTTATTTTTTACCTTATCGAGACCCTTGAAACCCGGAACGAAGGGCTTTGAGCCTGTTGCTACAAGGAGCTTATCGTACTGAACAGCATTACCGTCGTCAAGAACCACGGATTTTTCGTCCTTATTTATGGAAACCGCCTTTTTTCCTAAGATAGCGGTAACCTTATTATCAGCATAGAAGCTGTCGGGACGGTACTTCATATTCTCCTCGGTAACTGCACCCTTTAAAAGATAGGAAATAAGAGGTCTTGAATAGGTATGATACTTTTCGTCGGAGATAAGGGTAATCTCGCCCTCCTTATCCAGCTCTCTTATACCCTGGACAGCGCCGATTCCTGCGGCGGAATTTCCGATAATAACATATCTCATCAGTTTTCGCCCCTTTCTTCATATACAATGGCTCTGTTGGGACAACCCTTTGCACAGGCAGGCTCTCCGCAGCTGTTTTTAAGGCATAATTCGCACTTTGTAACTGTTTTTCCGTCGTTCTTTAAGTCGGGAACGATACAGCCGTAGGGGCAGGTAAGAACGCAGGTATAACAGCCTACGCACTTATTTCTGTCGAATTCAACCACGCCGTCCTTCTTGGATAATGCCCCGGCGATACAGCTTTTTACGCATATCGGGTCGGGACAGTGGCGGCACTGTACCGCAAAATTTATATTGTCGCTTTCTTCAATTCTGATTCGGGGAGCCGCCTCTCTTCCGAGCTTAAAGGCCTTAGCCATATCGGTTTCGCCGCTGTTGGCGAATGCACAGTAAAACTCGCAGAGATGACAGCCGAGGCACCGTTCCTCATTCACATATACTTTTTTCATTGTCCGCTTCCTCCGTCAGTTCATTCGCCTGCATGGCTTATTCCGAGAATATCAAGCTCCTTCTGTGTAAGACCGATACCGCGGAGCATAAGACGGTTGCCCCTCAAGGCTTCGATAGAGTTTATACCCATACCGCCCATTATCTCTTTAATCTCATGATTCCATGCATGAACAAGGTTTACAATTCTCTTATAGGCTACGTCGGGGTTAAGACGCTTTACAAGCTCGGGACGCTGGGTTGCTATACCCCAGTTGCACTTACCGCTGTGGCAGCTTCTGCAAAGATGACAGCCCATGGCAAGAAGCGCGGGAGTAGCGATATATACTGCGTCTGCGCCGAGAGCTATCGCCTTTACTGCGTCGGAGGAGCTTCTTATTGAACCTGCCGCTACGATTGAAACCTCGTTTCTTATACCCTCGTGGCGGAGTCTTCCGTCAACAGCCGCAAGAGCAAGCTCTATCGGAATACCTACGTTATCCCTTATTCTGGTGGGAGCGGCTCCTGTACCGCCTCTGAAGCCGTCGATTGCAATAATATCTGCACCGGAGCGGGCAATACCCGAAGCGATTGCAGCTACGTTATGAACTGCGGCAATTTTTACCATAATGGGCTTCTTGTATTCGGTAGCTTCCTTAAGGGAGAAGATAAGCTGGCGCAAATCCTCGATTGAATAGATATCGTGATGGGGAGCGGGAGAAATAGCGTCGGTACCCATAGGAATCATACGGGTTCTTGAAACATCCTCGCCGATTTTTGCACCGGGAAGATGACCGCCGATACCGGGCTTTGCGCCCTGTCCCATTTTGATTTCAATAGCGGCGCCTGCGTCAAGGTAGCCCTTGAATACGCCGAAACGTCCGGACGCAACCTGAACAATTGTGTTTGCGCCGTACTGGTAGAAGTCCTTATGAAGACCGCCTTCGCCCGTATTATAATATGTACCGAGCTCGGTAGCGGCTCTTGCGAGCGCCTCGTGGGCATTCTTCGAAATAGAGCCGTAGGACATAGCCGAGAACATAATCGGAATATCAAGCTCAAGGTGGGGGTCGATATGTGTATCCAGGGTTCCGTCCTGTCTGTACTTTATTTCAGCAGGTTTCTTTCCTAAGAAAACCTTAGTTTCCATAGGCTCTCTTAAAGGGTCGATAGGAGGGTTTGTAACCTGTGAAGCGTTAAGGAGAATCTTATCCCAATATACGGGATATTCCTTAGGGGTACCCATCGAAGAAAGAAGAACTCCGCCGCTTTCCGACTGGCGATAGTTTTCAATCATAAGCTGCTGGGTATAGTTTGCGCTCTTTCTGAAGGTATTTTCGTTAGGTCTTATTTTTAATGCTCCGGTAGGACAAAGGCACACACAGCGCTGACAGTCAACGCATTTATGCTCGTTTGCAAGCATTTTATCGTAATCCGCATCGTAGTAATGCACCTCGTTGGCACACTGTCTTTCGCATACTCTGCACTTTATACATTTATCGGGATTTCTGAGAATTTCAAATTCTGCAGGAAAATAATTTACAGACATTTTCTTCTTCCCTCCTCGTTAAGAGTTACTATAACAGGCTCGCCGCCCTTAGGCGACCATACGTTTTCACAGTCGGGGCAGATTGCCCTTATAGCGCATTCCTCGCTGGCGATATAGACCCTTTTCCCATGCTCCGCCACTACCATG
>JAEDHF010000176.1 GCA_016297165.1 Oscillospiraceae bacterium | reverse complement strand
AAAAGCTGTAGCTGAAAAGAATCGTGAAATACTTATTGCCTTTTTCGAACATAATATTAAAAATAGCCGAATAGCCATACTCGTAGTAATAAGAAATCGCATAGGCGGTAGCAAACGAGTAATAGAATGTCAGGCTATAGTCGTCAGTACCCGGAACATATTTGCCCTTCAAAAAGTATTCAGAGCCATACTCTTCTACTACTTCTTCCGCCTCCTCCGCTCCAACGCTTACCGTCAGACCGCACATCATTGTAAGCGCCATAACCGCCGCCATAAAGCAGGACAGCGCTCTCTTAAACATCTTCATTTTAATACCTCATTTCATAAAATTATATAGTTCGCTAAAAACTACATTTATATTGTAACACTAAAAAAATAATTTGTCAACTATATCAACACACAATCCACCAAAACAATACACAAAATGTAGTATAATAACAAAAAGGGGGTATTCTTATGGTTGACTTTGGAAACAGGTTGAAAACCTTACGCTTAAAAGCCAATATGACTCAGGAACAGCTTGCTAAAAAGCTGGGGCTCACAAAGTCCGTAATAAGCGCCTATGAAACCGATTTGCGCCTGCCCTCCTACGATGTGCTGATTCATATTGCAAAAATATATAATGTAACCTCCGACTACCTGTTAGGTCTGGAACAAAAACGGGAAATAGATTTGTCGGGGCTTACAAATGACGAAATAGAAGCCTTGCTGAATCTTATTAAGGCTATGAAGGAAAGATGAATACGTCCTGCCGCTTCGGAAACGAAAGGGCAGGATTTTGTTATTTCTACGAAAAAATCCCGTTTTTCCCTCTAAATCCCACTTATTTTTCCGCCAAAACGAGATATAACATATATGAAACACAATATGTCATAATCGGCATAGGGTAGAGGTGAAAAAATGGAGAATAAAAGCTTTAAGCCATATATTTCTGCGGAAAGTAAGGTATCGGAATTTACCGTAGCTTCGGTTATTCTCGGAATACTTTTAGCGGTAGTGTTCGGCGCCGCCAACGCTTATTTAGGGCTTCGTGTGGGTATGACGGTTTCCGCTTCAATTCCTGCGGCGGTTATCGCCATGGGTGTAATAAGAGTTGCTATGAAAAAGAACTCTATCCTCGAAAGTAATATTGTCCAGACTATAGGCTCGGCAGGAGAATCCCTCGCCGCAGGCGCAATTTTTACTCTCCCTGCCCTTTTTCTATGGGCAAAGGAGGGACTTATGGAAAAGCCCTCTGTTATCGAAATTACTCTTATTGCCCTTATCGGGGGACTTCTCGGCGTATTCTTTATGGTACCGCTGAGAAATGCCCTTATCGTTAAGGAACATTACGTTCTCCCCTACCCCGAGGGCACAGCCTGCGCCGAGGTGCTTCTTGCAGGAGAAAAGGGCGGTGCGAACGCTTCCACCGTTTTCGCAGGAATGGGCTTTTCCGCCTTTTTTAAGCTTATTATCGACGGACTTAAGGCAGTACCTGGGGAAATTGCTCTTGCCTTTAAGGGCTATCCCGGAGAAATAGGAACGCAGATTTATCCTGCGGTACTAAGCGTGGGCTATATCTGCGGTCCGAAAATAGCAAGCTATATGTTTTCGGGAGGGGTATTAAGCTGGCTGGTATTTATTCCCTTAATCGTTATGTTCGGAGAGGGAATCGTTATGTACCCCGAGGTAAGCCGTACTATCGGAGAGGTTTTTTCGGAAAACGGAGCAAGCGGTATCTGGGGCAGCTATATCCGCTATATCGGCGCAGGAGCCCTTGCGGCAGGGGGAATAATAAGCCTTATAAGGTCGCTGCCCATAATTATCGGAACCTTTAAGGACGCGGCGAAGGGCATAAGTGTAAAAAACGGCGGAAATGCCGAAAGAACGGCGAAAACCCTTGATATACGCCTCGTAATCGGAGCGGTAATCCTGCTTACTCTCCTTGTATGGCTTATTCCCGTTATCCCCGTTAATTTCCTTGGGGCAGTTATCGTAGTAGTATTCGGCTTTTTCTTCGCCGCCGTTTCCTCACGAATGGTGGGGCTTGTGGGCAGCAGCAATAACCCCGTTTCGGGTATGGCTATCGCTACTCTTCTTATCGCTACCCTTATACTCCGCTTTACCGGATCAGAGGGCGCTATGGGAATGGCGGCGGCTATCGCCATAGGCTCGGTAATATGCATTATTTCCGCCATTTCGGGAGACACCTCACAGGATCTTAAAACCGGCTATCTTCTCGGCTCAACCCCGAAAAAACAGCAGATAGCCGAAATAATCGGCGTTACCGCCTCTGCCCTCGCCATAGGGGGAACGCTTTACCTTCTTGATATGGCTTGGGGCTTCGGCTCCGACGACCTCGCCGCACCTCAGGCTACCCTTATGAAAATGATTGTGGAGGGAGTAATGAGCGCCGAGCTCCCCTGGAATATGGTGATTTTAGGTGCAGTTACCGCCGTGGTTATCGAAATTCTCGGAATACCCGTCCTGCCCTTCGCTATCGGAATGTATCTCCCTATAAGCCTTAGCGCCTGCATAATGGCAGGTGGACTTGTGCGGCTTATTATTGATAAGAAACGCTTCGGCGCCGAAGAGGAGCGGACTGCCGCAGTAAACGGCGGAATACTTTTCTGCTCGGGCATGATAGCAGGAGAGGGACTTATCGGTATTGCTCTCGCTCTTCTCGCCGTATTCGGCTTAGCGGATATTATCGACATTTCGGGAATTCTTGACCTGTCCCCCGAAATAAGCTCCTTGGGCAGTATTATTCTTTTCGCCCTTATTATCCTCTCGGTTTTAAGGTATTCGCTATGGAAGGGGAAGAAAAATGAAAAGGGATAAGCTGGGAAAAATACCGGTAATAAGCGAAAAGCTAAGCTTTCGCCGGGATAAGAAGGGGCTTGTTACCATTGATATAGAAAACAGGGGCTTTTTCGCCGCAATAGCCCATAAGCTTTTTCATAAGCCACGGATATCCCATATTCATCTTGACGAAATGGGGAGCTTTATCTGGCTTAGTATTGACGGCGAAAAAACAGTAAGAGAGATTTCCCTCGCTTTAGGAGAGAATTTCGGCGACAGGGCGAAGCCCCTTTTCGAAAGAACAAGCCGCTATTTCGGAAATCTTTATGAATACGGCTTTATAAAATGGAAAGGGCGATAAAGTCTGTGATATTGCGCTCTGCCGCTTGTATTTTACGGGGCATATACAAGCGGCTTACAGCGCAAAAACAGATTTTTCGATAAAAAACAAATTTTTTTCAAAAAAAGTATTGACAAGCAGTACTTCATCTGCTATAATAATATAGCAATCACAAAGCTGGTGTAGCTCAGTTGGTAGAGCAGCTGATTTGTAATCAGCAGGTCGGGG
>JAEDHF010000175.1 GCA_016297165.1 Oscillospiraceae bacterium | reverse complement strand
TTTCCTCGAGAAGCTCTCTTTTTCCGCAGGCGAATGGTCCTCGCCCCATTCAAGTTTTCCTGCGGGAATTTCAAGAAGCACCTTTCCATGAGGATAGCGGAACTGTCTTACGAAATATACCTCGTTATCCTCGTTAAGAGCCACAACGCAAACTCCACCGGGGTGACGGACTACATCCCTCGTGGCTTCTTTTCCGTTTTCGAGGAGAACTCTGTCGTTATATACGTCGATAACGACGCCCTTGTATTTCAGTGTGCTGTCAAGTTTTTCTTCTGTAAGCTTCATTATTCTTTCCTTTCGGGCTCAGTAGATTACTGCGCCGTATTTTTCTGCCGCCGCCTTAATTTCGTCCTCGTCCATAGGGCTTGTGCTGTCGATAATGGCTCTGCCCTGATAGAGCATAAGGGCGAGGCGAAGCTCTGTTTCGTTGTTACAGCTGAACATAACGGGAAGCTCGGTAAGATGTGCATTTTCTATAAATACGAGAACATCGTCGGGAGCGTCAATCTCTATTTTAATTACGTCATATCCTGAATTTTCCGCTTCGATAAGCTCCTCGTCCATACCCGAGGAACAGGTAAAGCCTTCGGATATTTCGGTAGTATCGGGCTCAAGGAAGAAAGCCTGCCGCTCATTAGCCAGCATTATTGAGTCTATTTCATCAAAATGAATTGGTTTTATGTCCTTTTTCAGCATTTCTTCAAAAAGAGCCTTATCTTCAAGTCCTATGAACTTTTCAACGCCCATTGAAATAAGCTTTTCTATAGTTTCTTCGCTGAGCTTTCCGTTTATCGCCTTTACCGCAAGAGGAATATTTGAGCAGGGCTTTAATCTTGCCACAGCGTCGATTAGATTTTCCTCGTTATCGGAAGAAATACCGAAGCAGTCAATACCAAGGCTCTGAAGAGTGATAAGTGCTGCGTCACAGGGAAGCTCATGCTCCGTCATAAGGTACTCGTCAACAGGAATTATCGCCCAGACAGGCTTCTTCGTTTTCCGACATTCAAGGAGAGCGGCTCTTAAATCCGCAAGAAGGGTCATACCGTCAAGAAGGAAGAAATCCTTATCCTCGGCGGCTGAAATCATATTCTTATAGATAGACTTAAGCTCGGTAAAGGAAACTTCACCGTAGGGGATAGTCATTACGCCGCTTTTTCCGAGAACGAAAGCCTTACTTAAATCGGGAATACATATATAGGGACTACTGTCGTCTGTCATAACAAATCCTTTCTTACGATTTTACATTTTTTCCGGAGCTTCAACCTTTAAAAGGTCAAGCATATTCTTTATTACGATACGAACTGCACAGCAAAGGGAAAGTCTCGACTGTAAAACCTCTTCGCTTTCGCCCTTTATCTTGCAGGTATCGTAGAATTTATGGAATAATGCCGCTAAGTCGAGAACGTATCTTGTAATCTTCGAGGGGTTATATTCCGAAGCGGCCTCGTTAATTATCTCGGGTAGGGAAGCGATATGTCTTATAATAGCAAATTCCGCTTCCTCGGTAAATTTAAGGGACTTACTGTCGGGGAGCTTAGCGCTTATACCCTCCTCAGCCATTTTTTCCAGCACTCTGCAGATTCTTGCGTGAGCGTACTGCACATAGAAAACGGGGTTTTTCGAGCTTTCCTCAATAGCGAGGTCAAGGTCGAATTCAAGATGTGTATCGGGGTCACGGAGATTGAAGAAGAATCTTGCTGCGTCCATAGGGATTTCGTCAAGGAGAGTAGCTAAGGTAATAGCCTTACCTGAGCGCTTTGAGAGCTTTACTGCTTCGCCGTTTCTTACCAGCCTTACCATCTGCATAATTACTATATCAAGCTTATCGGAATCAACTCCGAGAGCGGTAAGCGCCGCCTTCATTCTTGCGATATAGCCGTGGTGGTCTGCGCCGAGGATATCGATAGCCTTATCGAAGCCTCGTGTTACAAGCTTGTTGTAATGATATGCGATATCGGGTACGAAATATGTGGGAACGCCGTTGGCTCTTACTAAAACTCTGTCCTGGTCGTCGCCGAAGTCGGAAGCCTTGAACCATACTGCACCGTCCTTTTCGTAGGTTACACCCTTTTCCTTTAATAGCTCAACTATTTCGGTAACCTTTCCGCTGTTATGGAGAGTGCTTTCCTTGAACCAGGTGTCGTACTTGATTCTGTACTTTCCTAAATCCGTTTCAAGACCCTTTATGTTAATGGGAAGGGCATATTCAACAAGAGCAGCTCTTCTTTCTTCCTCGGAGGTATTCATATATTTATCGCCGTAGATTTCTGCGAATGCCTTTGCGTGGTCGATAATATCCTGACCGTGATAGCTGTCCTCGGGCATTTCCTCATCACTTCCGAAAAGCTGCTTATAGCGGATATCGAGGCTTAAGCCGAACTTGTTAACCTGATTTCCTGCGTCGTTTACGTAGAATTCACGCTCTACATAATAGCCTGCATATTCAAGAAGAGAGGAAAGACAGTCGCCGATTGCGCCGCCTCTTGCGTTACCGATATGCATAGGTCCCGTAGGGTTGGCGGAAACAAATTCAACCAGCACCTTCTTGCCCTCGCCTTTATTTGTTTTTCCGTATTTATCCTTAAGCTCGATTACCTTATTTACCGTTTCACCAAACCAGAGAGGGTTAAGGAAAAGGTTGATAAAGCCGGGTCCTGCAACCTCAATTTTTTCAAATAAGGTTCCGTCGAGAACTGCCGCTTCCGATATGAGAGTAGCTATATTACGGGGGTTGCTTCTGAATGCCTTAGCGGAAACGAGAGCGGCGTTACAGGAAAAATCGCCGTGGGAATTATCCTTAGGGATTTCTACGGTAAAGGCGGGAATAGGCTCTGAGGGGAGCTTTTCCTCTGCGATAAGGCGGCCTAAAGCCCCCATAATTATCTCTTTAACGTCTTTCTTTGCGGCTTCTATCATGTTGTTCATTTTAATTTTGTCCTTTCTTTTGTCATTCTGTGACTTTTACTGTTATAAGCATTTCGTTTTCCGAAATAAAATCGTTGTCTATATCTATGCAGTATTTCATAAAAAGGGTTCCGCCTTCCTCCGAAAGCTCGTTTTTAATCTTAAAGGTGTTTATTCCCATGGTAAATTCGCCGTAGGGCGTACCGTAAAGACAATGATGCTTTGTGTCCTTTTCGATTATTAGCATAGAGGCGGCGTTTCCCTGTCTTTCTATAAGAACCTTATTCTTCGAGGCGGTTATGGTGATTGTGCAGGACTCGTAGCCCATTTCGTCGGTTTCGTTATAGCTCATAACAAAACCCTCGTCGCTTTTATCAAAACTGCCCTCGGTAAAGAATTCGGTTTTTTCTTCGCCTTCATCGTTTGTGACAACTCTGATTATTGTAATGTCGGCTTT
>JAEDHF010000174.1 GCA_016297165.1 Oscillospiraceae bacterium | reverse complement strand
ATAGCAGGGCTTATTATCGGCGCCCCCCTTCTCTTTTTCGGAAGAGTAGGCGCAAGCATTATCCTTTTCCTTGTAATTTTCGTTGTAGTTATGATAATTTCGCAGAAGTCCCTTGCCGATATGATAAGAGCTATCGCTAAGCCCTTCAGAAAGGCAGGAAGCTACGCTAAGGAAAAGCACGAGCAAAAGCGTGAGGAAAACCGATATGTTCAGCAGGAGCTTGAAAAAATCGAGGCGGAGGAACAGCTAAGAAGCAAGGAGGAGCGCCAGCGCCGTATGGCTGAAAGAACATCACGGCGAGAGGAAAGAATAGCGGAAAAACAGCTTACCGAGGAAGAAAAGAGAGCGAGAAAGTTCGCTTCAATAGCTAATACCACCACTAATGCACAGCAGGAGGTCAGCGAGGAGGAAAAGCGTGCCGCCGAAGCTAAGGCGAAGGAAGTGCCAAACCCCATGGAGGAACAGAAAAAGGAAAGTAAGGAGTTCCAGAAGGACCTGAACGACTTCCTTAAGGGTAAGTTCGAAAGCCGTAAGACCGAGCCTGTACAGCAGACTGTGGATAACGTTGTGATTGATGAGAGTAAGCCTCCTGAGGGCGGACCCTACAGCCCCGACGGTCCATTTTTTGCCGATGATTCGGGAAAAGGAGAGAAGCTCCTTAATCCCGTTGTTAAGCATGACAGCCTTATAGGCAATAATAACGAGATAGTATATAATTCCGAGGATAAGGCAGTAAAGAATACTACTGCCCCCGAGGAAATCCATATTTCCGAAACTGCGGCTGTAAGCGAAGCTAAGCCCCAGGGCGACATTATCGAAGCAATAAAGGATTTTACAAAGGAGCAGGAGGAGCGTAACCGCGCCGCCGAGGAGAATGCCAGAGTTCTCGGTACTGTTCTCGAAACCGACGATAACGGCCAGACTCATTTCACCGAAATTATCTCCGAAGCGGAGCAGTATCATCTTCCTCCCTGTGAGCTTCTTAACGACGTTGTTCACGAGCGCTCCGACGAGGACATAAATACCGAAATAGCCAATAATGCGGAAACTCTCGTAAATACCTTGAAGAGCTTCGGCGTTGAAACGAAGTTCCTTGAAGCGGCGAGAGGTCCCTCTGTTACCCGTTATGAGCTGCAGCCTGCCCCCGGGGTAAAAATTTCCAAGATAACTAATCTTGTTGACGATATAGCCCTTAATTTAGCCACAGCAGGCGTACGTATCGAAGCCCCTATTCCCAATAAGGCGGCGGTAGGTATCGAGGTGCCCAACAGAAAGGTGGACAGCGTACCCTTCAGAGAAATGGTGGACAGCAAGGAATTCCGTGACACAAAGAGTAAGCTTGGCGCAGTTCTCGGAAAGAGTATTTCGGGGGAAATTGTTATCGCCGATATTGCGAAAATGCCCCATATCCTTATCGCAGGTACCACAGGCTCAGGTAAATCCGTTTGTGTAAACTCAATTATTATGAGTATCCTTTTCCGTTCAACCCCCGACGAGGTTCGTCTCCTTATGATTGACCCTAAGGCGGTAGAGTTTATGATTTATAACGGAATCCCTCATCTTCTTATCCCCGTAGTTACCGACCCGAAAAAGGCGGCGGGCGCCTTAGCCTGGGCAGTTACCGAAATGCTCAACCGCTATAAGCTTTTCTCGGATAATAACGTCCGTGATTTAGAGGGCTACAATAAGCTTGCAAAAACAAAAGAGGATATGAGCGTTCTTCCTCAGATTGTTATCTTTATCGACGAGCTTGCCGACCTTATGATGGCTTCTCCGGGAGAAACCGAGGACAGTATATGCCGTCTTGCGCAGATGGCTCGTGCCGCAGGTATGCACCTCGTAATAGCTACACAGCGTCCCTCGGTTAACGTAGTTACGGGCGTTATCAAGGCGAATATCCCCAGCCGTATTGCCCTTAAGGTAGCCTCACAGGTAGATAGCCGCACCATTATCGACAGCGCAGGCGCAGAAAAGCTTCTCGGTAAGGGCGATATGCTCTATTTCCCCGTGGGAATGCCGAAGCCTCTTCGTGTACAGGGCTGCTGGGTATCGGATAAGGAAGTTGAAAGGGTTGTTGACTTTATAAAGAATTCCTTTATCCTCGACTACGACCAGAATGTTATGGACGAAATCGAAAAACAGGCTGAGCTTGCTGCACAAAAGGCGGCGAACGGTAAAAACGGCGGCAATAACGAGGAAAGCGGCGATATCGACGTTAACGACGATAAGCTTGACGAGGCTATTGAAGCGGTTATTGAGGCAGGACAAGCCAGCACCTCCTATCTCCAGCGTAAGCTTAAGCTTGGCTACGGAAGAGCCGCAAGGCTTATCGATATTATGGAAGAGCTTGGGGTCGTAGGCGGCTACGAGGGCAGTAAGCCCCGACAGGTGCTTATGACTAAGCAGGAGTGGTATGAGAGAAAGCTGAATAAGAACGACTGATTATAATATTATTCTTGTTTCCAGTTCTTCCGATAGTGTGTTCACTCAAAAATGATAATTGCAAGGATTGAAGTTTTTAGTCAAGTTTTTTCAAAGAACTTGGCAGGGTTCGGGGCGGCAGCCACGGAGTCTCTTAAAAGCACTGTTGTAATCTGAAAGGAATATTTATATGCCATTTTTACCTGTGTCAAGAAAAGAGCTTGACGAAAAGGGAATAAAACAGCTTGACTTTATATGTGTGACGGGTGACGCCTATGTGGACCACCCGTCCTTTGGTATTGCCATAATTTCCCGAATGCTTGAAAGCTTCGGCTGTACCGTTGGCATTATTGCACAGCCCGTTTCCGATAAGGATTTTACGGAGCTGGGAAAGCCGAAATACGCCTTTATGGTTACCGGCGGAAATATCGACAGTATGGTTTCAAACTATACCGTTGCAGGAAAAAAACGTTATGACGACGCTTACAGCTCCGGCGGAAAGGGCGGAAAGCGCCCGGACAGAGCGGTAACCGTATATTGCAGGACGTTAAAGCGGCTTTTTCCCGACAGCGAGATAGCTATCGGCGGTCTTGAAGCCTCTCTTCGCCGATTCGCTCACTACGACTACTGGGCGGATAAGGTTATGCCCTCGGTACTTGTGGACAGCGGCGCAGATTTACTGATGTACGGTATGGGGGAGGTTACCATAACCGAGATATATAACCGCTTTAAGGGCGGCGACTGTCTTAAGGATATGCACGATATACGGGGCACCTGTTACCTTACCGAGCCTGTCAACACTCCCTTAGGCGCAGTACAATGCGACAGCTTCGAGGTAGTAAGCGAGAATAAAAAAGCCTATGCGAAATCCTGCCGCAAGCAGTACGACGAGCAGGACGAAATCTACGTTTTACAAAGAAACGAAACGCTAAAAACGCTTG
>JAEDHF010000173.1 GCA_016297165.1 Oscillospiraceae bacterium | reverse complement strand
TGACCAGATTCTCTCTCGTATCGACGAAATCAGAAATAAGGTTGACTATACCGCAAAGATTTCAACCAAGGTTCTCACACTTACCAACGAAGCAAATAATAATGCTGCCGACGGCGAAAAGCTTATGAGAGAGCTTAACGACGCTATTAAGAATATTAGCGAAAAGTCCGAAGCAATCAGCGCAGTAATCAAGACCATCGACAGCATCGCCTTCCAGACCAATATCCTCGCTATAAACGCTTCAATCGAAGCCGCAAGAGCAGGTGACGCAGGTCGTGGCTTCGCAGTAGTAGCCGAAGAGGTAGGAAATCTTGCGAATATGTCTGCGAATGCAGTAAAGCAGACCGCTTCTCTCATAAACGACTCCGTAAATGCGGTTGAAGTCGGTACCGAAATCGCAGGAAGAGCGGATAAGGCAATCAGAAGCATTGTCGGCGATATAAATAAGGTTGCAAGACACATGGACGATATAGTTGTGGCAGCCAACGAGCAGAATCAGGCGGTTAATAATATTACCGATAACCTGTCGAGAATTGACGAGGGTATGCATTCCACAACCGCAACAGCAGAGTATTCGGCAGAATCCAGCTCCGAGCTTTCCGACCTTGCTGTTTCTCTCTCAAGCAAGGTAGAGCGCTTTAAGACAAAGGAGGTTGCTTCTGCTTCTCCTGTAGTTGAAGAAGCGAGGGCTTATGAAGAGGAACCGACTGTTTCGGAAGAAACCGAAGCACAGTCTGAGGAATAATTTATCCGTAAAAGCAAACATAAATATCCCCACAGTTATGAGGAATAAATCCTGCATGAACTGTGGGGATTTTGTTATTCAGTCATCAAAATCATATTTTTCTGCTCTTGTTAATACGTCGGGCTTTTTAGCCAGTCCCGAGCGCTCCTCTATTATATAGAAGGGAAGCTCCCTTGTGTCTTTAAGGCTTTTTTTTCTTAGGTCAATCTGATTATGAAAGCTCATTATGTATTCGTATGTATATTCTGCTCTTTTAGTCTTGATAATAACCTTATAGCCTCTGTGTCTTTTCGGCCCCTGATAAATAGGTACATACAGAATATTCTCTACCTCGGAATACTTGATAACGACAACTCTTGCCGAACCGCTGGGTGCAGTAATAATGAAGTTTTCGCTGTCTGCCTTATAGGTATATTCCTCGCCGCAGAGTATAACCCCCACCACTAAGTAAATATAAAGTAGCACAAACCCTACCGTATAGACCGTAAAGAAGATAGCGAAGCCCCACGACCAGGTAAGATACAGCCACATCATCAATGCACCTCCAACCATAATTGCACATATTATGGTTGTAAGTATGAGAAGCTTGTCTTCATTTTTCTTTTTGCAGTAAAACACACCCGAGGTACTGAATGGGAAACGCTCATCGTGACGAGAATAGCTCGTATATCTCATTTCTTCATCCATAAAATACTCCTTTACACTCTGTCGGCGTCTCTTTTATGTATTCCCGTTTCTTCGGCGATAATATTAAAGGGCGTATTCTGAAAGCTCCTGTCGCCGTCGCCTCTCGGGAATAGGGGAAAGAATTCATATATCTTACCGCCCCTCATTGAAATGGTAACGGTATAACCTCTGTCGAAAAACAGAAATTTTCTGAACCTGTATCGGATTGTAAGGACATCGCTGTATGGAATAATAATCATTTTCTCGGGCTTATCGGTTTTCATAAGTGCGAATTCCTTTTCGTTGGCTTTAAAGGAATACTTTGTGCCCATAAAAAGTACCCGTATAGCTATTACATAAACCGCAAGAGTAATAACCTGAAATAAGATAAGCGCAGGAAGTGCGGCGGTGCTGATTTGTGCCCAGGTAAGCTTATCGTAAACCTTTGGAAAGGGGATTGTAGTGTACTGCAGATATAAGGTTACAAAAAAGTTAATAATATTAAGGATATATAATCCTGTAATTATCCAGAAAATAATAGCCTCGTTTTCTCTTGCCATTCTGAATTCGCCCCGTGCATACATACCGAAGCGCTCGTCATTGTAGGAATGAATCGAGTACATATAACCTCTCCTTTTGTAAATATATATTGTTGGATTACCTTGTAAATTACGCCGGGCAGTTATTCTCATATTGTTGGGAAATAACATACCCGGCGGTTTAATTTTCTATAAAAGTTCTGACGGATTATTCTTTTTCGGAAAGAATTGTTTTTATATGCAGTTCTTCAAGCTGCTTATCGTCAACCTCTGCTGGGCAGTCGCTCATAAGCTCGCTTGCGTCCTTAATTTTCGGGAAGGCGAGAACATCACGAAGACTGTCGGCGCCGCAGATAAGCATAGCCAGTCTGTCGAGACCGATACCCATACCGCCGTGAGGTGGAGCTGCATACTTATAAGCGTCAACAAGGAAGCCGAATTTAGCGGCAATTTCTTCGTCGGTAAGTCCGAGAAGCTCGAACATTTTCGCCTGTAATTCGGGGTCGTTGATTCTGATTGAACCGCTGCAAAGCTCTACGCCGTTAAGGACAAGGTCATAGCATTTAGCAAATACCTTTTCGGGGTTAGATTCGAGATATTCGACGCATTCGTCAAGAGGCATTGTAAAGGGGTGGTGCATAGCGTCCCATTTGCCTGTTTCGTCGTTATACTCGAAGAAGGGGAATTCGGTAATCCAGAGGTAGTTATAGCCCTCGGGGATAATATCGAGCTGTTTTCCGACAGTAAGACGAAGAGCGCCGAGGACGGGGAGAGTAACCTTATTCTTATCCGCTACGATAAGAGCGACGTCGCCCTTTTCCATACCGAGCTTATTAAGAATAGCCGCCATTTCCTCCTCGGTCATAAACTTAGCGAAGGAGCAGTTAGGAGCGTCGTCAACCCATCTGATATATGCGAGACCCTTAGCGGTTTCGGTAAGCTTATCTATTTCCTTACGGGTAAGAACGGAAGCACCATTCTTAGCAACAATGCCCCTTACGGAGCCACCGTTTTCGATAGCGCCCGTAAATACGCCGAAGCCGCAGGACTTAACAACATCCGAAATATCGGTAATCTCCATACCGAAGCGTGTATCGGGTTTATCGGAGCCGTAACGCTCCATAGCCTCAGTATAGCTTAAACGGGGAAGAGGCATAGGAATATCAATATCGAGAGTTTCCTTCATAAGCTTAGCGATAAAGCCTTCTGCTACCTCTAAAATATCGTCAACGTCAACAAAGGACATTTCAAGGTCAATCTGTGTAAATTCAGGCTGTCTGTCTGCACGAAGGTCCTCGTCACGGAAGCAGCGTGCAAGCTGGATATACCTGTCGAAGCCCGAAATCATAAGGAGCTGCTTATAAATCTGGGGAGACTGGGGGAGTGCGTAGAATTTGCCCTCGTGGATTCTTGAGGGACCGAGATAGTCTCTTGCGCCCTCGGGAGTAGATTTTATCATCAT
>JAEDHF010000027.1 GCA_016297165.1 Oscillospiraceae bacterium | reverse complement strand
ACAATCTGACGAAAAATCTGACTTCGCAATCCACACGCAATCTTTGTGCGGTATTATCTTGATTTTTCTTCCCATATATGTTATCATAGTATAAGCTAACCGAAATACAGAAAGGAACCGAAAAAATGGCAGAAGAATTCATCACATATAAGGGCTTTCCTTTAGTAAGAAAGGGAAACCAGATTTACTACGGAAGTATGAGCGACGAATTTGTCGCAAATATTACCATAACCTCAACCAAGAAGGAAAACGGAATGGATATCGCCGATAAGCTTAAGGTAGTTCTCTTAAGAACCGCTAAGGATATCGACCCTAAGGATATGGTGGTAAAGACAAGCGAGAGAGGAAGCCTTTACGAGGCTCTCGACGTAGCGAATATCTGGCTCACAAGATAAACCCGTAACCGCCCTGTATCAGCAGGGCGGTTTTCTTAACAGGTAAATTTTTCGTAATTTTTCTGCAGAATGCCCGAATAATATTGACAAAAAATGCAAAATATACTATAATTTAAATAAGTGTTAGGGCTTATGCATTAAGCCTTAATATCCACTTCATATTCACGAAAGGAAGAATTAACTATGAAATTCTGTACAAAGTGCGGAACACAGTGCGATGACGCAGCTAACTGCTGTCACAAGTGCGGAAACCGCTTTGACGCAGCTCCTGCAGCTGCCGCTGCTCCTGCACCTCAGGCTATGCCTGCAGGTATGCGCGTAGCTTATGTTGACCCCCACGACCACACAGGAGAAATGGATAGAAACGACGTTTCCTCCAACAAGGTTTTCGCTGTAGCAGCAAGCCTTCTCCCCGCTATGCCCTTTATTCTTTTATACTGTGAGGAAGTAAAGCTTCTTTACGGAAGACCCCTCGACTGGCTCCAGGTTTTCCTCGGAAACTACGGAAACCCTCTTTACTTCATTTTATCCACAATTCTTGCAATTATCGCTTTAGGCGTTTTATCTCTTGTATGTAAGGATTCGAAGTTCGGTACCTTCCATGTAAAGCACGCTCTCAGAGTAGCAGTATGGAACCTTCCTGTTGCATTCATCAGCGTTATTCCCTTTATCGGCTGGCCTGCTGCAACCCTTCTTACACTTTTCAGCGCAATCCTCTCTATCATTCAGTTCTTCTCCGCTTGTGCAGGTAAGGCAAAGGACGTTCCTTGCTTAGGCTGCGCAAAGTTCCTTAACTGATATAGTACATAAGCCAAATAAAATGGGCTCCCCGAAGGGAGCCCTTATTTTTTACCCAACACTACCCGATCAAGTCCCGAATAGTCCTTGATTATTTCTGCGGTAAGTTCGTTTTCTTCCATTATGGCTTTTACCGCCATACCCTGTGTCTCGCCGATTTCTACGGCGAAAATACCGCCCTTATTAAGCCTTTTTACCCATATCGGGATAATCCTTTTGTAGAAATGAAGCCCGTCCTCGCCGCCGAAAAGGGCGGTTTCGGGCTCAAAAGCCACCTCACGCTGAAGCCCTTTCATTTCCTCGGCGGTAAGATAGGGGGGATTCGAGAAGATAGCGTCGAAGCGTTCCCCGATAAGAATTCTTTCGTCAAGCACATCGCCCTTTATCGCCCTGACCTTCGCCTTATTAAGGGCAATATTCCGCTGAAAATAGCCGAAAGCCTCGTCATAAAGCTCAATTCCGGTAGTATCCGCCCCTGTTTCGAGTCTTATACTTATGGGGATACAGCCGCTGCCGCTGCACAGGTCGATAACCCTGCTGTTTTCTTTGCAGTACTCCTTAGCTATATCAACAAGCAGCTCCGTTTCGGGTCGGGGGATAAGAACCCCCTCTCCCACATAAAAGGGATAGCCGTAAAACTCCCAGCTTCCGAAAATATACTGGAGAGGTATTCCCGTCGCCCTTTTTCCCGCCATAAGGAGGATTTTTTCGTACTGCTCCGAGGAAAGCTCCCGTGAACGGTTTATATAAGGGTCAAGCCCTGTAATTTCCCTGAGAATTTCCCTTGCCTCAAAGTCGGGGTCGAAAATTTTAGCCTCCGAGAGGATTTTTACTGCCGACGAAAGAGCCTCGCCGATTACCATTTATCCGTCTCCTTATTTTCGGGGATAACCCTCTCCATAGCTGCAATAGCTATCTCAATCTGGCTATCGTCGGGCTCCTTTGTTGTAAGGCGCTGTAAAGCCAGTCCCGGTGCGGAAATAATACGGGTAAGGATATTGTCGTATCGTCCCGCAAGGCGGATAATTTCGTAGGAAATGCCTACGATAACGGGAAGCAGGATAATCTTCGAAGCAACCCTTAAAATCATGGCGATAGTGTCGTTAACGCCGAAGGCTGTTATGAAAAATGCGTTAGTTATCGGGAAAACCGAATAAACGAGAATACTTATAAGAAGAACGAGGAAGAGGAAGCTTGTGCCGCATCTGGGGTGGAAACGGCGCTGTGGCTTTACGTTTTCTACCGTAAGGGGCAGCCCCTTCTCGTAGCAGGCTATTGTCTTATGCTCTGCGCCGTGGTACTCGTAGGTACGGCGGATATCCTTCATAAGGGACACAAGCGCCATATATGAGACGAAGATTACTATTTTAAGAACACCCTCAAAAAGGGACTGAAAGGCGGAAATATCTGTTTCGCCGAAAAGGGCGCTTAAAAGCATAAAGAGCCAGGTAGGAACGAACATAAAGAGCACAACTGCAAGAGCTATAGCGAAAACCATTGAAATTCCCATAATTACGCCGGTAATCTTATCGCCGAATTTCTCGTCCAGCCATTTCTCGAACTTCGACATTTCTTCCTCGCCGTCGTCGTCGAGAGCGCCGGAAAGCTCCATAGAGCGGGAGAGATACTTATAGCCCTCGGTAAGCTGGCTCACGAAATTAACGGAGCCTCGGATAAAGGGAGCCTTATTGTACCACTTTTTTTCGGGGGCAGGAGTCTCCTCAACGTGAATTTCTCCGTCCTTTTTTCGTACCGCCATAGAGGTTTTTTCGGGTCCCTTCATCATTATGCCCTCGAAAAGAGCCTGTCCTCCTATGGTAGTTCTATGGATTTTTTCCTTTTCCTTCATAGCTTATCCGACCTTTCCTGTTCCTTTGTCTTTGTTGATATATAGTATCACAATTATACTACTAAGGAGAGCTTTTGTCAAATGCATACAGCACAGTAACAAAGCAGTTGACAAAAGCGGCTTTATGTGCTACAATCATATAGTATATGTGACCATTTTTGTTGCAAAATCAAACAATTCAGAAAAATTTGAAAGGTGGGTACTATGAAAAAGTTTTTATCATTATTTCTTACAGCAGCACTGGTTTTAAGCATTTCCGCCTGCGGAAACAACAACGCCGACAATAACGAGGATGACGAGGAAAAGTCCTCCTATTCCGACGAAAAGGACGACGACGAGGATAAGGACGAGGACAAGGATAAGGACGAGGACAAGAACGAATCCGAAAACAATTCGGGCTTAGGCGGTCTTGGCTTCGGCTTCGGTAACGACGACAAGGACGATAAAAAGGACGATGATATCGCCGAAACAACAGAGGCTACCGAGCCTGTCCCCGAGACAGAAGCTACCGAGCCTGCCCCCGAGACAGAAGCCACCGAGCCTTCACCCGAGACAGAAGCCACAAAGCCTGCCGAAACCGAGACTACCCCTTCCGCTCCCGGCGGACAGCTTATCGAAAACAGCTTCCTTGACGGACTTAAGGATAAGTCTCCTCTTTACTATGAGTTCGGAAAGGTTACCTCTACAATACCCTGTACTCTTGTAATGACGGTTGTTGACTCCGACGGTAAGGAAAGCGGAACAATGGCTATGTCTATGGAGTCCTTAACTCGTATTGCCATATCAACGAATATGGAGGGCGAGGAGGCAAGAATTATCATGGATAACGGTACATATTACATAATCAGCGATTCCGAAAAGTCCGCCTTGTATTACAGCCTTTCCGGCGATGAAAAGGCTTCAATGGAAGAACAGATGGCGGAAGCTATGAAGTTAACAGGCGCTTTCGATTTCGATAAGGCAGAATACTCTTCCGGCACAGAAACCTTTATGGGCGAAAGCTTAAAGTTCGAAACCGTTGACGACGGCACAACCAAGGCTACCCTTTATTTCGACACCGCTACAGGCAGAACAAGATATATCGTTTCCGAAGGTCAGACAGTTCGTATCGACGACTACTATACAGGCACAAACAGCAGCCTTTTCGATATTCCTGCAAATTATCAGATGACAGATTTAAGCGCTTTAATGGCAGGAAACTAAGCACATCTTCCTTAATAATCCACGATTTCACCGGGTTTTCATTATTCTTTTACCCTTTTGTCGAAACAATAGGTTAAACTTAACTGACTACAAAAGTGAAACCGAAAAAAGAAAGGAAAACTTAGAAATGAAAAAAATCTTATCAATTATTTCTGCATTGGCGGTAATATTATCCATAGCGTCCTGCGGCGCCGGAAACGGAAATAACTCCGAAACAACCACAGAAGCCACAACGGGAGCATCAGCAGACGCCGGGGAGGAAACAACAAAAAAGGGCGGAAAGGTAACACAGGTTATCAACATCGGCGAGCCCGAGGAGGATACCTCCGAGGAGGCAAAGCAGTTCCTTAAGGAAAACTACCCCTACTTCTACGATAATTTCTATTCGATAAGAAGCGGTATGCCCCTCTCCTTCGTTTCTTCCACAACGGTAGGCGAAAATGACGCCGTAGTTACCGAGATGTATATAAAGGACGCCGATACAATGGTTATCGTCGGAAATGACGCTCTCGGAAGAAAAACAAGGATTGTCTATGATACCGATACTTGCTATCAGATATATGACGATAAAAAGGAAATGTATAAGAGTAAGTACGGTGCCGAATTTGTGGGCAACTGTGTTGAAAGCGCAGGGCTCAAGGCTCAGTACGACGCTGTGAGCAGCAGCGAATACAGCACTATGGATAAGGAATACGACGGAAAGCTGTATAACGGTTTCGCTGTATCCGCCAAAAAAGAGGATACCAACAGCACATCCATGGTGACATACTATTTCGATAAGGACACAAACGAAATCAAGTATATCATTTCCGACAGCAGCGTTTCGGAAATAAAGCTTTTATCCAATGAAATTGCCGACGAAAGCGTATTTGATATTCCTACCGACTATACCGAGGATACTATCGAAAACCTCAACGAAGCGATTATGAATGAGCTTACGAAGAATCAGGAAAGTGCAGAATAATCCGAATAATAGCTGAGCCCCGTGGGTCTAACCACGGGGCTCATTTTCGCTCATTTACACGATTTTTACGCTTTTCATTACTACAGGAACAAGGGGCTTATCCGCATAATCGGTTTCAACACCGGCTATTTCGTCAACAACCTCCATACCCTCGGTAACCTTTCCGAATGCCGCGTAGCTTCCGTCAAGGTGGGGAGCGTCCTCATGCATAATGAAGAACTGACAGCTTGCGGAGTTGGGGTCGGCGGCGCGAGCCATAGAGATAACCCCTCTTGTGTGCTTAAGGTTGTTTACAACACCGTTGGCTAAAAATTCGCCCTTGATGTGTTCGCCTGAGTTGCCTGTTCCGTTTCCGATAGGACAGCCGCCCTGAATCATAAAGCCGCTGATAACTCTATGGAACGTAAGTCCGTCGTAAAAGCCCTTATTTACGAGCTTTTCGAAGTTTTCAACGGTAATCGGAGCGATGTCGGGATAAAGCTCAAGCTTAATCTGTTTTCCGTTTTCTAATTCAATTACTACCATTCAGTTTTTCCTTCCGTTTCTGATTAGTTTTATGATAACTGCGATTAACACAGCAATTAACAGGGACATTAAGACTACTGCCGCTATAAGAAGGGTATTATCCTCCTCCCTGTGGGCAGCTTTCATTATTTCCGATACATCATTTTCGATACGCTCTTTTTCTTCCTTAATACTATCCTCGGCGGTTGTTTCCTCGGCTTGTGCAGTATCCGAAAATTCCGTATTTATCGGCTCTGTTTCCTCGGGGGCAGTGGTTTCTTCCACAGAATAGAATTCCACGGGTATTTCCGCCTCAAAAAAGGGTCGGCGTTCAGCCTTATCCGCTCTATGGTTTATCGAAAGGGCGAAATCGTCTATATCAAAATAGTTTCCGTTATATTTTCCGGGGTAATACTTACCCTTTTTATAGTCTCCGAGGCCGCCCCATACGGGGTCCGTCCATACCCAGCGCTCTTCCTCCTCGTAGTAGAAGGCTACCCATTCGTGATTTTGTTCCTTTTCGGGTAAATCGAAGGGAGTTTCGCGGTAGATAGCGGCTCCACGAATATTGACGGCTTTTATTCCTGCCGCTTCGAGAAGTGCCATATAGAGATTTGATATTCCGAGACAGACGGAGCGTCTGTCCCTTAGTACCGCATCTACCGATATGGAGTCAAGGTCTGTTGTTCCTTCCCTTGCGTCTAAGTCGTAGCAGAAGTTTTCCGCCACGTATTTTTCAAGGGCTCTCGCCTTTTCGTAGTCGCTTTCGATATCCTTCGTTACGTCCTTTACGATAAGCTTAAGCTGTTCCTTTACGAAGGCTATCTTTTCGGGGTCGCCGTCGGAGCTCAGATAAAGGCAGCACGCCTCGTCGCTTACGGTATGGATTTTTTCGAAAACCTCACGGTTATGGGCTTCCAGCCTGTTATCCAGAAAGCGCCAGCCGTCCTCATAGAGGATATAGCAGTTTTTCTGTATTTCGCTGTTTATGGTTATAAGAAAGAGAAAGCTTCCGTTTTCAAAGGGCTTCGCAGTAAGCTCCGCTTCGAAGCTTCCGTCCTCGAAGGCATGAAAGGAATAGCCCGAGGGCTCAATTTTCGGATAAAGGCTTATTTTTATGGATTTTGCGTCCTTATATTTTCCTTTTATGGTGATACTGTCGCCGTTGGTTTCTATAAGAGCGTAGTTATCCTCGTCGTAAGAGGTTCTTACATAGTTTCTTACGGAGAAGGAGGGGAGTTCCCTTTCGGCTCCTGCCCGAAAAATAAAGAATTCGGAGCAGATAACCGCCGAAATAAGGGTTATAATCAGTATCACCCGTTCCTTAAGGGCAACAGCCGGAAAGGAACGGGCTTTAGCTTTAATCAAGATAAATTCACCTTTAGATAATCTTTCTGAGTTCGTCCTTATCGGGGCTGTAAAGCATAGCCACTTCCTTAGTAATAAGACCGTCACGGGAAAGACGCTTTAAGCTCTCGTTCATGGTTCTCATGCCCACGTTGCCGCCTGCTGCCATAACGGATTCAAGCTGGTGGGTCTTTTCTGTACGGATATTGTTTGCACAGGCGTCGGTATTGATAAGGATTTCGAAGGCTGCTGTTCTTCCTCTTTCAGCGTTAGCCATAGGAAGAAGCATCTGGGAGATAACGCCTCGAAGGTTTCCTGCAAGCTGTGTTCTTACCTGGTTCTGTTCCTCGGCGGGGAATACGTCGATAATACGGTTAACGGTATGAGCCGCGCCTGTTGTATGAAGTGTTCCGAGGACGAGGTGTCCTGTTTCAGCGGCGGTAAGAGCAAGCTGGATAGTTTCGTAGTCACGCATTTCGCCGACAAGGATAACGTCGGGGTTCTCACGAAGTCCGCTTCTAAGAGCGTAGTTAAAGTTAGGAACGTCGGTTCCGATTTCTCTCTGGTGGATAGTAGCCAGCTTCGGCTTATAGATATATTCGATAGGGTCCTCGATAGTAAGGATATGACAGGGACGGGTAACGTTAATCTGGTCAACCATTGTAGCAAGAGTTGTGGACTTACCCGAGCCGGTAGGACCCGTTACGAGGATAAGACCCTTAAGCTCCTTTGTGAGGTCGATAGCCGCCTGGGGAAGGCTTATATCCTTAAAGGAGGGGATATGCTCGTTTAAAAGACGTATAGCCGCAGCAAGCTTACCGCCATTCTGGCGATAAACGTTAACTCTCTGACGGCCGCCCGAGCTTGATGTAAAGGAGAAGTCGATATCTTCGCCTTCGCCGATACGCTTTTCCTGTTCAGCGGAGAGCATAGAAAGGATAGTTCTGTTAACAACCTCCTCGTCCATTCCGTCGAATTTCTTAAGCTCGCCGTTAATACGGATAGAGGTGGGAGCGCCTGCAGTAAGATGAATATCCGAGGCGTTCTTGCTTCTTGCAAAATTGATAAGCTGGTCGATTGTCATAGTATAAACCGTTCCTTTCTGTTATTTTACTTTATTCTGAACTGGATACCGCTGGCGGAGAGATAAACCTCCTGGGCGGTGTTGGCGATACGCTGGTTGACTGCGCCCATGATTTCGCGGAAATAAAGCTGTTCCTTATCCTTGGGGCAGGGGCTGAAGCCCGGCTCGATAGTAACGATTACCATAGCGCCGTTAAGCTCGGAAACCTTATTCATACATTCGATTACGTTATTAACAACGACAGAACGGATTTTATCACGTTCCTCTGTTGTAATATTTTCGATATCGGCGGCGATTTCACGCATTACATTCGAGGTATATGAGCCGAGATTATCGAAGATAAAGAACTTATGGTCCTTTATATGCTCGACGGGATTCTTTACGTCGTTAGCAACCACCCATTCAACATTGTTTTCATTATTGGAATACTCCATTCTGTGGCGGGTATCCTCGTGGAGAGTTTTCGCCGTATTCAGGAAAAGGACGTTATCGCAGGTCTTGAAATAGGAAATCGCCCATCTCGTTTTACCGCTTCCTGCGCCGCCGGTTATAAGAGTAATATTACCCATAGCACTACCTCCTATGCCCAAAAGTATTATATTACATCTGTTCGTCAAAAAATTATGCCTTTAAAACAGAATACAATTATAGAGCATACAATAATTATATTACATTCTCACGCTAAAGTCAAGAAATTTCCGTTTTTCAATAAAATCATTGGAATTATTGCACTAACACCCCTTGTTTTATTTGTTGAAATGTGATATAATATAAATCGGTTAAGTTACAATAATACTTTTGAAAAGTCATCAGAAAGGACGTATAATAATGGACAGATTTTCCGAACAGCTTATAGAAAAAACCCCCGACGGAAAGGATAAGCTTAAGCGCGCCCTTATAATTATCGGAGAGATAGTACTTTTAGCCCTTTTAGCTCTTATCTGCTTTATAATTCCTACCGTTCTGATGGTATGCGTAGCGGTGGCTATGGGCTCCTTTTTCCTGTTTAAGCTGCTTATGGAGAATACCATGTACGAGTACGAATATATCGTAACCAACGACGACCTGGATATAGATAAGATTGTCGGAAGAAGAGCCCGTAAGCGCCTTATTACAATAAGCCTTCGCTCCGTAAAGGAAATGGGGCAGTACGGCGGAAATGAGCTTAAGGCGGAGGTAACGGTTATTGCCCACGACGGAACAGGTGAGGATATCTGGTACCTTATTGCAGACAGCGAGCAGTACGGAAGCATAGCCCTTTTATTCAATCCCGACAGAAGAACGGCAGCCAATATTGTTGGCGGCTTTGAGCCGAAGCTAAGAATCGAATATACAGAAAAATTCGGCTTAAAGGAAGATACGGAAGAAACAGAAGAATAAAAACGTAATGGGAGATGTAAAAGACCGACTGTAAAATCGGGGCTTTTCCGTCTCCTTTTTTGGAAAAGGTGGTAGGTTAATTGAAAACCGCATTAAGAAAAAGTGCATTCAGAGAGATTAAGGGCTCCTTAAGCCGTTTTCTCTCGATTTTTGGCATAGTAGCTATAGGAGTAGGCTTTTTTTCGGGGGTAAAAACTGCCGCTCCCGATATGAGAAATACTGCCGACAATTATTTCGACAACAACAGCCTTATGGATTTCAGGCTTGTATCGACCTACGGATTTGATGAAAAGGATATAGAGGCACTTAAGAAAATTGAGGGCGCCGAGGTTTATCCCTCCTATTATACCGACGTGGTGGTGTCCTCGGCGGACAGCCCCTCCAGCGCCGCAAGATTCTTTTCCTTCAGCCATAACGACACCCTCAATACCATAATTCTCGAAGAGGGAAGATACCCCGAAAAGCCCGACGAATGTATAATCTGTGTTTCCGATATGAAGGGCGGTCCTAAGGTAGGGTCGAGAATTACCCTTAAGGACGATAAGGGGCAGCCTCCCGAGGATATCCTTACCGTAAGCGAATATACCGTTGTGGGAAGCTTTATGTCCCCTATGTATATAGACAAAACCGCAAGAGGCAGTACCTCCGTGGGAAACGGCTCAATCAACGCAGTTTATCTTATTCCCGAGGATAATTTCTGCGTCGAATACAATACCCAGGTTTACATAAGATTCCCCGAACTGGAAAAATATAACTGCTACGAGGACGGCTATAAGGACAGGATAGAGGAGCTTAACGAGGTTATCGAGGATATTTCCGAGGAGCGTAAGGAGGGCCGTTACGAGGATATAATTATTGAAGCCAACGAGGAGCTCGATAAGGCGAAAAAAGAGGTAGCCGACGCAGAAAAGGAAGCCGACGAGAAAATTGCCGACGGAGAAAAGGAAATAGAGGAGGCAAGACAGAAGCTTTCCGACGCAGAAAAGGATATAGCCGAAGCGGAACAGGAAATCGCCGATAACGAACAGAAGCTTATCGACGGTAAGCAGGAGCTTACCGACGGACGAAAGGAATATGAGGACGGTGTAAAGGAGCTTAGCGACGCTAAGGAAGAATACAAAAAGGAAATAGAAAAGGCTGAAAAGGAAATAGCCGACGGCTGGGCAGAAATCGAAAAAAACGAAAAGGACTTAGCCGAGGGCGAAAGGGAATACGAGAACGGTCTTAAGAAATATAACGAGGGCTTAGCGGAATACAACAAGGGCTATGAGGAATTTATTAAGGGAAAAGAGGAATTCCTTAAAGCCGAGGAGGAATATAACGCTAACCTCGCTCTTATAGAAAGCGGAAAAGCTGAGCTTTCCGAAGGGAAGAAAACCCTTGACGAAACGAAGGCCAAGCTTGATATGATAAAGGCATATTACGGTGAAACTGCCGAATATAAGGCAGGTTTAATGCAGTATCAGGCGGGTATGGCGCAGTATGAAGCCAAGCTTACGGAGCTTACCGCCGCAGAGGGACAGCTTAAGGCGGCTGAACCCGAGCTTTCGGCGGCGAGAGCGAAAATAGAAGCCTCGGAAGCCGAGCTTAATTCCGTAAAAGCAACCCTCGACGAGAGCAAAATGCAGCTCGATAAAGCAAAATCGGAAATAGACGAGGGTAGGAAAAAGCTTAACGACGGGAAAAAGGAATTAGAGGAGGGCGAAAAGGAGTTAGCCGAAAAGAAAGCGGAAGCAGAAAAGAAATTCGCCGACGCAGAAACGGAGCTTTCCGACGCTAAGAAAAAGCTTGATGACGGGGAAGCGGAAATCCTCGACGGCGAACAGCAGTTAGCGGAGGGAAAGGAAAAGCTCCTGCAAGGCAAAGCCGATTACGAGCAGGGGCTTATCGACCTCGAAAAAGGGGAAAAGGAGCTTGAGGACGGAAAGGCTGAAGCAAAAGAAAAGCTTTCGGAGGCTAAGGAAAAGCTAAAGGACGCCGAGGAAGAAATCGCCGACCTTGAAAAGCCGAAATGGTATATCTTTACCCGTGAGGACAACCCCGGCTACAGCGAATACGGCGAAAATGCACAGCGAATAAACAATATCGCTACGGTTTTCCCTGTGTTCTTTATCCTTGTGGCGGTGCTGGTCTGTCTTACGACCATGTCCCGAATGGTAGAGGAACAGAGAGTTCAGATAGGAACCTATAAGGCTCTCGGCTATTCCAACGGCGATATAATCTTCAAATATATGCTTTATGCAGTAACCGCTACCGTTACGGGCGCGGCGGTAGGCATACTTGTGGGAATGAATCTTCTCCCCTACGTAATTATAACCGCCTACGGAATAATGTACGATATACCGGGGCTTATTCTTGATATAGATATGGTAACCGCCCTTATTTCTACGGGAGTTTTCGCCGCTGCGGTTATTTTTGTGGTAATACTGTCCTGTAGGAGCGCTCTTTCGGAGCAGTCCGCACAGCTTATGCGGCCTAAGGCGCCCAAAACGGGTAAGAGGATTTTCCTCGAAAGGATAAAGCCCTTCTGGAACAGGCTCAGCTTCAGCGGCAAGGTTACTGCCCGTAACATTTTCCGCTATAAGAGAAAAATGTTTATGTCGGTGGTGGGAATTGCGGGCTGTACAGCCCTTCTTCTTACAGGCTTCGCCCTTTACGACAGCATCAACGATATAATTATTAAGCAGTACACCGAGCTCCAGCATTATCAGGGCATAGCCGTTTACGACAGCGAGGGCTATCCCGAAAGCGGAGCCGAAGCGGAAAGGGTAATATCGGAATACGGCGAAAGCGTTAAGGTTTTCCAGAAGATGATGACCGTTTCCTCGGGGGATAAGAACGTTAAGGCATATATTGCCGTACCCGATAATGCCGAAAAATTCACCGATTTTCTTACGTTAAGAAACCGCAGGACGAAGGAGCCCTACGCTTTAGCTGACGGAGAAGTGCTTATTGACGAAAAGATGTCTATGCTTCTCGGGGAAATAGCTTCGGGGGATACCGTAGAAATCAGCAAATCCGATACGGAAAAATTCGATATGATCGTTTCGGGCATTTTCGAAAACTACCCCAATCACTACGTTTATATGACTCCCACCACCTATGAAAGCGTATTCGGCGAAAAACCCGAATATAATGCCCTTTATTTTACTCATAGTCTCGGAAAAGAGGACGAAAATGCAATAGCGGAGAAAATCCTCGGCACCGAGGGGGTTGTTACCGTAACCTTTAACTCCGATGTTGAGGAAAGCTTCTCGAAAATGCTTGGCTCCCTCAATATGGTAATAATGGTTATTATAGCGGCGGCAGGACTTCTTGCCTTTGTGGTAATGTATAACCTTACCAACATAAATATTACCGAACGAATAAGAGAAATCGCTACCCTTAAGGTTCTCGGCTTCTACGATAAGGAGGTTGACAGCTATATTTTCCGAGAGAATATTATCCTGTCCCTTTTCGGTACGGCGGCAGGGCTCGTTCTCGGCATATTCCTGGCGAATTTCGTAATTACTACCGCCGAGGTTGACCTGGTAATGTTCGGGCGGAATATCTATCCCCTTAGCTATATTTTAGCGGCAATAGTCACCATGCTTTTCTCCGCTATGGTTACTCTTGTAATGCATAAGCGGCTTAAAAATGTGGATATGATTGAGTCGCTAAAATCGGTAGAATAAACAGTACAGGCTGACGAAAACCTCGTCAGCCTCAGTCTGTCGAAAAAGTCTTTTCGACAATAAATGAAAAATGAATAACGAATAAAGAAGAATGAATAATCGTGGTATCGGCTTGCGCCGATTCTTTTGAAAATGTGATAATAAAGCCGTTTTCAGACCCGTGCCCGTAGGGCACACCAAAATTATTCACTATTCATTATTCACTATTCATTAAGATAAACCCTGTTTTCAGGGTTTATCGACAATCTAACAGCCCGACAAATGTCGGGCTGTCTTTGTTACTTAACCCTCGGTTTTCTTCCCGTAAGGAAGGAAACCGAACGCTCTACGGAGCTTCTGACGTGCTCCATTTCGGGAGTATGGAGCTTACCTGCGTTTCGGTAGTCGAAGCTGTTACAGAAGTCGTTTACGTCGCTGTTAAGCTGTTTTATATAGTCCTCGAGGAGCTTGTCCAGGTCGGCGTTGAAGCTGGCAAGGTCTCCCTTCTGGAGCTTTTCGCCTGCCTTAATGCTTAGCATATTGTAATGGGGTACGCAGATATATTCCTGCGCCTTGAAAAGATTTCTGAACTTCGGCTCCTTAAGGTACATCGTAAAAACCGTTTCAAGCATGTGGTCAATGCCCCACTGCACCTTACTGCAAACAAAGCAGGTTTCCTCAATTTCGGCGGCTTTACGCTGTTTAGCGGATTTCGTAAAGAAAAGGCTTTTCTTTTCGAAGATGTTTTTTCTTGCATTTTCAAGATAGCTGTTGAGCATAAGTCCGAGGGAAAGACGGTTGTTCTGCTGCATAAGCATTTCAAAATGGGTAAGGCAGAAGCCAAGCTCGTTAGTTTCCATTCTTACGTCGGGCTCCATCATGGCGGCGCCCATTATGTATTCGCAGATATGCTCCTCAACCGTATCTCTCATACGGCAGATAGGGCAGCCCTCCTTAGGCTCAAAAACCTCGTTTACGGGGATCGTAAGTATGCTTTCTCTCATTTTTCATAGCTCCTTTAGCTCTATTTCATATAAATTTCATACGTTCATATTGAAATTACAATTAAATTGTATTATAATTAAAGAAAATAGTCAAGTACTTTTTTATTGCAGGTGAATTTATTTTGGATTTTTTCATAAAAACCGATTGCCTTGATTTAAGGCAGACTCTTGAAAGTGGTCAATGCTTTCGCTGGAAAAGAGGGGACGACGGAGTTTATCGGGGCATTTCGGGAAACCGCTCCCTTTCCGTACGACAGGAAGAGGATGGCATAACCCTTCTTGATATAACCGAAGAGGATAAGGACTACTGGCTGGGCTACTTCGATTTTTCTACCGACTATAACGCCGTAATTGAGCAGTTTTCCGCTGACGAAATACTGAAAAGGGCGTCGGAGGAAAACCGTGGAGTAAGAATACTGCGGCAGGAGCCCTTCGAAACCTTAATAAGCTTCATTATTTCCCAGAACAACAATATCCCCCGAATTATCGGGATAATCGACCGCCTTTGTGAAAGCTTCGGCGAAAAAACCGGGGATTTTTACGGCTTCCCCGACGCTAATAGGCTCGCCGCCCTCTCTCCCGAGGATTTAGCCCCCTTAAGGGCAGGCTTTCGCAACCGCTACATAATCGACGCAGCAAGAAAGGTAGCCGACGGCTCGGTAAACCTCAGCGCAATCTACGATATGGACTATGAAAGCGGAAAGGCGCTCCTTAAAACCATAACGGGAGTAGGGGATAAGGTTGCGGACTGCGTTTTACTCTTCGCCTATCATAAAACAGAGGCCTTTCCCTCGGACGTATGGATAAAGCGTATCGTCGCCGAATACTACAGCGACGGTCTCCCCGAATGTATGGGTGAATATAAGGGTATTGCGCAGCAGTATCTTTTTGAATATTTCAGAAACAGAAAGGAACTACCGGTATGATTTGTAATAACTGCGGAAAAGAAACGGGACAGAGCTCTTTATTCTGCCCCTTTTGCGGATTAAAGCTTGCTAAGGAGGAGACTGCCCCTAAGGAAACGGCTATAGAGGAAACAGCGGTACAGACTGCACCTATAGCGGCGGAAGAAGCCGTACCTGCTCCGGCGCCTGTTCCTGTGCAGACAGCAGCTCCTGCCCCTGTGCCTACGCCTGTTACTGCACAGGCTCCT
>JAEDHF010000026.1 GCA_016297165.1 Oscillospiraceae bacterium | reverse complement strand
CAATAACCAGTCCGTCCTCCTTAAGCTCCGCTCCTTTTCCCTCAATGCTCCAGAAAATCGAAGCTCTGTCTGCATTTTTATGGGAAATAACATAGTCGAAATCGAAGCTTTCTCCCACATATATAAGATTAGGACCCATAATAGTTACAGTATTCAGATAATCCGTAACAGGCAGCGTATAAGGCGGCTCCTTGGTTGTTACGGCGGTTGTTTCTTCGGTAGTTACGGTTGTTTCAACAGGCTCTGTGGTTGTAATAGCGGTAGTTTCCTCCGCTTCGGTGGCAGTAAGCGTACTCTCCCCTTCTTCCTCGTAGCCGTAGCTTCCCGTGAGCCTTGTAATTTCGGTTTTTTCGCTCTTTTCGGTAAGGGCTGTTGTATCCTTAGCGGTATCGGTATTCTTCGGAACAGTAGTTATCGCCGCAAGTCCCGCCGCCGCAGACTTTTCCTCGCCGCAGGAGGAAATGCACATAATAAAACCGCACAATATAAGTAAAGCTAAACTTTTTTTCACTCTTTGCAACTAATACCTCCGTTTTCGTCAATAATAACACCGTAGCCCTCGGACATAGCCCTCTGTTTTTCTATTATTTCGCCGTAAAGCTCGTCTTCGGGGTCTAAAAGAACCGACCGGCAGTAGGATATATTTACCGGCTCCATTTTTCCGCTTACAAAGCCGTTTTTATCAACCTCTACTGTAAAGGCTGCGGTATGTCCTGCATAATCCTCCATTTTATAGAAGAGGAAATTGCCTGTGCTGTAGAAAATTATACTGCCCTTATAGCTTTCGATAGGCTGAAGAACATGGGGGTGATGACCGATTATGATATCCGCTCCGCTGTCACAAAGGCGGTGAGCGAAAGCGACCTGCTCCTCGTGGGGTTCATAGCTGTACTCAATGCCCCAATGAGCCGAAACAAACATCACATCGCAAAGCTTATCATATTCCTCGATAAGCTCGAAATATCTATCATAATCCTCGGGATAAAGGGAGGCTATCCCCGGCTTGTCCTCGGTAACCTGCCAGCCGTTATCGGATATCGCTATAAGATTAAGGGCGGTAAAGCCGATTTTTAAGCCGTTTATCTCGAATATTTCGAGGCGATAGGCTTCCCCGGGATTTTCTCCCGAGCCGATATTCTTAAGTCCCGATTCGGTAACGAATCTGTATGTATCGGTAAGCGCCTCAATTCCGTAATCCCTTGCGTGATTGTTGGCGGTGGAAACTATGTCAACTCCTGCCGATGTAAAAGCCTCTAAAAGCTTAGGGTCGGTACGAAAGCCGTAGCCCTCCTTCTTTTCGGATTCTCCCCGAAGGCTTACGCTTGTTTCAAGGTTAAGAAAGGCGATATCCGCCGAAGAAAAAATCTCCGCTACTTCCTCTAAGGGGTATGTAATATCTCTCATAAGGGTAGCTTCCCCGAAAACATCGGACTGGGTAACGTCGCCCCCGAAGGAAATTACGACGGTACCCGTTTCTGCTTCGGGGCTCTCCTCCCGCTGCTGCGTTGTACCGTCAGGCTCTTCCTCGTCAATAACGAGAGGAATTTTCTCCGCCTCATTAGCCTTTTTCGTTTCCGAAAGTATAACTGCGCTATCCGACAGCCCCTTATCCTCTATACTGTTACAGGAGCAGAACAGCAGTACTCCTGCCAATAGCAATATAAGCCCTTTCTTTTTCACCGCTGTTCCCTCCCTTCATATCAGATAAAATACCTTATAATTGTACCACATTTATCGGTAACTGTCAATTTAAAAAGCCATATTTTCCGACTTTTTCCATTTTTACAGATCGTCTGCGTCCTGTACGGGCTCCTCGTCGGGATTTACGGGTACTCCCGTATAAGAACCGTTAGGGTCGGTAGCCACGCTTCTCATATCCGTAAGCTTCTCAGCCTTTTTCATGGGGTCTTTTTTCTCCATTTTTTCTTTTTCCTTTCTTTTTTTCATCAAAATTACATTCTTACGTCACAAAAATCTGTCTATATTATAGTATAACCACGGTTTTTCATAAAAAAGCTTGAAAAATAATCCATTATATAGTATAATAAGGAGTAATTATACAATATCCTATACTCCGAGAAAGGACATTTATATGCTGAATGAGATTTTAAGCGGAGATATGACGTCTATTATTCTTAGCGCCTTTTCGCTTCTTATAGTTCTTTTCGTATGCTTCCCCGTCCATGAATGCGCTCACGCAACGGTAGCCAAATGGCTTGGCGACGATACCGCCGAAAGACAGGGACGAGTTACCCTCAACCCCTTCGCACACCTCGATATTTTAGGTACAATCGGTCTTATCCTCTTCGGAATCGGCTGGGCTAAGCCTGTACCCGTGCAACCCTACCGCTGCCGCAAAATCAGGAGCCAGAAGGCAGCCATGGCGCTTACCGCCGCCGCAGGACCTATCTCCAACATACTTATCTCCCTTATTTTTATGATAATATGGAAGATTCTTATTGTAACGGGAGCTTTAGTTTCTATCCCCTATCTTTCCTACATTATGAATATGGTTATTACTACTAACCTCTATCTTGCGGTTTTCAACCTTCTCCCTATTCCGCCCTTTGACGGCTCAAGGATTTTCCTCGCCTTCCTGCCCCAGAAGTACTATTTCTCAATTATGAAATATGAGCAGATAATTATGCTGGTAATTCTCGGTCTTTTATGGACGGGCATTCTCGATATTCCCTTTATGTTCCTCTCTAACGGCTTATACAGCTTCCTCAATTTAATTACAGGCTTTATCTGCTGATATGGAAGAGCTTAATTTCAAGCTGGAAATCTTCGAGGGTCCTCTTGACCTTATGCTTAACCTTATTGCGAAGCATAAGCTTAACATACGGGACATCGAAATATCCATACTCCTCGAGCAGTTTCTCCTCTATCTTGATAAGATGCAGGAGGCTGATATCGAAATTGCCGGCGAATTCGTCGAAATGGCGGCGCGGCTCATATATATAAAAACCGCCGATTTACTCCCGAAGCACGAGGTCGAAGAGCTTAAAAAGGAGCTTACGGGACGGCTTATCGAATATGCGGTATGTAAGGCGGCGGCTGAACGCCTTAAGAGGCATTACTGCGGCGACAGCGTTTTTGTCCGTGAGCCTATGGAAATCCCCGTAGATAATACCTATCGGAATATCCACGATAAGTATGAGCTTTTCGAAAGCTATCTCGGCGTAAGTACAAAAAGCGAAAGGCTCAAAAATGAAGCGAAGCAGGTACTTAAGCCTATAGTGGCGCAAAGCTATGTAAGCGTTTTTACAAAGGTTATGTTCGTATTAAGGCGGCTTAAAACAGGCGAAAGCGTAGAGGTTCGCTCCCTTTACGAGGGACAGAAGCGCTCCGAGCAGGTTGCGGTATTTCTTGCCCTGCTTGAACTGTCGAAGCATGGCAGAGTAAGCTTTTCGGAAAACGGCGATATGATTACAATGACCAAGCCGGGAGAACGTACCTACGAAGCAGTAACGGAAGAAGCCTGAAAAATCCGTGATAAGAAAAGGAGTTGTGGGAATTGAAGCTTACCGAGGGAATAGCCGCAGTTGAAGCTATAATGTTCGCTTACGGCGACCCTATTACGATAGATAAGCTTTCCGAAGCGGCAGGGCTCGATAACGAAACCACCGTTAAGCTTATCGACCAGCTTGAAAGACGATATAACGTAAACGAAAGCGGTCTTAAGATTATCCGTGTAAACGACGGGTTTCAGATTACTACCCGTACCGAATACGCAGAAAACATAAAGAAAGCCATGGAAACAAGACGCCAACAGCCTCTTTCACAGGCGGCTATGGAAACCCTTTCCATTGTGGCATACAATCAGCCTGTTACGAAGGCCTTCGTTGAACAGGTTAGAGGCATAGACAGCAGCAGCGTTGTAAATACTCTTGTGGAGCGTAATCTTTTAGAGGAGGCAGGAAGACTTGACCTTCCGGGACGGCCTGTAGCCTACAGGACTACCGATACCTTTCTCCGCTGCTTCGGGCTTTCGAGAATTGAGGAGCTGCCCGCCCTGCCCAATCAGGAGGGACAGCTGGACTTTGACGAGCTTGCGGAAATGGAGCTCGAACGTAAAGAGGAAGAGGGCGTATGACGGGCTGGATAATTTTCGGCTCAATTCTTCTCGTTTTAATACTCCTTTTCACAAGGCACGTTACGATTACTGCGGTATATGATAAAAACCCCGAAATAACCGTAAAATACCTGTTTATTACACTTTTCAGGCTTCCCAAAAAGCCAAAAAGAAAAAAGAAAAGGAAGAGAAAAAAGGAGAAAGAGTTAAAAGCCGAGCCTATAAAGGAAAATAGCGGCGGAGAAAATAATAAGGGCGAAAGCGAAGCTGCCGAAGGCGAAACCGATACAAAGGAAGAGACGACTTCGGAAACCGATGCGCTGCCCAAAGACAATAAGACTGCCGCAAAGGGCACAAAGCCAAAACCGGCATTCAGCCTTACCGATATAAGCCTTGAAATGATAAAGGATTTCGTGGAAAGCGCTTCTCCCCCTATAAAACGGCTTTTCAAGAAAATTAAGGTAAGAGACCTTTATATCGACTATGTGGTAGGAAGCGACGACGCCGCTAAAACCGCCATTAAATACGGCAGCCTGTGCGCAGTTGTATATTCTGTGCTGAAATGGCTTACCCTTTATTTTGACGTAAAGGCTAAGGAAGTGAATATTGAGGCTGACTTTAAAGCGGAAAAGGACGATATTTTCGTTTATACAAAGGTTAAAATGAGAATTTCTACGGCTCTGGGCTGTGTATTATGGCTCGCCGTAAGAGTTCTTAAAACATATCTGAAATACAGCAGGAACTTAAAGCCCCAAAGGGCATGAAAGGACGGTATATTATGGCACAGCATTTAGAAGGACTTATGAGCACATCAATGGAGAAAATCCGCCAGCTTGTTGACGTGAACACAATCATCGGCGACCCTATTTCTACTCCCGACGGAACAACAATTATTCCTATTTCGAAGGTTTCCTTCGGCTTCGCTTCCGGGGGCTCCGACCTTCCATCCAAGGTTGAAAAGGACGTGTTCGCAGGCGGCGCAGGTGCAGGCATCACCATTAAGCCCCAGGCCTTTATCGTAGTTACTAAGGACGGCGACGCTAAGATTCTTGAGCTCGGCACAAAGAGCAGCCCTATCGACGGAATTATGGAGAGCGCTCCCGAATTCCTGAACAAAATCAAGGACGTCTTCGGAAAGAAAAAGGATAATGAAGCCGAAGATAAGGAAGACAAGGAAAAAGAAGAGAAATAATTTGTATAAACAGTTCCTTTTCGGGAAAGCATAGTTATTAACACCAAGGAAAGGAACTGTTTTCTATGAAATCTATTGCCGCCCTGCTTGTCGGGGCTTGTTCGATATGCATTTTTTCCCTTAACGCCTCTGCTCTTCCTGCTGCCTTAGCGGAAAAGGAGCCTTCCCTCTCCGCAAAATGCGCTGTGGCTATGAATTACGATACAGGCGAGCTTATTCTCTCGAAAAATGCCTTCGAAAAGCGAGCTATGGCGAGTACGACTAAGATTATGACTACTCTCCTTACCATTGAGGCAGGAGAGCTGGACAGGAAATTTACCGTTGACAGTATGGCTATCCGCGTCGAGGGCACCTCTATGGGGCTAAAGGAGGGCTATATCGTAACAAGGCGTGCTCTTTGCTACGGTATGATGCTTCCCTCGGGAAATGACGCAGCCAATGCGGCGGCGGTAAGCGTTTCGGGCAGTATTCCCGAATTCGTAAGGCTTATGAATAAGCGAGCGGCAGAGATAGGTATGACGGATACAAATTTCGTTACTCCCTCGGGGCTTGACGCCGAGGGGCATTACAGCACAGCCTACGATATGGCGCTTTTAACGAGAGAGGCTTTAAAGAACGAAACCTTCCGTAATATCTGCTCCGCTTCCACAATGACAATAGATTTCGGAAATCCTCCCGTTCCCCGTACCCTTAATAATCTCAACAAGCTTATCGACCTTTACGACGGCTGTATCGGCGTAAAAACGGGCTTTACCGATAATGCACGAAGATGTCTTGTTTCGGCGGCACAGCGGGGAGGAGTAACGGTTATTGCAGTAACACTGAATGCTCCCAACGACTGGGACGACCATGGAAAAATGCTTGACTATAGCTTTTCTAAGATTTCCCCGAGGAGAGTAACCCTTAAATCCCATGCTTTAGAAGTCGTAGGCGGTAATACAGACGTAGTTACGGCAGTACCAGAGAAAAGTCTTACCTTAGGTCTTACCGACCTTAGCGCAGAAAAAATAAGCGTAAGATACTTCCTGCCCGATTTCGTTTACGCCGATATTTCTAAGGGGCAGGAGTTAGGCTATGCCGAGGTTTACTGCGGCGATAGCTTTATAGGAAGAGTCAGACTGTTGTCGGACGCTAACTGCCATAGGATAGAGGGCAAAAAGGGCTTCTTAGACGGCATTATCAGCTTCTTTACAGGATTATTCAGCTAAAAGGATACTATTTATATATGGAAAAAGTCAGAATTCAGAAAATAATCGCCGACAGCGGCTACTGCTCACGGAGAAAAGCGGAGCAGTTCATAGAACAGGGGCTCGTTAAGCTTAACGGACGTCCCGTAGGTCTCGGCGATAAGGCGGACCCCCGTAACGACCTCATTACCGTAAACGGCGAAAAAATAAAAGCAGAGGGCATAACCCTCCGCTACATAAAGCTTTATAAGCCCCGTGGCTACGTTACAACCATGTCCGACGAGCAGGGCAGGAAAACCGTAACCGACCTCCTTACCGATGTTGAGGAAAGGGTTTACCCCGTAGGACGACTGGATAAGAACTCCGAGGGACTTTTAATACTGACCAATGACGGAGCCTTCGCCAACGATATTATGCACCCACGTCAGCACGTTCCGAAAACCTATCGTGTTACGGTGAATGAAAAGGTTGACGAGGATACAATAAATAAGCTTATGATGGGCGTAGAAATCGAGCCTAACGTTATGACCGCCCCCTGTGTTGTTACTGTTTTAACCGAGGAGGAGGGCAGAACCGTTCTCGAATTCGTTATCAGAGAGGGAAAAAACCGCCAGATACGAAGAATGTGCGAGGCGGTTAATCTTACCGTTAAGCGCCTTCGCCGTACGAATATCGGCGGCGTTAAGCTCGGTATGCTTAAGCCCGGCGAATACGCCGACCTTACTAAAATGGAGATGAAATCCCTGAGAATGTCTATGGGTATGTCCGTTAAAGAGAATACGTCCAAAAAGAGAGGCAAAAGACGATGATTTCTATTTTAAGAAACCCCGATATTACGGATAAGCTCTGCTTCGAAATGAAGGACGGGGACAGAATATGCGGAAAGGTATGCGGCTACATATCCAACGACCTTGACCTCGTTATCGACCAGCTCGAAGCCGAACAGGAGCTTTTCTACGACGGACTGGTTCGTTCGATTCTCTCCTTTGTTTCGCTGAGAGGTATTGACCGGGCGGTATTCTCTATCGAGGACGAGCGTAAGAAATACAGGCTTAAGGGCTTTCGATTCATTACCGAGGACAGCAGCGTTTTAGAGGGTATCAACAAATTCTTTGAAGAGGATACCTGCGGATAAAAACTATTCGGAGGCAACAACGGGTTGCTTGCCTTTTGCCATTGGTAATGCTATAATAATCCCGAGGTGATGAATATGGAAACTAAGGATATTATCCTTGAACTGCGGACAAAAAAGGGCTATTCACAGGACGAGCTTGCCGAAAAGCTCTTTGTAACAAGACAGGCTGTATCACGCTGGGAAAACGGCGAAACAGTCCCCAATACCGAGACCCTTAAGCTTTTATCTAAGCTTTTCGACGTTTCGATAAATACCCTTCTCGGCTCTCCGAGAACGCTGATTTGCCAGTGCTGCGGTATGCCCCTTGAGGACGAAAACATAAGTAAAGAGCCCGACGGCGATTTCAACGAGGATTACTGCAAGTGGTGCTACACCGACGGAAAATTCATCTATACAAGCGCCGAGCAGCTGATTGATTTTCTCGTGGAGCACATGTCTAATAAGGATTTCCCTCCCGAACAGGCAAGAGCGTATTTTTCCGAATCTATCCCGAAGCTTAAGCATTGGCAGAAATGAATACATACAAAAATCCTACCCGAAAACAGGTAGGATTTTTTTCTTACAATATCATTCCGTCAGCAGGTTTTCTTCCCCACCGTCATAGCTTTCGATACTCTTAAGCTTACGGTTAATCTGTCTCGTTCTTACGCCAACAAGCTTTTCAAGGTCGTCGTCAACCTTTTTGAGGTGCTTCTGTGTTTCGTTAAGAGCCAGCTCAAAGGTTTCGAATTCGTTCTTGACTGCGCCGAGAATTTTCCAGACCTCTCCGCTTCGCTTCTGGATAGCCAGAGTTTTAAAGCCCATTTGCAGGGAGTTCAGCATAGCCGCCATTGTTGAGGGTCCCGTTACGTTAACGCTGTAGTCACGCTGCAAAATCTCGATAAGTCCGCTGTTTACCACCTCGGCATACAACCCCTCAAAGGGCAGGAACATAATGCCGAAATTGGTTGTATAGGGCGGATAAATGTACTTGTCTCTTATATCGGCGGCGCATTTCTTTATAACCGTTTCAAGCTTCTTCTTCGCCTCCGCTATCTGTTCGGCGCTGCCCGAATTATAGGCGTCCTGTAAGGCTGCGTAGGTGTCTCCGGGGAATTTCGAGTCTATGGGGAGGAATACGCTCTCGCCCTCGCTGTTACCCGGAAGCTTAACGGCGAATTCAACCCTGTTTGTGCTCTTCGGGACGGTAGCTATATCTGTGCAGTACTGCTCGGGGGCAAGAATTTCGCTTAAAATGGCGCCAAGCTGAATTTCTCCGAGAATACCCCTGTTCTTTACGTTAGAGAGTACCTTTTTAAGGTCTCCTACTCCCGAAGCTATATTCTGCATTTCGCCCAGTCCCTTATACACCTGCTCAAGGCGCTCGCTCACAAGCTTAAAGGACTCGTTCATCTTATCCTCAAGGGTTTTCTGCAGCTTTTCATCAACGGTATTTCTGATTTTATCCAGCTTCTTGTTATTATCCTCACGGATATTGTTAAGCTGGGTCGAAACCGTTTCACGTATAGCGTCGAGCTTCTGCTCATTATTGGCTTCTAAGCTTCTTAAGCGTACCTCCATATTCTTCATCTGTTCAGATACGGAAATACTCATAGCCTGCTGTTTATCCGTAAGGGATTTATCCATAGCGCTAAGCCTTTCGGAAAGGCTCGTCCCCATATCGGTAATACTCTTGCTCTGATACTCTGCGCTTTGCTTTTGCGTTTCGCCGAGAAGGTCGCCGAGACTTTTAACGCTGCTTTGAATTCCCGAGGTTATCTCCTGTCTTAGCTCCCTTTGCTCCGAAACGGAGTGTTCCTTTATTGCCTTAAGCTCTCCCGAAAGGTCGTCCCTTCCCTTTCTTGTAAGAAATACCGCAATAACCGCAGTAACCGAGGCTATCACAGCTATTATCTCCAGTACTATTATAATAATATCCATATATTTTCTCCCTTCGCTTTATATGCATTATCATATCATATTTCAGGAAAGAATTCAATAGCCGAAGGATTTACTGCCCGTTTATAGGACAGAAAATCACTTTTTTATATAAAACCACCAAAATTAAGTTATGTTTATATAATATACTCACAATTTAAGTAAAAATGCTTGCAATTTAAGTAAAAGTATAGTATAATGTAATCGTAAAGCTGTGCAGTTTTCTGCATCAGGACATCTGTATTCTACTATGGAGGTTAATATGACTAAAGCAAAGAAGATTACAGCCGCCGTTTTAGCGGCAGCTTCGCTCCTCTCCGTTACAGCCTGCGGCGGCGGAAGAGGCAATACCGGCACAACAAATGCGTCGGATACAACATCGGCTCCTACAACCACTCCCGAAACTTTCGATACTGACGCAGCGGTTCAGGAAGCAATCGCACATATCGAGGTAGATAAGACCTTAAATCCTACAAAGAAGATTAAGTGGCTTTCCTGGTATCCTGTAGATGAGACCGCCGCTCCTCTTGAGCTTTTTAAGGCTAATTACGGTATTCCCGAGGAGGGTGACGAATCCTACGGAGACTATGCAAACAGCGTTATTTCCTATGTTCATGTAGCCTACGCCGACCGTTACGACAGCCTTGGAAAAATGGTTGCTTCCGGCGACTCTCCCGACGTAATGCAGTTCGAAATCTGTAACTTCCCTCTCGGAGTTTATAAGAGCATGTACCAGCCTATCGACGGTATTATCGACACCTATGCTCCCGAATGGGCTGACACAAGAGAAATTATGGATAAGTTTATGTGGAACGGTAAGAACTACTGCGCTATTACCGAGGTAAACACCTCGTATCTCTGGTTCTACAGAAGAAGCGTAGCCGAAGAAGCAGGTCTCGAAGACCCCTATGAATTATATAAGAAGGGCGAATGGACCTGGGATAAGTTCCTCGAAATGGCAGACAAATTCCAGCAGACAGGCGATACAAGCCAGTTATCAGACGGCGGCGGAAAATACATTATCAACGGCTACGGTAACTTTATCGCCAGCACCTTCCTTTGTACCACAGGCGTACCCCTTGTTGGTTACGATAACGGATTACTTAAGAGCAACTTATTCGATTCAAACATCGAAAGAGGTATGGACGTATTAGAAACCTTATGTAAGGAAGAATATCGTTATCCCGGCGAAAAGAACGGCTGGAATCCAATGGAAAAGGAATGGGCTGCAGGAAATATTCTGTTTATGACAAACGGTACATGGTTCTACAGCGAAACTGCCCAGAAGTACATGAGAAAGAACAACTGGGATCAGGACGATATATTCTTCGTTCCTGTTCCTAAGGACCCCAATGCCGACGCTTACTACCAGGAAATGAAGGTTGACCCCTATATGTTTATTCAGGGCTCTGACAATGTTGACGGCTTTAAGGCGCTGGTAAGCTGCCAGCTTTATGCCTCTAAGGATCCCGAGGTTAAGGCAGCACAGAGAGAAAAGGATAAGCGTGATAGCTACTGGACAGATGAGCAGCTCGACTTTATCGACGAATTAAAGGGCGGAGTATTCTCTCCCGTATTCGACTATAGAAACGGTATCTCTGCAGCTTGTGCAGATACAACCTCCGGTACCTCCCCCACAGATATGCTTATTGTATATCCTTTACAGAATCCCGATTATACATACACACAGCTCCGTGGTGAATATACCGGTGAAATCGACGCCGCAATCAATGAGCTTAACGAAGCTGTATCCTGATTACACAGCACATCAACAAAAGAGGCTGTTGCAGCGAACGCTGCAACAGCCCTTTTATTATCTGTAATATGAATCTATCCCTAAATATTCTTCTAAAGTGGAGCCGCTGAAATGAAGCTTTTTTGCCAGCTTTTTCCCTACATATCTGATATGCCAGGGCTCATATTCATAGCCCGTAGAGATTTCCGAGCCGTAGGAAGGATACCTTAGTATAAAGCCGTATTTATAACAGTTTTCCTCCAGCCATTTTCCCTCCTTGGTATCTGCGAAGCTTGCCCACATATCGTTAACGTCAATGGCAAGACCCAGCTGATGCTCCGAAAAGCCGGGCTTGGCTGAAAAGGAATCGGCGTATTCGCCGTAGCCCTCCTTCCAGTATTTGTAGTTAGCGTCCTGTCTTGCGTAGGAACGATAGCCCGAAATTGAGCGAAGGGAAATTCCTTCCTTAAGAGCGCCCTTTCTCATAGCCTCAAAAGCCTTTCTCGTTTCGATTGTAAGCCCCTTCGGGTCGTAGCTCTCGGGAACGGGATAGGTCTTATTCGCTATATTTATACCGTTAACGAGGGGCAGAAAGCTTACATTTTCGGCGCTGTCAACACAGTGCACATTAAGTATAGCCCGAAGACCTCCATTTTTATCCGTAGCTATGATAGTGGAATTTCCCTGCTTAAGAGCGGTAAAACTTCCCTTTTCGTCGATTTTTCCGCTGCTACCCATAACCGACCATTTTATCTCGCCATTAAGGTCGCCCTCGAAGCAGTATGTATAATCGAAGCTTTCCCCCGTATATACCATATTCGGTCCGAAAAGCTTAATGCTCTTCTTGTCGGTTGTATTGCAGGTAAGATAGGAATATGGGCTGTAGATTACCTCCGAAGAAACGCTTTTATAGGCTCTAATCCTGAAGTCATACTCTCTGTCGCTTTTAAGCTTTCTTACGGTAATCCTGTTTTTTCCGGCAGGAGTAAGCTTCCCCAGGGTTACCCATTTCGTACCGCTCAGTCTCTGAAGCTCGTAGCCGTCACAGTCGCCGGGAGAGCTCCAGGTAAGCCTTACCGAATCCGTACCCGTGGCTCCCGAAAAGCCGGATATCCTCGGAATAGCGGTAATACAGCGGATTGCTCCTCCGATACTGTAATACTGCTTTGCATTATTTTTTACTGTGTAGTATTTCACCCTGAAATAATATGCTGTTCCCGACTTTAAGCCCCTTATGATATAAGCGCTTAGCTTACTGTCGGTTATTTCTGCCCTAATGTTCCATTTTCCGTTTTCATAGCTTTCTATTATATAACCGTCGGCATTTTTCTCGGATATCCAGCAAAGCTTTACCGAATCCGAGGAAACCGCCACAGCTTCAACAGAAGCCCCCACCGCCTCAGTAAATACTGTAGCAAGCAGCACGGTTATCAGCATAACAAGAGAGCCTATCAGCCCTCTTAACAGCGTTTTTCTCATTTCTTAATCAAGTTCCTTTGTCATCCACACATGGGGGCAGTATTCATCATAATCCTTTTCTCCCGTTTCGGAGTAGCCCTGCTTTCTGTAGAATTCCGAGGCTCTTTCCTGAGCGTGGAGAGATAATCTTGTCCCCTTTTTATTCCTTACTATTCTTTCGGCGTTTTCCATTATAATTCTGCCGATACCCTGTCCCCGAAAGGGCTTAATTACCGCTATTCTTCCGATAATATAGCTTTTTCGCTCCTTGTCGTAGTATATCCTTGAAACAGCTATCGGAATATCATCGTGATAAAGTACGGTATGAAGCGCTATGTTATCTATATCGTCAAATTCCTCCTTAAAGCCCTGTTCATCAATAAAAACCTCGGTTCTTATTCTTACTGCCTCTAATGGAAGCCTATCGAATATTCTTTCAACCGTTTCCAACGAAAATAACCCCCTGTCAGATAAAAAGTCCCGTAATATACGCTGCCGCAGTAGCGGAAAGAGCCACCACGATAAGGGGCAGTTTAAAGTAAGCGAGAATTACTGCAACTACAGTTCCCACAACCGCCGTAGTCATATCCCCTGTAGAATAGAATATGGCAGGAATCGTCATAGCGCTCAGCACTCCATAGGGAATATAATAGAGAAAGCTTTTTATGAAGGGCGAATTTATCTTCTTACGAAACGCCGTAAAGGGTATCATTCTTATAAGATATGTAACTATCGCCATAACGGCAATATAAATAGCTACCGACACAGCTTCCCCTCCTTTTCGGAAACGCTTTCCTCCGCCTTTTCGGAAGCGCCTTCCTCCTCTTTATCCTTAACGGGGAGAATTAGCGCCATAACCGCCGCCGCAATAACCGAGCTTATAATTACGGCGAAGCCCCCCGAAACCGCTGTGAATACATATCTGAAGAGTATGCTTATTGCCGCCGCTATAACTACGGTAAATAATACTCCTCTTTCCTTTCGTGCAGGAGGTATAATAATAGCGATAAACATTCCGTAAAGAACAATTCCGAGCGCGGCGGTTATATCCGTGGGAAGTATCGCTCCTGCGGCGGCTCCGAGAAAGGTACCGAGAACCCAGCCAAGAGCGGAAACCAGTATAAGCCCGTACATATACCGGGGCGTAATGGGTAAAACCTGCGCCGAGGCTACGGCGAATATCTCGTCGGTTATTCCGTAGGAGGCTATAAGCCTGTGCTTAAGGGTAAAGGATTTATCCAGCTTCTGTGACAAGGAAATACCCATAAGGGAATAGCGGATATTGATAACTAACTGGGTGGCTGCCATTTCGATAAGGCTTCCTGCCGCAGCTATGATTTCTACTCCCGCCGCCTGTCCTGCGGAGGTGAGATTTGTTAGTGAAATAAGGGTAGCCTCTATTACGGAAAGACCCGAGCTTACCGCCATAATTCCGAAGCCGAAGGAAACTGAAAGATAGCCGAGAGCTATCGGAATACCATGAAACATACCCTTTAAGAACTGAACCTTCAAAAAAATTCTCCTTCATTCTTTAATCAACAACGAGAAATATTATAGCATATTTTGCCGAAAAATGCAAGATTTTGTAGCAGACTTTGATAAACCGTCCCACAGGTCGAAAAAACATTGACATAATTATGCGGTTATGATAAAATAATGACAGAAAATATCAGAAAGGCGAAAAGGCAGAAAACGTGAAAAAGCTTAAACGTCATACCGTTGAGGAAAATCTGGGATATGTCCTTAACGAGAATAGTCACGAGGCTATAAGGAAGCAGTACAGAAGAACTGCAAAAAACCTCATAAAGCTTATGGAAAACCGTGATAAGAAGTCTGTGGTTATAACGAGCCCTAACTGCGGCGAGGGAAAAAGCCTGTCCTGCGTTAATATTGCGAAGGCTCTGGCCGACCTCGGAAAATCCGTTCTCATTATCGACGCAAACATAAGAGCACCGTATATTCACTGTCTTTTCGGGCTTCCCAACGAGGAGGGGCTTACCTCTGTGCTGAGCCAGCGTAATTTCCCTGCGGCTACGGTTAGCGATAAAATTTACGCTATTTCCTCGGGACCGAAAATCGAGGATATTCCTTCTCGTCTCGGGGGCGAAAATATGAAAAAGCTCCTGAAATCCTCCGAAACCTGGTACGACTACATACTTATTGATACTCCCGACCTCAGCAAGGAGGACGCTCTTTCTATGAGCGGCTTTACGGCAGGAGTTCTCCTCGTAATAAGAGAAAACTACACGAAGCACAGTGACCTTATAAAATCCGTAAGAAAAATAAAGGAATCCGGCGGAACCCTTATCGGCTTTCTTAAATCGGGCTGTATAAGCGAGCATAAGCCAACAACGGATAATGCAGAAGAAATACGAGGTAACACAAAATGATACAGAATACTGTTCAGGCGCTTATCAACTACGCTATTGATAAGATGCTTATAGATAAAATGGACGAAATCTGCGTAAGAAATATGCTTATGGATGCGCTAAGACTTAATTCCTGGGAAACTACCGGGGTTAAGGATAACCTTACTATTGACGAAATCCTTGAGGAGCTTACCGATTACGCCGTTGATACGGGCATTATCGAAAACACCTCAACCTACCGTGATATATTCGATACGAAGCTTATGGGGCTTCTTACTCCTATGCCAAGCGAGGTAAACGCAACCTTCCATGAGATACATAAGCTTGACCCTATGGACGCTACCGACTGGTATTACGGCTTCAGCAGGAACACAAACTACGTAAGAGCAG
>JAEDHF010000025.1 GCA_016297165.1 Oscillospiraceae bacterium | reverse complement strand
CAGGTTTTGCTTTTCCGCTACTATTTTTTTGTCTATTGTTACGCTTCTATTGTAAACCAACAATAGTTCAAATTATGGCATTATCTACATATTGGGTTTTCAGTTGCAGGTGGAAATATTGATTATAGGTGTTCACTGGGATAAGTTAAAACGAGTTTTAGCCGCACCTGTGGGTAACTATTTTCCGTTCTGTGACCGTTTGTCCGGCAAGCGTGTCAAAACCGAGAGCACAACCAACATAAAACTCGGTTACACTATTTTTAAGGCAGCAGCGGCATTAGTCTTACGCCGTAGAAAACAAAGGTAATTTCTATATTACTATATTGAAAAACCGCCCCAAGTACGGGGCGGTTAATTTTTAATTCATAAAGAAATATCAATAATCTCACGGTTTACGGAGCATAGGATACATAACAAGAGCTTTACCGTAGAATTCTTCGAGGGCTTCGTCAAAGGAAACTCTTCCTTCGAAATAAGCCTTCATAGCTTCTGTGAAAGCTTCGTTAAGACCGACGTCGTAAATGGAGAAATTGCTCATATCGATTTTCTTAGCGTTTTCCGAGTAAACGGAGAAGGGATTCTGACCGCCGAGGAAGTCATTACCGTAAATGGAATTATTTGCGATCCTGTCCATAGCAGCCATATTGTTTGCGTAATCCTGGTTTTCAAGCGCAATAGCTTCCATAACATCGCCGTTGCAAGCAAGCTGATACATAATATCTCTTACAAGAGACGCATTATCAGTAGCATTAGAAGCGCAGATAAAGCTGCTGCCCCAGAAGTATGGCTCAGGACCGCAGCAAATTGCCCAGTCGCCAAAGCTATCGGAGGCATTTGAAGCGAGCGTGAAGTTAACTCCCCATGTAGAGTAGAAGAAGCCGAATACATTACCGCTTGCCGACTGGTCCTCCATCCATTCGTTGGTCCAGATACTGTGCCTGTTGTTATAGCCCTTTTCTGTGAATTCCTTAGTCTGTTCAACCCACTTAAGGATATTACTGTCGATAACAATTTCGTCGTAGCTGTTTACCCAGGGAGCTGTGATATTGTTTGCAAATACTCTGTATGCGTCATTATAGCCCGAAAGCATAGAATAACCGTATTCCTTCATTCTTGCGGCAGTATCATTGAACTTATCCCAGTCGCTTAAGAACCTCTGAACCTCGACGGGATCGTCTGTACCGAGAACTTTCTTAGCGATAGAACGCTTATAAGCGAATACTCCGGGGCAAGCCTGCCATGTAACCGCCTTGAGATTTCCGTATTCATCAGAGCCGAGCTGCTTTGTGAAGCTATACATCTCTGCAGTATCGGCGTCGGTAATACCAACAGCGGAAACAGGAATTACATATTGGCTGTCAAGATACTTTTTAGCATAATCGGGTTCAACTAAGAAGATATCAACATTTTCGTCGACAGGAGTGCTGCTCTGACTTAAAAGTGCTTCATCGAGGGCATTCTGGTAACCGTTGTTATCATTGGGAACGATTGTCCACAGAACCTTAATGTCGCCGATTCTTCCTTCATATACGCTGTGTTCATAGTATCCGCCGCCCTGTACTAAGCCTAAGTGCTGATAGCCGGGATAGTAAGCGGTTACTCTATCCATGAATTCGGTATTCCAGCTCCATATATTAAGCACCTTACCGTTGTCGGGAACGCCGATTGCACTCCAATACTGATCTCCTTTGCTGACATAGATTGTTACAACAGAGCCTATTTCAAGCTCGATTCCGGGGTTATAATCCTGTCTGATTATTGTGCCTTCGGGCTTGCTTGAATTTTCTTCAATAACATTGAATGTAAAAATATCGCCGTAGGAGTTCTGTACGTCGTTATAATTCTGACCTACAAAATCGGGCATTTCAATGCCCGAGGATTCCCCGTTCATACCGGGCTCATCAAAAGGAACAGCGCTTTCGTCCATATAGCACATAGGCGAAGTGCCCACAACTAAGCCGTCGCTCGTAATACCATCGGTTTCGCCGTTCCAGGGGAAATAGCTGAAGTTCTGCCAGCTTCCGTCTGCGCTGATATTGGGGCAGTCGGTACCGAGAACGATACCGTCGGATTTTTCCGATGTATAAGCTACCGCCTTACAAGCGCCGCCTACTAAGGAGAAGGCTATACTTGCATTTTCTATTTCGGGGAAAAGACTTGCCATATCGATAGCAAGGAGGGAGGTGACAGAGGACGCATCCGCTTTGCTGTCTTTTGCGGAGCCCGTGCCTGTTTCTGTCCAGGTAAGATTGCTGCTGTTATTGAAGCAAGCAGCATTCGATAATTCAACGTTCCATACGCCGTCCTTTACCTTAATGCTTCCTACACAGCGTGAGTTGCTGCCGAACTTCATACCATAGCCATTGGTGTCAGCCTTTGTAAGGAAGACATCGATATTGTTCTTAAGGGAAGCGGCGGTTGAATTAGCACTCGTTACCTTAGATTTCTTTATGTAGTCCAGCATAGATTCAGCAAGAGGAGAATTGCTGTTTTCCATAAATTTCTCGGAAATTTCATCAGCGAATTTCTTCAATTCGGCTGAATCGCTGCCGTCTATGATGTTGGAAGAAGGCTCGGGACCTATTTCTCCTGCCTCTTTTACTACTTCCTTTAACTCGATTGAGCCGACCTTACCGTACTGTACCGCTTCGGTGCATACAATGCCGCCGTTTTCCTCCTTAACGGAAAACTCAAGCTTAATATTACTGAGGATATCGGAAATCTGTGAGCCGATTTGCTCGGTTAACTCGTCGTCAAGCTTAAGGCTTACTTCGAAATCGCCTGTAACGGTTTTGTTGCCGAAAATAGTTGTAGTATCGAGGTTTTCATATTTAACCTTAAGGGTAAACTTCTGGTTACTCTGGGTATTTGGATAAACGCTTAATTCAAAAACGCCTTCTGTTACGGATTCGCCGTTTCCGTAGGCGGAAACAAGCTTCTTATTATCGAGCTTAATCTCGGCGCCGAATTTTTTGTTATCATATATCCAGTTAACTGCAACAGTGTGCTTATCGCCGGTGGTCTTGCCCGAAATTCCGGCAGAGCCGCCGGTAACTGCACCCATACCGTTTACATAAGCTCTGAATGTAAGGGTAAAGTTATCGTTATCCTCGAGTGTCTTAATAATGGTCGAAAAAGGCGAGCTATTTCCCCAATTTACGAATTCGGATATTTCCTCGTCTATAGTCTCGAATAATTCAATCATAAGCTCAGAATCGAGAGTTACCTCAACAATCTGACCTTTAAAGGAAGCGTCGCCAACATCCTCGCTTCCGTCTTCGATAACTACCTCGCCCTTTCTTAAAACCTCGCCGAACTTGCTTCTGATTTTCTGATAGGACTTATTTTCCTTAGATTCGCTGAGATCTATTGACCACTCGGGAAGGCTGAACTTAATATTTTTATCGCTTAAATTAGGTACAGAAACATAAGCGTCGCCGTTTTTAGCGTAATAGCCTTGTACCTCGATTTCCGCTTCTCCCTTGTTGAGTAAGGCTATTATTGCCTTATATGCAGAATCATTACCTGCAAATTCTACCTTATAGGAATAGTCGCCGATATTGAACTTTTTAAGACTCTCAAGGGCTTCTTCGCCGAACATATTGATGAATTCATTTTCATCATCAATTTTAATACCAATGGAGTATTCGGCAGAAATACCCTTCCCTTTTGTGGAACTGAGGACTGAAGCGCCTATTATTTCAGCAGACTGAGCGAAGGTTTTACTAACATCTGCGCTGCTGTTGGCAAAATTCATTTCGGACATCGAGCTTAAAAGATTTAACTCCTTCTCTAAGCCGATAAATCCCGACGCCTTATCGAAGCTTCCTACTATTACAGATTCTGCGTACTTTTCGTCGCCCATGAATAATCTTGTAAGAGGCGCTTTAAACAGGAAATAGCAGCCTACAAGAATTCCTGCAAGCAAAACCACAGATAAAATTATAATGAGCGCTACGGGAGCCTTCTTTTTAGGCGCAGCCGCTACGGCAGCACCACCGATTACCTGCTGTTCGGTTTGTGCGTACTGAACCGATTCGGTAGCCTGCGCTGTCTGAACAGGTACAGAAGGCTGAACAGGTACAGAAGGCTGAACAGGTGCAACCGAAGCCTCTGTATTCTGCTGTGCAGCGGCGCCATCCGTCGTTTTTCCGACAGCAGTACCGCAGTTGATACAGAATGCTGCGTCATCACTGATCTGATTGCCGCATTTTGAACAAAACATATCATTTCCTCCTATGTGTGTATTAAAGTCATTTTATCATAATACCGCAGATATTTCAACATAATAGTTTATTAAAGCAACTATTTTATCAAATTTCGGAGTATCACACAAATTCAAGTATGTATTCCGTTGATTTGTTGTTTATATAACCTTATTCTTTCTTCCTACGCCCCGTTAAAAAGAAAAACCGCATAACAAACAGGCGCTGTGCCTGCTGTTATGCGGTATTGCCTTAACTCACGCAGACTGATTATCGGAGGAATTCGATAAAATGCAATTTACGGAGCCAATGAGACTGAATTATTTTTTAACCTTAGAGAAATTGATACCGTCGGAAGCGGTAAAAACAGCGTCTCTGTCAACGCTCTCAATAATGAACGCATTTCCGCAAGTACCAATTTCGGACGCCTCGGAGTCGGTTATGCCCTTAATCTTTTCCTTATTGCCTCGTACTGCTGCATTCACATTTACGCCGTCATACATATATACAAAAACGCCTGAGTTATTGACGATACCCTCCGAGGGCTTATCGTCGCAGACCTTCTTCTTATTCTCTTCCTTATCGGTTACATAGTAGAGCATATCGTCGCTGCTGTCATAGTAATAAAAATGCTTTAACGAAGTATCTATCCATAAATAGCTGTTATTTACATCGGAAGCGAGCTTAACTTCAGAATCGGAATTATATATACTCTTTCTGTAGAGGTTTCCGCTCTTTAAGTAAACAACGTAGCTTCCGTCTTCGGATAAAGCGCAATAAGTAGTTTTAGCGATTCTTTCGGATTCAAAATCCTCGCCCTTACGGCTGAATTTTACAGTTTCGCCATCTTCGTAGGCAACAAAGGTGTCTAAGCTGTTATAGGCATAAGCACGGTAAGGAAGCGCCAGGGCTATGCTGCCGCTGCAGACCTTGATTGAATCCTTAAGAGAGGGGTCGTAGTAATAGGTATTTAAGTTACCTGACTTTTCGGCAGTATAAAGAATTGCTCTTACGTCAGCGGACGCACCGACCATACCGTAATAACTTGAAGCGATAGTTTCCTTTTCGCCCTTTATTCCGCGGTACATTACGAGCTTACCGTTCTGGTTGTCTGTTGCATATATCAAGGAACCGCCGTTGGAGAGACATAAAGGCTTAGCCTTAATATATTCCTTTCCGACGCTTGCTCCGTTAGCCATATATGTTTTTCCCTTTGAGCTATCGAGATATCCGTCCTCATAAGCGCTTTCATCATATAATGTGAACATTGCGGTATTACCGTCGGGAGATATACAGAAATTATCAATATCCTTATATTCCTCGAGATCCTTTACCTTTTCTCCCTTTCCGCCGTTCTTCGAAAGCTTCAATACATTATTCGCAACATAGTAAACAGAGTTGCCGTTATTGCTTACATATACCTTCTCGGCATCAACATCGCTGTCTATCTTTTTGAACTTTTCACCCTTAGAATAATAGAGCTCAGAGTCAACTACAAAAGCTACCATGGTTAGGTCTGTTGAATAGTAATACTTCGAAACATTCTTATCTGTAAAAACAGACTTTCCTCCGTTAAAGAAGAAATAAGTGCTGCCGTCAACGGTACTCGTGGAGATATCGCCGCTTCTGTAAGCGAAGCCTCCTCCACCGCCGCCTGAAAATAACGATACGATAAGTACAATTACGATTGCAACCACCGCTATAGCCGCAACAGCCGCTATGATAAGGGGAGCCTTTTTCTTAAAGGAAGGGTTTGCCGGACCGTCAACAGTCAGCTGTACGACAGGAGCAGGAGCAGGAACAGCCACAGGAGCCACAGGCTCGGAAGCTGCCGCCTGCACAGGCGCTTCAGCAATATTCTGAGCTGCGTCTTGGTTTACTGCAAGCGAACTACCGCACTTATCGCAGAACGCAGCGTCATCCGGGATTTTATTTCCGCAATTTGGACAAAACATTATAATTTCCTCCTGATTTTTTAAACATAATCTGCATAACGTTTTTCTTACTACGAAGCGTACGCACATTAAATTTATATTCACCGTTTTGCAGCCGTATTTCAGCGCAAAACACTCCTTTGTGAAATTATACTACAAATGTATTATTTTGTCAATATATGTCTCCTTTCGGATACTCCCAGATGTGTGAATTAGCTTATAAGCCTCAGAGCATATACAGCATAAGCGGCGGCAGATTATTTCTGCCGCCGCTAAGCTTTTTCGTATTATTCCATTATCAGCTCGTCGGATACGTTATATATATAATATCACCGGCGTAAATTTCATAACCAAGCCCAACGTTATAACCGTCTCTTGTCATAGTCGGAGTTACATTTTCGGGTATTGTAATATTTGCCTTATCTAACGCATTTTTTACACTATCACGCTCGTAAACGTTAGCAGGATTAGCCACTCCGTTTACATAAAAGGTTACACTTACAGTTTTCGCATACACGGGAACGAACTTGAAGTTTTGATGGACCCTAAGGTAACTTTTCAGATTATTAGTTTCGGAGGTGATTCCGGGGGTGAGGGTTACGCTGCCTGTATATACCGTTAACGACGAATAATAGTATAAGCTATTATCATTTTCGACACTGTCACTAATATCATTAGGATCTGTTCCTTCCTTCAAATCAGTAGCATATCCGCCCGAAGTAATAGCGCCCCAACCTATAAAGGTATATCCTTCGGGAGGTGAAGAAGCGGCAGAATCGGGAAGCGGAACCGAAGCACCACTTTTATCAAGGAAGTGCTGATCTCCACCGCTTCCGCCTACGATTTTTACTTCATAAACATCATCGTAATTCTCGTATGTTACAGGAATCGTAGTAGGACCGGTAATTGCCTCGTTTGGCTGCTGCCAGTTAAGAAGATAATACTTGTTTGTACCTACAGTTTCAACAGTATTAAGAGTAACTGCAGGAGGAACGGTTCCGACTTGTACGTTTTCCTGCGTTTCGAGTACCGTTGTCCTGTCGTTTTCAAGGACATAGGTTACTGTAGTATAATATACGGCGGAAACCGTCATATTCTCACTTACAGTAGTTGTTGAAGTAAATTCCAAGTCATCGCACATCCATTTTCCTGTACAGCCGTCTTTTGTGGGAACGCCAGGCATATCTACAACGCATTCGCCCGAAGCTACACTCTTTGTTGTGTACAAGCCATCATCTGTGTAGAACGAAACCGTAAAAGTTTCATCGGGAATTACCGGCACAGCTGAGGTATCTGCCGGGGTTGTGATTGCCGGAGTTGTAGTAGTTGTGGTCGTAGTTTCTGCTGTCGGCGCAGTTGTGGTTGTTGTTTTCTTCGTGGTAGTTTCCTCTACCGGCGCAGTTGTGGTTGTTGTTTTCTTTGTGGTTTCTTTCGTTACCCGTGCTGTGGTAGTAGTAGTCTTTTTCGTGGTTGTTTCCGATACGGGTACGGTCGTTACTACTGTTCGTACGGTAGTTTCCGATACGGGTACGGTTGTTACGATTGTTATTTCGGTAACTTCGGTTTCGGAAGCTGTAGTAACCGTTGTAGTTTCGGGAACAGTTGTGGTTGTTGTGGTTTCGCTCTCCTCAACGGGTACTGTAGTTTCGGCAGGCTCGCTTTCGGGAGCCTTTGTATCTTCGGGAACTGCATCATCATTCGTTCCTCTTAAGCGCTGTGCTATTTCGGTATTCAGCACCATCATTCCGCTGTCGTTTGAATTAAGAGCGTATTGCTTTATTATTTCTGGAATAAGCTCATATATTATATCGGTTACGGGGTCATCGCCCTCGGGAACGATAACGAAAACTCCCGGCTCGGTTTCATATACAAAGAAGGATAATCCATCTACCTCGGCAGGCCTTCCCGAATCGGGATTCGGCTCTGTCTTTATAGTTACCCTCTTACCTGCAGGAATCATAGCGCTCTCACCCGTCGGCTTTCCGTCGGTGCCGAGGAGTATCGCTTCAACCTTACCGTGGAAGGTGTCTGTTTCAATAATATAGCTTCCGTCCTCGTTCTTCTTTACCGATACCATAAAGCTTGTGCCTCTTACTGCCATTGTAGCCTTAGGGGTTGAAACCTCATAGCTTGAATTAGCGGAAAGAGAAGTAGTAAGCTCGTTAAGTATCGTACCCTCTTTAAGATTAAGAGAGGTTCTGCTGTCGGAGGGACTGCCCTCTGCCACAAGCTCAAGCACAGTTCCTTCGTCAAGAAGGACATATTTATCCCCGTCCATGGAAATACGAAGGGTACTTCCGCTGTTAACCGAAAGGGTATCGCCGCTTTCAAGGTTCATACCCACATAAGCGTCGAGATCGCCTGCGCCCTGACGTGATACGACTGCCGAGCCCGAAAGCTCAAACACCTTAAGTACACGGTATGTATTATCCGCCGAGGTATTAGCGATTACTACCGCGGTAACGGTACCCGTAACAGCTACCGCCGCACAGACAACAGCTATCTTAACCTTAAGCGATAATGACGCAAGAAATGATTTTAATCCCATATCCTCATCACCTTTCAAAATAAAATGGAGTACGCGGTAAAGCCGCAAAGCAAGGAAACCCTGCAAATGCAGCCCGACCGCCATACTCCAAATAATCGAAATTTAGGCTCGTGCTTTGCGTCACCGACTTTCATCGGCTTTGCCTTTTAATTTGCTATTCGCATTATAACACATATCGCAACAAATTGCAATAGTTTTTTAAAATTTTCATTAAAAAAAGGAACAAGCAGCGCAGTACCATAATGCCTTATTACCGCATTGAAACGGTTTTTTCAAAGCTTAATACCAAGTTTAAGAAGGTATTCTGCCGAACGCTCCTGATTTTCAAGAGAAGAGGTTTCGATAAGAGCGGTTTTCGCTTTATAAAGATAGCCTTCATAGCTTCTCTTGAACTCCTGCCAGTCGATTCTACCGTCCCCTATGGCAAGGTGCAGGTCGTTTTTCAGGTCGTTATCATTTATATGCAGATGCTTTATATAAGGTGAAAGCTTTCTAACCCAGTAGCTTATATTGGAGCTATAGATAGAAGCGTGTGCATAGTCAAGGCATATACCGAAATTCGGCATATCCGTAAGGCGTTCCGCAAGGTCGTAAAGCATATCGGGAGAATTATCGAACATATTTTCCATATATATGTCCATATCGGGGTATTCGGGAAGAATTCTCTGCCAGAAGGCTTCGTTTCGCTTCAACCACCCCTTTACATAAAAGTCCGAGGTTAAGAGCGGAGTATGGTTTGTATGGAAAACTACGGCTTTAGCGCCGATTTTTCGCCCGAGCTCGAGACTTTCTCTTATTCTCCTCTCGGAAACCTCCCTGATTAACCTGTCCTCGCTAAATACGAGAACATCGAAAAAGGCGCCGTGCATGGTACAGTAATCGGGAAGCTCATGTCCCTTATAACGGCTAATAAGCTCATCGGAAAGCCTTTTATCGTCCATTATATCGGGAATAAAAAAGTCATTGTATTCGAAGCCGAGGCCATACTTTTCAGCAAGCAGAAGGCTTTTGTCAAGCTCTTTCAGCTGCGGTATTATCAGAAATCTGCTCATTTTCCTTCTCCTTTTCGTATTCCGCAATTCCCGTCAGAGAGTACACGAAAACACCCTTAGACTTACCCTTAAGGGGAATTTCTCCTACAGGCTCAGCCGTTATTCTTTCTTTAACCTGTTCATATACGCTTTCGCTTATAAGTACCTGCCCTCTCTTTGCATTCGATTCGAGACGGGCGGCAGTATTTACCGTATCGCCGATTGCGGTATAGTCCATTCTGAAGTCGCAGCCGATATTTCCCACAACCGCAGGGCCGCAGTTTACTCCCACGCCAAAGCTTACCGATTTTCCATAACGTTCGAGGAACTTACTTTCTATGGCGTTTCCGCCGCTTACAATATCCCAGGCGGTTTTTACAGCCCGATAAACATAGTCGTCAAGGTCGAAGGGCGCATTGAAAACCGCCATAGTAGCGTCGCCGATAAACTTATCGAGAGTACCGCCGTTGGCGAAAATAGAATTGGTGGTAAGGTTAAGATAGCTGTTGAGAATATCTACAACCTGTTCGGGCTCAAGACTTTCGGACATAGGCGTAAAGCCTCTTATATCAACGAAAAGTACTGCGATATTGCGGTTCTCGCCGCCGAGACAGATATTATATCCGCCCTTTTTCGCTATTTCTTCAACAACCTGCGGCGCTACATATTTTTTGAAGGCGTCGGTTATCTTCTTCTTTTCCCTTTTTTCGCTTACATATTTCCTTATCAGGTTAATAAGGTAGCAGACTATTACGCAAAGAGCAAGATAAATAAGGGGGAAGGCTATGCCTGCATTATTAAGCATAATGAAGGCGAAAATGCTTCCTGCCACAAGGAGGATAACAAGAGGAGTCGAAAATTTAAGCGCCAGCCTCTTCGTAAGTATATAGGCAAGACAAGCGAAAGCTGCCGTAATAAGAGCCGCCGCTACTCTCGGCGCAGGAACTGAGCTTTTTCCGTCAAGGAGACCCTGAATAATGTTGGCGTGTATTTCTACTCCGAACATCTGGTCGGCGCTGTTGGGTACGGAAAACTGATCCTGAAGCCCGGAAGCGTAAGCGCCTACAAGCACGATACAATCCTTGAAAATTCTTGGGTCAACAGTACCGTCAAGCACCTTGCTGAGAGGTATATGCTCATAATCGCAGGGGCGGCCGGCATAGTTTATCCACATTCGTCCGTTATCATCAAGACGGGGTATTTCCTTGGAAATGCCCATTTTTTCGCAGTAGAGGGAATATATCTTATCGCCGAAGGCAGGATAGGTTTCGCCGTTATACTCTGCCGAAAGGATAGCGGAGCGGACAATTCCGTCCTCGTCGGGAACTGCATTCACAAAGCCCGTATAGGCATTATCGCTTATAATAGGCTCCTCGATATCCGCAATATTGAGGTGATTTATGTAGGGCTTACCGTTTTCATCAACGCAGTAGGCGGTATTGTAGTTAATGTAGGAGCCTGCTACTACCCTACCGCTTTCGGAGCAGACCTCCTTAAGCCTTTCGTCGCCCTCCCTGTCCATCTCACCGAATATCATTATATCCATACCGATAACGGCAGGCATATCCCCCAGCTTTTCGATAACATCGGCATAAACGCTTCTCGACCAGGTGCCGAAGGGACCCACATCTCTTAAGGTTTCATCGTCAACGGCAATTATCTTGATTTTATTGTTGATCCCGCGGGGCTGCTGATACAGCTTATCCCTCATAAGGCTGTCGAAGGAATAGAACACATCAAAAAAGGATATAAGAAACGCCAGCAGGCATACCGCCGCAGTTTCAGCTATACCCGTCCATACCGAACGCTTTTTCATAGCAAATCCCCCATTTTTCTGTTTTGGATTATTATACCATAATTATACGGATTTGTCACTAAATTTTTTAATTTTTGAAAAAATTTATATTTCGCTATTTACATAAGCGGAAATTTCTGCTATAATTCTAATAAAATATATGATGTGCAGTGGGCAGAAGAGCCTGCCTTATACAAGAAAGGAAGTATAGCTATGGAGATAAGAAATGCGTCTGAAGCGCTTCTTGACAGAATATTCAACATCACTCAGGACCTGTACACGCAGATGTCCAAGGACGACAGCGACGCCGAAAACGACCATAACGCCATCTATCGTCTTCTTACTGATTTAGGAAGAACCCTTGTGGACGCAGACAGAGCAAGCTTCTGGAAATGGGATAAGAGAAGCCATACACTCTGGACTACTGCAGCTGTGGGCGAAGGCAGAATCACTATTCCCGAGGGCACAGGTCTCGTAGGAAAGGCTCTCTCGGAAAAACGCTCAATCGTTACAAACGATCCCTATAACTGCCCCGATTTCAACTCCGAGGTAGATAAGAAGACAGGCTATATTACAAAATCTATCCTTGTTATGCCTATATCCGACTGTAAGGGTGAATTTATCGGAGCTTACCAGGCTATAAATAAGCTTAACGATAAGGGCTTCGATTTAGAGGAGGATGTAAGACGGCTTTCTCTTGCGGCGATTATATGCGGAATTACTCTCGAATCCGACAGCTTTCTTGACGATTCCCGTCATGATAAGCTTACCGAGCTTAAAAACCGTATGGGCTTCTACAGCGATTACAGCAAGGATTTCGAAAAGCTCGTAAATGATACGGATAATACTAACGGCGTTTCCCTCTTTATCTGCGACATCGACCATTTCAAGCATATAAACGATACATACGGACATAACGCAGGCGACGCAGTGCTTCGCCATGTTGCAGATATTTTCCGCAAGAGCTGCCGTATCTGTGACGGCGTTTACCGCTGGGGCGGCGAGGAATTTATCGTTATTCTCCCCGACTCCTCCGCCGAAAAGGCAGCTGAGGCAGCAGACCGCCTCAGAATAAGCATAATGGAATCCGTATGTCATTACGAAGAGCTTGACATAAAGATTACTATGAGCTTCGGCGTAACAAGAATTGACCCGGGTCTTTCTATCGAGGAGAATATAAAGGCAGCCGACGAAAAGCTTTATACCGCTAAGGAAAGCGGAAGGAACCGTGTTATTCTCTGATAAGCTCAGTTACATATTTTCATAGAACACAAGGCGCAAGGGCGAAAATGCCCTTGCGCTTTTTCCGTCTTATCCAAAGGAATGAAAAAACTGAATTTATGCAGAAAAAGCACTTGCATTTTTTTAAAAAGTATGCTATAATCACATTCCTTAACGGTTAAGGAAGAAATCGTTAGCCAAAAACAGAATCACAGCACAAAAGGAGGAAATAGTATGACAGAACCCATTAAAATCAGAGGTCTTAGGCAGAACAATCTGAAAAACGTTTCCCTCGATATCCCGAAGAATAAAATTGTTGTTTTTACGGGAGTTTCAGGCTCGGGAAAATCCAGTATCGTTTTTGACACCGTAGCAGCGGAAAGCCAGCGGCAGATGAACGAAACCTACAGCGCCTGGGTAAGGGGAAGGCTTCCGAAATACGAAAAGCCTGAAGTAGAATTCATAGATAACCTTAACCCCTCGGTTATAATTGACCAGACCCGTCTCGGCGGAAACGCAAGGTCAACCGTAGGCACAATAAGCGATATGTATTCCCTGCTGCGTCTTATGTTTTCGAGAATAGGCACGCCCCGTATCGGTCCTGCCTCATATTTTTCCTTCAACAACCCTAACGGTATGTGCCCTACCTGTGCAGGTATCGGAAAGATTATGGATTTCGATATAAATAACCTCATCAATGCCGATAAAACCTACGACGAGGGGTGCTTTAACCTGCCTGCCTTCGGTAAAGGGAATTATTACTGGAAGGTTTACCGTCATCCCGAATTATTCAGAACCGACGTTCCCTGGAAGGACTTAACCGAAGAGGAACAGAATATACTTCTGTACGGCAGCCGTACAAAGGGCGGCGAAAGGCTTGATAAAAAGTTAGAGGGCGTATATAACCAGTTCAGGCGTCTCGTACTTATGAAGGGTGCAGAAGAACAGACCGACAACACCCTTAAAAAGATTGCAAGATTTCTTTATGAATGCGAATGTCCCGACTGTAAGGGTAAGAGGCTTAACGATACAACTCTTTCCTGTAAAATAAACGGGCATAACATAAACGATATGTGCGAAATGGAATTCTCGGAGCTCAGGAAGGAGCTGGACAATATTCACGACGAGCGGGCTGCAACAATTATCGACCAGCTTAAAGCCTCCCTTGACAGAATGATAGATATAGGGCTTCCCTATCTATTTATGAACAGAGAAAGCTCTACCCTTTCGGGAGGAGAAGCACAGCGCCTTAAGCTTGTACGCTATATGGGAAGCTCTCTTTGCGGAATGATATATATTTTTGACGAGCCCAGTACGGGTATGCACCCCAGAGATGTGCACAGAATGTCAAGGCTGCTGAAGAATCTTCGGGATAAGGGAAATACTGTTCTTGTAGTCGAACACGACAAAGATATTATAAGTATCGCCGACGAGATAATAGATATCGGTCCGCTGGCAGGAAAAAACGGCGGCGAGGTACTGTTTCAGGGCAGCTACGAAAACCTCCTTATAAGCGGAACGAAAACGGGAAACGCCCTTTCCTCGGAGATAAAGATAAAGGAAAATGTGCGTAAGCCGAAGGGCTTCCTGCCCATAAGAGGGGCAAGCCTTCATAATCTCAAAAACATTGATGTAGATATTCCTCTCGGAATAATGACCGTAGTTACTGGTGTTGCAGGAAGCGGAAAATCCACCCTTATCAGGGATGTTTTTGCAAAGCAGTATGAGGAGCAGATAGTTCTTATCGACCAGAGTGCGGTTACCGCCACGGGGCGTTCCACAGTATGCACCTTCTTAGGCTTCTTCGACGAAATAAGAAAGGTTTTCGCCGCAGAAAACAATGCCGACAGCGGTCTTTTTACCTTTAACGGAAAGGGCGCCTGCCCATACTGTAAGGGACGGGGTATGATTACTACCGAGCTTGTGTTTATGGAGCCCGTTACTACCGTTTGTGAGCATTGTAACGGCAAGCGCTACAGCGAGGAAGCCCTCAGGTATTCCCTTAAAGGAAAAACGATTGTTGACGTACTTAATATGAGCGTTGAGGATGCTTTACCCTTCTTTAAGGACAATAAGAAGATTTCCGCTATGCTTAATGCGCTTATGGATGTGGGACTTTCCTATATCTCCCTCGGACAGCCTCTTTCAACCTTCTCCGGCGGCGAGCGGCAGAGGGTAAAGCTTGCGCAGAACATAAACAAGAAGGGCAATATCTATATTCTGGACGAGCCTACTACGGGACTTCATTCCGCAGATATAGAAAAGGTGGTGGATATTCTCGAGGGCTTTGTTGACCGTGGAAATACGGTTATCGTAATAGAGCATAACACCGATGTTATGAAGCTTGCGGATTACATTATAGACATTGGTCCCGACGGAGGAACAAAGGGCGGTGAGGTTGTATTTACAGGAACGCCTAAGGAAATGCTTGAAAAGGGTACCACAATCACAGCAAAATATCTCAGGAAGTAATTTCCGCCCTTCCCTTGCCATACCTTCGGGTCACGGGTATTGGCAGGGATTTGTCAATAGTCGTTTCTGTATCCACGGTCTTACAATAAAAAACACCCCCTAACCATCATAGTTTAGGGGCTGCCTTCAGTAGAGCGACCATACAGAAATATGCGAAAACCGCCGGGCAAGCCCACTCTCAATTAAACGAGAGCAGCCGCCCGGCGGAACTGCCAGAAGGGTACCCTTTATTCAGTCTTTTTCTTTCTTACTA
>JAEDHF010000172.1 GCA_016297165.1 Oscillospiraceae bacterium | reverse complement strand
GGGGGGAGGTGTCACGAAGTGACAGAGGGGCTGACCGACAGACCAGCCTGCCTGCGCTCTATTTGCACAATCCTGGGGGCGGCTTCCGCCTGACGAAAAATCTGACTGCGTAATCCTGCGACAATAATTATGCGGTATTACCCTATTATATTCTAACACATCATTTTTTGATTGTCAAGTAGGGCTATTTTACATAATAATAGCAAATAAATATAAAAATGAGAGAGGCGGCGCAGATTATCCAGTTTCTCGATATTCTCCGCTTTAGCCTTTTATCCGCTTCCTCGTTATTTATCTTCCTTTTCCTCATATTTCACCTATGATTTCTCCGCCATGCAAGGTAGTTTTCGAGAATGACAGCTGCCGCAACAGCGTCAATTACCGCCTTTCTCTTCTTTCCCCTTTTATTGACCTCGTTCATCATATTATGAGCGGTAACCGTAGTAGAACGCTCGTCCCACATTTCCACGGGGACGGTTACACGTTCCCTGAGAAGCTCTGCGAAGGCTGTGCACTTCTCACTCCGAGGACCATAGCTTCCGTTCATATTTATAGGATTACCTACCACAACAAGCTCGGAACGGGTTTCCTTTATCTTCTCCGCTACCTTATCGGCGCAGACTTCAAAATCCTTTTCGTCAATAATGCAAAGAGGAGAAGCAAGCATTTCCATAACGTCACAGGTGGCAAGGCCGGTATGGCTGTCGCCGTAATCTACCGCAATAATCTTCATATCTACCGCCCTTACTTATTTATCGACTTAAGCGCCATAGCAAGCTGGTCGGGACAAGAGGTTCCCTTCATATTGCAGTCAATGCCCTCAAGACGGGTAATAACCTCATCTACGGTCATACCCTTTACAAGAGCGCCGATACCCTTAAGGTTACCGTTACAGCCGCCGATAAACTTTACGTCGAGAACCTTATTATCCTCAACATCAATTATAATCTTACGGGAGCATACTCCCCTCGGTATATATTCAAAAGTCATTTTAATCACTCCTTATATGCGTCGGCTACTGCCTTAGCTACGCTTTCGGCAACCGCCTTATTAAGAGGGCTTGCGATAATATTTTCGGGGGTTATTTCTTTTTCGGGAATAACCGCCGCAATAGCGTAAGCCGCCGCCATCTTCATTTCCTCGGTAATAGTTTTTGCTCTTACGCTTAAAGCACCCTTAAAAAGCCCTGGGAAAACGAGAACATTGTTAATCTGGTTGGGGAAATCGCTTCTGCCTGTACCGACAATATAAGCTCCTGCCGCCTTAGCCTTATCGGGCATAATTTCGGGGGTAGGATTAGCCATAGCGAAGATAATGGACTTATCCGCCATACTCTTAACCATTTCCTCGGTAACAAGACCCGGCTTCGATACGCCGATAAATACATCGGCGCTCTTCATAGCGTCAGCTAAGCCGCCCTTGATATTGTTATTGTTTGTAACTGCCTTTATTTTCTCGTGGGCAGGATTATCGTAGCTATCATCCTTATTGATTATACCGCAGAGGTCAACCATAATAAGATTGCCTATTCCGAGACTTAAAAGAAAGGTTCCGATTGCTATTCCTGCAGCGCCTGCGCCGTTTATTACAACGGTAAGGTCGGAAAGCTTCTTACCTGCACACTTAGCGGCATTTATAAGAGCAGCTCCCACTACCACTGCGGTACCATGCTGGTCGTCATGGAAAACGGGAATATCAAGCTTTTCCTTTAAGCGCCTTTCGATTTCGAAGCAGCGGGGAGCGGAAATATCTTCAAGGTTTATACCGCCGAAGCTGTCAGCGATAAGCTCGATAGTTCTTACGATTTCATCAACGTCCTTGCTCTTAACGCAGATAGGGAAAGCGTCAACTCCTGCAAATTCCTTGAAGAGACAGCATTTTCCCTCCATTACGGGCATTCCTGCAAGACCGCCGATATCTCCGAGACCGAGAACGGCTGTTCCGTCGGTTATTACCGCCACAAGGTTCTTTCTTCTCGTTAATTCGTAGGATAAATCGGGGTTATCCTTAATCTTAAGGCAGGCTTCCGCAACGCCGGGGGTATAGGCCAAGGAAAGGTCCTCTCTTGTGTTAATGGGCGCACGGGAGATTACCTCGATTTTACCCTGCCATTCATAGTGCTTTTTCAGTGCTTCTTCTTTGATATCCATTCTTTGTTCTTCCTTTTTGATTATGTATTTATTTTAATGCCTCGCCCCTGAGAATTATGTCTCTTACCGACTGTTCGGGGGTAAACTTATAGCCGAGAGAAATTGCATAGTGGTTATAGAAGCCGTGGAAATCCGAGCCGCCTGTGGGAATGATATTATACTTCTCACAGATTTTCAGCATAGCCTCTTCCTCTTCCTCATTGGCGCTTTCGTGGTAAACCTCGATACCGTCGATTTTTCCTGCAGAAGCAAGCTCGTCAATGAGATCGAAGCTGTCGTAAACCTTCGGGTGAGCGATAATAGCGGTACCGCCGGCAGAACGGATAAGCTCAAGAGCAAAGCGTACATCGGGGTTATGCTCGGTTTCAGCTATTACCTCAGCGGAACAGAGTCCGGTATTGGCATTGAAGAGGGACTCGTAAACCTCACCGTAAAGCTCGGTAGTATAGCCGTAGTCCATAAGAGCGTGCATTATATGACATTTATAGATTCCTTTGCTGCCCGAAGCGTAATGGAGAATATTTTCGAGAGCAATAGGATATTCCGACATAACCTTAAGAGCCATTTTCTTGCCTCGCTGTTTTCTTGCCTCACAAGTACGAAGGCATAATCCCTCAAGTCTGTCGGGCTTATGGGGCATATAGCAAAGAATATGAACCTTCTTGCCGCGCTGTCCGTCAACTGCGGATATTTCAACGCCAGGAAGCACTCTTATGCCATATCTCTGACCAAGGACGACAGCTCTCGAAAAGGAAGCTAAATTGTCATGGTCGGTTATAGCAAGCACGTCGATTTTGTTTCGCTTAGCCTGAGCGATAACCTCCTCAATACCGAGAGAACCGTCGGACAGCGTTGTGTGACAATGTAGATCTGCTCTCATAATACACCTCTTTTTGTCTGAATACTGTATATCGTTATTTAATTACCTTACCCTTGGTTTTAACCTGAACCTTCTCCCCTGTTTCCATTTTTTTCTTATGTCCCGTAGGAAGGTCAACGGGAGCTTCCTCGCCGCCCTTATCGGCGAATACAACGTTTTCGTCGTCTTCGGAGTTTTCGTATCTCGCATATTCGGGGTTTCTCTCGCCTCTTGCTTCATAGAAGGGGTCGATGATGTACTTCTGTATTACGGGATAAGCGCAGAAGGTATTTATAAAGCATATCCACGCAAAGGGCAGAAGAGGTAGCACCAGAACGGAATACGGGAAAAGAAGAATCATAAGGAAGAGAATAAGCAAGGAAGCGAAAAGTCCTGCTAAATTCCTGAAGAGTCCGCCTATCATAAGACGAACGGAATTGTTTATTATATGTCTCATACTAAGGTCGAGGGCTACAATCTGCGGATAGATGTAGAAATGCATCAT
>JAEDHF010000171.1 GCA_016297165.1 Oscillospiraceae bacterium | reverse complement strand
TCGGGGCTATAATGGGTATAAAGGGCTATGAGAGCGTAAAATATGAATATATGAAAAACTCTCACCCCTTGAAATATACAGATTTAGTTGAAAAGTATTCAAATGAATACGGTATTGATAAATACGTAATATACTCGGTAATAAAAACCGAAAGCGGATTTAATCCCGAAGCTGTTTCTTCCGTTGGCGCAAGGGGACTTATGCAGATAATGGAGGAAACCTTCGACTGGATAAAATATCGTCTTGGCGACGGAGATGAAATTACCTATGAGGATATGTTCGACCCTGAAACGAATATAAGATACGGGGTTTATTTATACGATTATCTTTTTGAATACTTCGGTGACAGGGATTTAGCTTCTGCGGCATATAATTCGGGAATCGGTACCGTATCGGAGTGGCTTTCCGACCCCGATTATTCCGACGACGGCGAAACACTTAAGAAAATCCCGTCAAAAACAGCACAGCATTATGTTAATAAAATAAATGACGCATATAATTCTTACTTAGAGTTATATTCGAATGAAAGGAAATGATAAAAATGGCAAAAAAGGAAAAGAAAAACGAAGCAGCAGATTTAAAGGAAAAGCTTTTTATGAAGCGTAAGGACGCAGGTCTTGAGCTTAGCGAAAGCGATATCGAAAAAGCGGATAAATACTGCGAAGGGTATATGGAATACCTTGATACCTGTAAGACAGAAAGAGAGGCCTGTGAGCGTTCTGTAATAATGGCAGAAAAGCAGGGCTTCAAGCCCTTCGATAAGAACAGGAAGTATTCCGAGGGCGATAAAATCTATCTCAACAACAGGGGAAAGGCGCTTATTCTTGCCGTTATCGGTAAGGAGCCTATTGAAAAGGGCGTTAATATTGCCGCTGCGCATATCGACTCACCCCGTCTCGATTTAAAACAGAATCCCCTTTACGAAAGCGAGGGCTTAGGCTATTTCAAGACCCACTATTACGGCGGAATAAAGAAATACCAGTGGCCAGCTCTTCCTCTTGCTCTTCACGGTGTTATCTATAAGGCTGACGACGAAAAGGTAGAGGTAAAAATCGGCGAGGACGATAGCGACCCCGTTTTCGTAGTTACCGACCTTTTACCCCATCTTGCCGAAGAACAGTACAAGCGTCCTGCCGGAAAGCTTATAAAGGGCGAGGAGCTCAACATTCTTATCGGCTCACGTCCCTTCAGAGAGGATAAGGCTTCTGAAAACGTAAAGCTTAACCTTATGCTTATTCTGAATGAGAAATACGGCATCACCGAGGAGGATTTCATTTCCGCCGAGCTTGAATGTGTTCCTGCCTTTAAGGCGAAGGATATAGGCTTCGACAGAAGTATGATCGGCGCATACGGTCAGGACGACAGAGTTTGTGCATATCCTGCCCTTACTGCAATTTTATCCCTTAAATCCGCTCCCGAAAGAACTGCGGTAACTATTCTTACCGATAAGGAAGAAATAGGAAGCGAGGGCAATACAGGGCTTCGTTCCGCTTATCTGAAATATTTCATTTACGACCTTGCAGAAACCTTCGGAGTTAAGGGACATACCGTTCTTTCCGCTTCAAAGTGCCTTTCTGCTGACGTAAATGCTGGTTTTGACCCCACATTCTCCGCTCCCTATGAGAAAATGAATTCAGCATATCTGAATAAGGGCGTTGTTGTAACAAAATATACGGGTTCAAGAGGAAAGTCGGGTACAAATGACGCTTCTGCTGAATTTGTAAGCGAAATAAGGCGGCTTCTTGATAAAAACGATGTTATCTGGCAGACCGGGGAGCTTGGTATGGTTGACGCAGGCGGCGGCGGTACTGTCGCTATGTATATAGCTAATCTTGATATTGATACAATCGATGTTGGCGTTCCTGTGCTTTCTATGCACGCACCCTTTGAAATTACAGCAAAAACAGATGTTTATATGGCATATAAGGCATTCCGTGCCTTCTTTAAGGGCTAAGACAGCTTTTCCCGTCATAGATATATAGTAGTACTACGACGGGGTGATTACTTGAAGAATAAAAAGAGAAGGATACGGGGATATGTGGGCAGGATATTTGTAATAACAGGTATTCTTGCCCTCGTAGCCTTAACCGCTTTTGATTTATATATTAAGCCTACATTGGTAAGGCTTATAAGCTACCAGTGCCAGCTTGCTGCCGAAAGGATTATAAGCAACGCTGTTTTCGGTCATGTCGGAGACGAGCTTAATTCCTATAAGGATATCGTTTCCTTTACCTTTGATAACAACGGTAGGATTTCTGCTCTTAATACTGACCAGAATAAGATAAACAGCCTTAAATCCCTTATTAACGAGTCAATCAACAACGAAATTGACAGTATTTCCGATGAAACGGTTGGCATTTCAATCGGCTCTCTTTCGGGAATAAGTTATTTTTACGGAATGGGTAAGGAGCTTCAGTTTCACGTTGAGCCAAAAGGTAAGGCAGACACAAAGCTTGTTAGCAAATTCAAAAGCGCAGGTATAAACCAGACAATTCATAGCATAGTTTTAGAGGTTTCGGTAGCTCTTACCCCTGTTATTGCAGGCTTCGGAGAAGAGGTAAAGGTTGACACAAACCTTATTATTTCGCAGACTGTTCTTATAGGCGAGGTTCCCGATTCCTATTCAAACATAATTTTAGACGAGGAGTATTATAGCGAGCTTGCTGATTTCGATTTGTAATTCGCTGGAATGATATGGATAGAATTAAAGCAGAATCAAGGCTCAACGAGCTTTATGAGGTTATAGAAAAGCATAATTATAATTACTATGTAATGGACGCACCCACCATAGAGGACGACGAATATGACGCTCTTATGAGAGAGGTTAAGGCTATCGAGATGGAATTTCCCGACCTTATTTCGCCCCTTTCTCCAACTCTTCGTGTAGGCGGCTATGCTCTTACTACCTTCGAAAAAGTAACCCATACCGTTCAGATGGGCTCTTTACAGGACGTTTTCAGCGAGGAGGAGCTATATGCCTTCGATAAAAGAGTAAGGGAGGAGGTTACTCCCCGTTACTCTGTAGAGCCGAAAATTGACGGGTTATCCGTTTCTCTCGAATACAGGGATGGAGTTTTCACAAGAGGTTCAACCCGAGGGGACGGCTTTATCGGCGAGGATATTACGGAAAATCTTCGTACTATCCGAACAATCCCTTTAAAAATAAACGAAAAGCTTCCTTTTCTTGAAGTAAGAGGCGAGGTGTATATGCCTCGTAAAAGCTTCGCCGCATTAGTAGCGGAGCAGGAAGAGAGGGGCGAACAGCCTGCAAAGAATCCCCGTAATGCCGCCGCAGGCTCTCTCCGTCAGAAGGACAGCTCCGTAACGGCAAAACGTTGTCTTGATATATTCATATTCAATATCCAACAGATAGAGGGTAAGGAAATATCCTGCCACAGCGAGTCTATCGATTACCTTAAAAGCCTCGGCTTCAAGACAATAAGCTATAAGCTTTATGATAATATTGATGACGCAATAAAACGAATACGAGAAATTGGTGTTGAAAAGCACGATTACA
>JAEDHF010000170.1 GCA_016297165.1 Oscillospiraceae bacterium | reverse complement strand
CTGGGTCTTATAGGAGCTTCCGCAAATATCATCCCCGTCTTTTTCTTAGACGATGTATTAAAGGGTGTTGCTTCGGGAGAAGATAGTATTTCTTCCTCTGTATCAGAGCTTTCTATATACAACAATACCGATATGACCTTCGATTTCAGCGGTATTACCCCCGAGCCTAAGCTTGTTTCAAAAGAAGAAGCGGATAAGCTGGCGCTTACTCTTGAAAACACAAGCACAAACGGCCTTCTAATTACAGTAAACTACAATGAGGGTATTTATTCGGTCGATGGTATCTATGCAGGCGTAAATTCCACAATATCAAAGGGCGACTGCGAAATGCTCTGCGGTACTGTTGCAAGCAGCGTAAGAATTCAGTATCTTAAGAGCCTCGGCATTAAGGACGAGGACCTTATGTCAGCTATGTCGGGAGTTTCCTACTCCGCTAATATGGCAGGAAAGGAAGCCACAAGCCCCATAGTTGACATGATAAATTCTATTGTTCCTATGCTAAGCTCTCTTGTACTCTTTATGTTTATTTTCTCCTACAGTACAATGGTTTCCCAGTCGGTAGCTACCGAAAAAACCTCGAGAGTTATCGAATATCTCCTTACCTCCGTAAAACCCCTCGCTATCATTATGGGTAAGATACTGGCTATGTGTACTGTTTCACTTTTACAGTTCATTGTAATTATGATAGGCGGAGCAGCTGGCGTTTTAATTTCGCTCCCCTTCGGTATCCTTTCGAAGGTAGGACAGCTCACCGCTATGGCGGCAACCTCAGAGCAGGCGGCAGAGGCAGGAGCGGTAGTATCCGAGTTTTCCTCCGCTTTCTCCTCCTTTAACTTCGGTTCAATAATATTTATGCTTATTGTATTCGTTCTCGGCTTCCTTTTCTTTGCTACCGTTGCAGGACTTGCAGGCGCAAGCATCAGCAAAATGGAGGACCTTTCCTCGGCAAGCCAGCCGCTCTCCCTTTTAGGTGTTGTTGGCTTCTATCTCGCTTACTTCCCTACTATCGGAGCGGTAACGGGCGAAACGAATATGATGATGATAATATCACGTTATCTCCCCATTTCTTCTCCTTTCGCTCTCCCTTCTGCGGTACTCCTTAATCAGATGAGCGTAGTTGAAGCAATTATTTCCGTGCTTATCCTTTTAGCGTCTGTAATTGTAATGCTTATGGTAGTAGCTAAGGTTTACGAGGCAATCATACTCCATAACGGAAACAGATTAAAGCTTTCCGATATGTTCGCTATGGCGAAGTCGAAGTAAATATCCGACAAAAACAAAAGCCTGAGAGGTTGAAACGCTTCTCAGGCTTTTTGTTTATATACATCTTGCTATCTTGCATTTTTATATGAAATCAAAATATGAGCAGGGGCAAAAAACAACGACCCAATAATTAGTAAAACCGACCTGCTCATTATTCCGCTAAACAGAAATACTATTGACGGAATAACAGAGAGTGCCAATGCTCTGAAAACAGAGTTTTTCTTAAAGCAGATAATCCATATAAGGCAGTATAAAGCAATAAGTGAGATATTTACTATAAGATAAACCAAAAAGCAGGCATCTGTCCAGAAGCCGAAATATGTACCTGGTATATTCACTATCATAAACCCGAAACAGAAAAACCTACCGATTTGTTCAATGACCTCAACTAATTTATTATTCCATTTGTTGAGGAAACCGTCCTTGCATCTCACCGCAAATATGATGTTTGGAATCGTAATAACAAATATAAAAATCAATCCATATAGATTTAGCCATTCCATATTGTCGCCTTAATCCCTTTCAAAAAGATCTCCCTGATATATATCCTTTTCCTTCATAAGCTTATCAATTCCGCCAAGGACGGAAATTTTGTCCATACTCCATAGCGGCGCAATAAGCTTATGCTTATCACCGTCGCCTGTTATCCGTTCTATTACCGTCTCGGGCGGCAGATAGCGAAGCTGTTCGGTTACAATATCAATATACTCCTCTTTTCCGAGAGGGGTGTATTCGCCCCGATTATACATATCAGCGAGCCTTGTACCCTCTATAACGTGCAGAAGGTGTATTTTTACCCCGTCGGGTCGGAGTTCTCCCAGCTTTTTCGCTGTCCACATCATTTTCTCCCTGTACTCGCCGGGCAGCCCGTCAATAATATGAACACAGGTTCTTATCCTGCGCTCCTTAAGCATATTGTAGCCCTTAAGGAATTCATCATAGCTATGACAGCGGTTTATCCTTATCGCTGTATCATCACAGGCACTCTGTAAGCCTAATTCTACCGTTAAGGGGACGGAAATACCCGACAGGTAATCCGCCTTTTCTTCGGAAAGGCAATCTGCCCTTGTGGCTACAGAAATACCGTCAGCACCGCTTTCTATAGCCTCCTCAATCATACCCTTAAGCCTTGCTAAACTACAGTAGGTATTTGAATGCACCTGAAAATAGGCGATAATGCCTGCGTCTTGATATTTCCTGTGAATACGTTCTCTTTCGAGGGTAAGCTGTTCATATATAGGAACAGTTTTCTCATTGGTGAAATAACCGCTTCCACCGTCACAGAAAATGCAGCCACCCGTTCCCTTAGTACCGTCTATATTGGGGCAGGTTAAGCCTGCGTCAATAACCGCCTTGAACATTTTTCGTTCATAGGTTCTTTTATTATGAAAATTAAGGGTGTGATAGCGCTTATTATCCTCCGAATAAGGAAACCTGTTAGTCATATTGCTACTGCCCTTCCGTCCCCCGTAACCTTAGCTACCGTAAGGAAATAGTCACGGTCCAGCTCTATTCCCGAGGCTCTTAATGCCGATACCATATTCCCGAAGGCTATATCGGGAGTATTGTTTTCCTGGCTTAAATGCCCCAGCATTATCGAGGTAGTACCCGATTTTATAAGCTCACGGGCGAAGGAAGCGCTGTCGCCGTTGGATAGATGGCCTACATCGGAGCGTATTCTCGCCTTAAGGGCTTCAGGATATATTATATTTCTCGTCATCATCGAAAGATCGTAATTCGATTCTAAAAGCACGAATTTCGAGCCTAAGAGGTTTTCTCTTACCTCCTCCGTAACGTGTCCAAGGTCGGTACAGACAGCGATTTTCCCCTCGTTATATGTAACAGTATAGCCGTTGCTCTCGGCGCTGTCGTGAGGCGTTCTGAAGGCGTTTACGCCGAAATCTACGGGAGCGTCGGCTATTTCGGAAATAAGCCTTAAATCCGCTCCCCCGCTTACCTTATCCTTATCTGTTATAGCTGAAAGTGTTCCTTCCGAGGCAAAAATAGGAACATTATGCTTTTTCGAAAAGGTAAGAAGCCCCTTTATATGGTCGGAGTGCTCGTGGGTAATGAATACCGCCTTAATCCTCTCTACGCTTCTACCTGCCAGAGAAAGCCCCTCACAAAGCGCCTTATAGCTGCACCCTATATCCACAAGGATAGCCTCTCCCCTATGCTCTATGTATGTGCAGTTTGCCTTACTGGAGCTGCAAAGCGACAGAACTCTCATTTTTCCTTTCCTTTCTATACAAAAGGC